>JBAUSZ010000160.1:0-20127 GCA_049581965.1 Thermoanaerobaculia bacterium | reverse complement strand
GCCTCGGCTGGCGTTCGGCCCTCCTCGAGGAGCCCTCGTGACGCCGGGCGTTCTCGTCTCCCTCGTCACACACAACGAGTCGCGCGACGTCGAGCGGCTCGTCCCGTCCCTCTTCGCCCAGACTCTTCGCGGCATCGCGATCTCGGCCGTCGACAACGCCTCGGAGGACGGAACCCGCGCGACGCTTGCGGCGTTCGAGAAGATCTCCCCGGTTCCGCTGGAGGTTCATCCCTCTCGGGAAAACCTCGGCTACACGGGCGGCCACAACCTCTCGATCGCACGGGCCGTCGAGCGCGGAATTCCGTTTGTCCTCGTCCTCAACACGGACGTCGTCCTCGCCCCGGACTTCCTCGAGATCCTCCTCGCAGACGCGGCGCACGGAGGGCGTGAGCGGGTTGCGACGTTTACAGCGAAGATCCTGCGTGCCGAGGGCCCGGAGCTGGCGCCCACCTCGTTGGTCGACAGCGTCGGAATCCGGATGACCCCGAACGGAAGGCACTTCGACGTCGGCGCCGGCGAGAAGGACGACGGTCGCTGGGACCGCCCGGCCGAAATCTTCGGCGCCTCCGGCTGCGCCGCGCTCTTTCGCACGGAGGCGCTCGCGGACGTGAAGATCTCGACCGGCTTTTTCGACGACGACTTCTTCGTCTATCGCGAGGACGTCGACCTCGCGTGGCGCCTGAGGAGCCGCGGCTGGAGCGCCCGGTGCGTCCCGGCCGCTCGAGCCTGGCACCGCCGCCGGAACCTGCCCGAGCGCCGCCGCGAGATGTCCCCGCTCGCAAACCTCCACTCGGTCAAGAACCGCTTCCTCCTCCGGGTCAACAATGCGGGGAGCGATCACCTGCGCGCGACCTTCCTTCGCACGTTCCTGAGGGACGTCGTCGTCGTGGGAGGCTGCCTGACGGTCGAGCGCACGTCGCTCGAGGCGCTGCGCTGGCTCGCGACGAACCGGATGCGGCTCCTCGCCAAGCGGGCCGAGATTCAGGGCCGAAGGACGGTGGCCGACCGCGATCTGGCGCGGTGGTTCACCGACGACCCTGTCGGCGCGAGGATCGAAGGGTGAAGATCGGGATTCTCGGCACGCGCGGCATCCCCGCCGCCTACGGAGGGTTCGAGACGTTCGCCGAGGAGCTCTCGGCGCGCCTCGCCTCGCGGGGTCACGACGTGACCGTCTACGCCCGGCGTGGTTGCACCGCCGCCGAGGTCGACGTCCACCGCGGCGCCCGCGTCGTTTTTCTTCCGACCGTGAGGCACAAGTATCTCGAGACCGTCGTCCACACGGCTCTCTCCTCTCTCCACGCGGCCGCGCAGGGCTTCGACGCCGTTCTCGTGTGCAACGGCGTGAACGCGCTCACGTGCCGGTTCGCGGGCCTCCTCGGCGCGCCGACCCGCGTCGTGCTCAACGTGGACGGGCTGGAGAAGGGCCGGCGCAAGTGGAACGCGTTCGGGCGGCTCGCCTACGCGCTGTCCGAGCGCCTGAGCTGCGCCCTCCCGGACGTTCTCGTGACGGACGCGCGTTCGATCCAGGCCTACTACCGGGAGACGTACGCGCAGGACTCGCGCTGCATTCCCTATGGTTCGGACCTCGCCGAGCCGGCGGGGACCGCGATGCTCGCGAAACTGGGCCTCGTCCCGGACGGGTATGTCCTCTATGTCTCGCGCTTCGAGCCGGAGAACAACGCCGATGCGGTCGTCCGCGCCTATCGTGGCGTTCCGGGGACGGCGCCGCTCGTTCTCGTCGGCGGGGCGCCGTACGCGGACGCGTTCGTCGACTTCGTGAGGGCCGAGGCCGCACAGGATCCGCGCGTTCTCCTTGCCGGCGCGATCTACGGAGAGGGATACCGCGAGCTCCTCGCCAACGCCGCCGTCTACGTCCACGCCACCGAGGTCGGCGGCACCCACCCGGCACTCCTCGAGGCGATGGGCTTCGGGCGCCCCCTCGTCGTTCACGACACGCCCGAGAACCGCGAAACGGCCGCGAATACGGCCCTCTACGCGGACGCGCGTCGCCCGGAAACGCTCGCGCAGGCGATCACGGCCCTCCTCGCCGACGCGGACCGGCGCCGCGTCTGCGGCGAGCGCGCCCGCGCCCGGGCCCGGAGCCTCTACCGCTGGGACCAGGTGACGGACGCCTACGAAAAGGCCCTTTCGGGGGCGTGAGGCGGCGCTTTTTCGCGGCACTTGTTAGCATCCCCCCGGCCCCTCGTCGGGGTTTCCCGCGATGCTGAAACAACAGGCCCGGACGATCGCGGCTCTCCTGTACGCCGCGGACCTCAGTGTCACACTCGCGACGCTGCCCGTGGCGTACCTCCTCAGGAGCGAGGTCGCGCCACACCTCGCGCCCCGCCTGACGAGCCTCTACGACTTCAACTGGTACCTCGTCCTCGTGGGACCGATCGTCCTGATCTGGTCCGGCCTGCTCTTCCTCGGCGGGGCCTATCGCAGCCGCCGGACCGAGGCCTTGAAGGACGAAGTCGCGCTCGTCGCCCGGACGTCGCTCTTCGGAAGCGTCCTTCTCGCCCTCGTCGTCTTCGGAGCGCGCTGGGACTTCATCTCGCGCCCGTTCATCGCGGCGTTCTTCGCCGTGAACCTCGTCTTTCTGGTCGCCGAGCGCGTCACGGTACGCCTCATCGCGCGCCGCGTGCGCGCCCTCGGCTTCAACTACCGCACGGTCGTCCTCGTGGGCGACACGCCGGGAGCGGCCGCGATGGCGAAGCTGATCCGCGACCATCCGTGGTGGGGGCTCAAGCTCCTCGGACTCATCCGGGAGAAGCCGATCGAGCCGGGCGAGACGACGACCTCGAACGGCGTCCCTTACCTCGGCACTCTGGCGGACTTCCCGCGCGTCTTCATGGAATTCAGCGTCGACGAGGTGCTCCTCGCGGTGGACCGGGGCGACCTCCCGAAGATGGAGGATCTCTTTCTTCTCTGCGAGGAGATGGGCGTGAAGACGCGCCTCGTCCTGGACTTCTTTCCGCACGTGCTTGCGCGCGTCGAGCTCGAGGAGCTGGACGGGACGCCCCTCCTGACCTTCTCGACGACGCCCGACGACAGCGCCGCGATGATGGCCAAGCGCACCGTCGACGTTCTCCTCTCGCTCCTCCTCGGCGCGGTCGCGGTCGTACCCGTCACGCTCGCGGCGCTCCTGATCAAACTCACGTCGAAGGGGCCGGCGCTCTTCCGGCAGACGCGCATCGGTCTGAACGGACGACCCTTCACTCTCGTGAAGCTCCGGACGATGGTCGCGGACGCCGAGCAGCGCCTCGCGGAGGTCGCGCACCTCAACGAGCACGAGGGGCCCGTCTTCAAGGCCGCATCCGACCCGCGTCTCACGGCGTTCGGCCGGCTCGTCCGCCGCTTCTCGCTCGACGAGTTCCCGCAGCTCTGGAACGTCCTTCGGGGCGAGATGTCCCTCGTCGGTCCGCGCCCGCCGCTCCCGGAAGAGGTCGCGCGCTACGAGCGCTGGCAGCGCCGCCGGCTCTCGATGAAGCCGGGCGTCACCGGGCTCTGGCAGGTGTCGGGACGGAACGAGATCTCGACTTTCGACGAGTGGACGAACCTCGACCTCGCCTACATCGACAACTGGAGCCTCTCGCTCGACGCGAAGATCCTCCTCCGGACGATTCCGGCCGTCCTCTCCGGCCGCGGCGCCCGCTGAAAGGCTACTGGCCGTGGGATTCTCGTCCGTCGTCCAGAACGTCGTCTCCCCCGCATTCCTCTACTTTTTTCTCGGGTTCGGAGCGGTGCTCCTGAAATCCGACCTCGAGATCCCGCACCCGCTGCCCAAGTTCTTCTCCCTCTATCTCCTCCTTTGCATCGGTTACACCGGCGGGGCGAAGCTCGCACATGCGGGACTCTCCTGGAGCGTGGCGCTCTACATCGCCGTGGCGATGCTGATGGCGTTGTCCGTGCCTTTCTACACGTTCTTCATTCTCCGCCGGTTTCTCTCCGTCTACGACGCCGCCGCGATGGCCGCAACCTACGGCTCCATCAGCATCGTGACGTTCATCGTGGGAACGGAGTTCCTCGCCCGCCTTTCCGAGCCTTACGGCGGCTACATGGTCGCGATCATGTCGCTGATGGAGTCGCCCGCCGTCGTCATGGGGATCCTCCTCGTCAGGTTCATGGCTCCGCGCGGGAGTGACAGCCCGGAGCGTCCCGGGGTTGGGCGCCTCCTGAAGGAATCGTTCCTGAACGGCACCGTCTACCTTCTGCTCGGGAGCCTTGCCGTGGGCGTCCTGACCGGTGCGAGCGCCGGGAAGAGCCTCGAGCCCTTCACCGTTGGGATCTTCAAGGGCATGGTCCTTTTCTTCCTCCTCGACACCGGCATGCTCGCGGCCCGGCGGGCACGCACGCTCCTCGCGGTCGGGCCGAAGCTCGTCCTTTTCGGCATCGCGGCGCCCGTCGTGAACGGGACGGCGGGAGTCCTCCTCGCGTGGGCGATGGGAATGAATCGCGGCGACGCGCTCCTTTTCGCGATTCTCTGCGCGTCGAGCTCCTACATCGTCGTCCCCGCCGCGATGCGCCAGGCCGTTCCGGAGGCCAATCCGGGCCTCTTCGAGCTCCTGTCCCTCTCCGTCACCTTCCCCTTCAACATCAGCATCGGCGTGCCGCTCTACTGGAGCGCCATCCGCCTCCTCATCCGGTGACGTCATGAGACTCGTCAAGCGCGTGGAGATCGTCGTCGAGGCCCTCGTCCTGCGTCGCATCACCGAAATCGTCGACGCAGCCGGGATCCGCGGTTACACCGTCCTGAGGAACGCCGGCGGGAAGGGGGGACACGGCGAGAGATCCGAGGACGAGCTCGTCGACACGCACCGGAACGCCGTCCTCGTCGTTGCCTGCGACGAGGCCCAGCTCGAGCCCCTTCTGGCCGCTCTCCGCCCTGTCCTGACCCGATTTGGCGGGATGTGTCTCGTGAGCGACGCGCAGTGGGTCATGCACTGAGCTGATGCTGTTCGACTCTTAGGTCACACCACGGCTCCCCGCGGACGAGTCCGCGGTGCGTTACGACGAGCTCGAGACGATGTTCGACGCCGCAGCCCTCTTCCGGTCGCTCCCGGCGTACGCCGTGCCAGAGGCTCTGACGAAGGCCATCCGCGGCGTCCTGAAGACGAGCGGCTGGATGGGGGCCGGCTAGAGAGTCAGGGTCGCCCGGAGCACCGCAGGATCTTCGGCCCCGCGAGGACGCGGCGGATCTGGCCGAGGTGCTTGCCCTCGTGGCCCGCGAGGAAGGCGAACCAGTCGACGCCGTTGAAGCGGCCCAGGAGGAAGTGGGGGAAGACCATCGCCGCGAAGGGCTCCTCACCCATCCGGTCGGCGATCGCGAGAAGCTCGCGCCGCGATGCCTTGAGCTGCTCGAGGACCTCGGCGGGATTGACCTCGGTGCGTGGCCGGGGACGGACGAGCTTCGGCGCCCGGAACTTGATCTTCCAGAACACCGGGGACATCGGGAGGCGGTACCACCAGGCGCGTTTCGGAACGCGCGTCGCCTCGCCCTTCTCGAGTTTCGTGAGGGCCCGTACGAGCGACCCCTCGGCCGATCGGAGGTGGTCGAGGACCTCGGCCGCCGACCAGCCGCAGTCGGCCGGGAGCGCGAGGAGCTCGGCGTCGGTCTTCCCCGCGACGGCCGCGTAGATCTCGGCCCGTACCGCTTCCATGCGGTCCCGGGCCTGTCTCAGTTCGGCGGCGCGGCCCATAATCCTCCCTCATCCTGATTGGAAAGGGAGGCTCCGTCAAATGCGAATCCGTCCCGCTCTGCTCGCCACCGCGTTGACCCTGCCCCTTGCGGCGGAGCCCCTCGCCGTGAAATGCGGGACGCTCCTCGATCCGGCCAGTCGTTCGTCGAAGGCGAACGTGAAGATTTTCTTTGAAGGGGGAACGGTGAAAGGCCTCGGCTCGTCGAGCGACGCCGCGGCGCCCCTGCCCTCTCCACCTTCTAAGAGATCTTCTTCCGAGTCTCCCGCTGCCCCCGCTCCCGTCCTCGATCTCTCGGCCTACACCTGCCTCCCCGGCCTCATCGACGCGCACACGCACCTCCTCCTGCAGGGCGACGCGACGTCCGAGGAATACGACGAGCAGGTCCTCAAGGAGTCGACGCCCTATCGGGCGCTCCGCGCCGCCGCCGCCGGACGCATCGCGCTCGCGCACGGGTTCACGACTGTCCGCGACCTAGGGACCGAGGGCGCGGGCTTCACGGACGTCGACCTGAGGAAGGCGTTTGCCCTCGGGGTTCTGCCCGGCCCGCGCGTGATCGCTTCGGGGCCCGCGATGGCGCCGACCGGCCGCTACCCGCTCCTCGGCTTCTCGTGGGAGAGAAAGATGCCCGACGGAGTCCTCAAATGCGACGGTGCCGACGACTGCCGCAAGGCCGTCCGCTGGCAGGCGCAATACGGCGTCGACTGGATCAAGGTCTACGCGGACGGCTCGTATTACCTCACGCCGGACGGGGGCTGGGCGTCGATCCCAAACTTCACGCAGGAGGAGATGAACGCGATCGTGGACGAGGCGCACCGGCTGAGGAAAAAGGTCGCGGCGCACTCGATGACGCCGACGGGCCACCGGATCGCGCTGGCGGCGGGCATCGATTCCCTCGAGCACGGTGACGTCCTCGACGACGACACCGTCAGGGCCATGGTCGCGAAGAAGGTCGCCTACTGCCCGACGATCACGGTCGCCGACTTCGTGAAGGGCCCCCGCAGCAAGACCAACCCGATCTGGGACCAGCTCTGGGCCGCGGCGCAGGAATCGTTCCGGCGCGCGTACAAGGCCGGCGCGCCGATCGCGTTTGGGACGGACGCCGGCGGCTTCGACTGGGACAAGCGCAACGAGGCCGAGGAGTTTTCCTTCATGGTGGAGTGGGGGATGACGCCGTGGGACGCACTGCGGTCGGCGACGACGGTCGCCGCGGACCTTCTCGGCCCGCACAAGGACGGAAAGCTGGGCTGCCTCGCCCCGGGCTGCGTCGCGGACCTCGTCGCGGTTTCGGGCGACCCGCTCCTCGACATCAAGGTCATGGAGAAGCCGGTCGCCGTGATCTCGCGCGGCAAGGTCGTGAAGAAGCTGGATTGAGATCGGGGCGGGTCGGTCGTCGCGCGCGGCGGCAGACGCCCGCCGCCGCGCGCTGACATATCCTATCGGCGTTGCCCATCGCGCCCGGAACGTTGGTCGGACCCTTCGAGGTCCTCGCCCTCCTCGGCTCGGGAGGGATGGGCGAGGTGTACCGCGGCCGCGACACGCGCCTCGGCCGCGAGGTCGCGCTCAAGGTTCTCCCGGCGCATCTCGCGGACGACAAGGACGGCCTCGCGCGGTTCGCCCACGAAGCCCGCGCGGCCTCCGCGCTGAACCACCCGAACATCGTCACGATCTACGACATCGGGAAGACCGACGACGCGCCCTTCCTCGCGATGGAGTTCATCACCGGGCGGACGCTGCGGGACCTCGTGTCGGAGGGCCCCCTGTCCTTTCGCCGGCTCCTCGACGTCGCCGCGCAGCTCACGGACGGCCTCGCGAGCGCGCACGGCGCCGGCATCGTCCACCGCGACCTCAAGCCCGAAAACCTCATGCTCTCCACGGACGGGTTCCTCAAGATCCTGGACTTCGGGATCGCAAAGCTCGCGCCCCACGTCTCGGGAGGCGACCTCTCGCCGTCGCTGACGGCCACGGGCCTCGTGATCGGGACGCCGGGCTACATGTCGCCCGAGCAGGCCTCCGGCCGCGCCGTGGACTTTCGGTCTGACCAGTTCTCCGTCGGGCTCATCCTCTACGAGATGGCGACGGGCCGGAAGGCCTTCGACCGGCCGACGCCCGTCGAGACGCTCTCGGCGATCATCCGTGACGAGCCCGAGCCGCTCGCGGCTCTCGCGCCCCGGCTCGCGACTCCCGTGCGCTGGGTGATCGAGCGCTGCCTCGCGAAGGACCCCGAGGAGCGGTATGCCTCGACGCGCGACCTGGCCCGGGAGTGGAAACAGTTCCAGCGGAACGCCGACACGCTCGTGACGGACCCGTCGCTCGAAACGGCCGTGACCTCCCGCCTCGAGACTCGCCACACGGCGCGCACACATGCGGGGGCCGGACCTTCCGTCGTCCTCGGAACCTCCACCCACGCCGCGCAGCCCGCCCCCGCACCGGTACGGCCCGAGTCCGGCGCGCGCCGGGCGGTACGCGTCCTTCTCGCGGCGCTCGGAACGCTCGCGCTCGTCGCGGGGGGCGCCGCCCTCGGCTACTGGCTGCGCCAGAAGTCTGCCGACGCGCCTCCCCCGGTGTGGTCCGGCTCCCTCGTCATGGGCGGCTCGACGCGCGTCCTGTCGCCCCGCAGCAGTCCGGACGGGCGGCGCGTCGCGTTCGTGACTCCGGTTGGCGGCCTCGCGCAGGTCGCCGCGATGGAACCCGAGTCGGGAGACTGGACCGTCCTGACGAAACGGAGGACGGGCGCGGTCCACCGGGTGGAGTGGTCGCCTGACGGAACGCGCCTCTTTTTCGACCGCGTGACGGACGTGCCGCTCGGCATCTCGAGCGTCCCTGCGATCGGTGGCGAGGAGCGCCTTCTCGTCGAGGGCGCGCAGAGCCCCGACCCGCTTCCAGACGGCAGCCTTCTCGTCGTCAAGTTCGACGCGGAGCACCGTTTCCAGCTCGCGCGCGTGTGGCCCGACAGCGGGAAACAGAAGCCCGTCGGACCGCCCGTCCTCGCGGACTCGAGCGACCTCCTCTTCCGGGCGTTCCCAGACGGCAAGGAAGTCCTCGTCTGGGGCCGCTTCGCCGGCGCAAAGGACGCGGGCGGACGGCGCCTCCACGTGATCGACGTCGAGACGGGAGCGGCGCGTCCGTTCCTCCCGGAGCTTCCGCTCCTGCCGCCGTTTCTGCCCCTGCGCAACGGCACGGCCGTCCTCGCGCGCCTCGCGGCCGGCGACCTCCACCGCATCGTCGCGGCCGCGCGCGACGGCACGGGAGCGCAGACGCTCCTGTCGTTCTCCAACCGGCCGCGGTACCTCGCCGAGGGCGCGCGCGGCACGCTCTACGTGGGTTTCTCCGACGGCGTCGCCGAGCTCCTCCGCATCCCGGCGGCCGGCGGTCTCCCCGAGCGCCTCGCGACGGCGCCCGCAAGCCTCGTCATGACGCCCGTCGAGTTCGAAGACGGACGCCTGCTCGTGCCGGGCCTCGTCGCGGGCCGCCGCCAGCTCCTCGTCACCGGCGAGGGCGGCGACCTCCGCCCGTTCACCGGTCTCTCCGAGCCGACGTTCCCGCCCGTCGCGCTCGTCGGGGCCCAGTCGGCCGCGTTCCTCACCGGCCCGGGCACCTCCGCCCCGTTGCTCGGCATCGTGTCCCGCGCCGACGGCCGCCTCCTCGAGAAACACGCGCTCCCGACGGGCGCGGTGCCCTCGTCGCTCACCGCCTCGCGCGACGGCAGGACCGTCTTCTTCGCCGACGGCGGGACGATCTGGGCCGTCGACGTCGCCAGCGGCGCCGCCCGGACCCTCTGCGCCGGCCACGGCGTCGCGGGCTTCCCGGACGCCGACGACGTTCTCGTCCAGCGCAACGCCGCCACGGGCGTCCAGCTCGTGCGTATCGCGCTCGCGACGCGCGCCGAGACACCGATCCTCGCCGCGGGGCCTCTCAAGCTCGCGCCCGCGCCGCTCTCGGGCGGTGCAATCGGGCCCGGCGGAAGGATTCTCGTCTCGGCCGTGTCGCCGGAGAGCTGGCTCTCGGCGCCCGCGATCCTCGATCCCGCGACCGGGGCCCTCGCGCTCGTGCCCGTGCGCGCCTCGGGCGAGATTCTCGCCGCGTCGTGGGGAAAGGGCGGGACGATCCTCGCGATGGCGCTCGGGACGAGCGGGGAGCTCTGGAGCTTCCGCCCGAAGGACACGGCACCCTCCCCCACGTCCTTTGGGCCCTGACGCTCCGGCTTACTTCGGTTTGTACCCCTTCGCGCCGACCTTGCCGAGGGCGGCAACCTCGGCGAAATACCTTGCGAAGGAGATCATCCCGCCCTCCGCCTGCTCCCAGTCGTAGTTCTCGTTCGGGGAGTGGTAGCCGTGCTCGGGCAGCGAGAGCCCGAGAAAGAGGATCGGAACCTTGAGGATCTTCTCCATCGTGATGACGGCGCCGATCGATCCGCCCTCGCGGACGAAGACGGGCGTCTTGCCGAACGCAAACTTCATGCTCTTTCGCACGGCGTCCGCGAGCGGGCCCGTCGCGATGCCCTGATACGGGTCGAGCCGCCCTTCGAGTTCGACTTTCACGTCCTTGTTCTTCTTCCTCACGAAGTCCGTCACGAGCCTCGCGATCTTCGCGCCCGTCTGGTTCGGGACGAGGCGGCACGAAACCTTCACCTCCGCGCGCGGCGGGATCACGGTCTTGACGCCCGGACCCGTGTAGCCGCCGACGACGCCGTGGATCTCGAACGTCGGCATCGCCCAGACCCGCTTCATGACCTCGAGGGCGTCGTTCGTGCGGATCGACTTGAACATGTGGTCCTTCTTGAAGCCGCCGACCGTGAAACCGGACTTTCGGAAGTCCTCGAGCTCGGCCTTCGTCGGGGGGACGACGTCCTCGTAGAAACCGGGGATCTTCACCCTGCCGGTCTTCGCGTCGAAGCACTCGGAGACGACCTGCATGAGCTCGGCGATCGGGTTGCGCGCCGCGCCACCCGTGACGCCCGAATGCTGGTCCGTCGTGCCCGTCTCGAGCGTGAAGAGCATGCCCTGCAGGCCCCTGAGGCCGGCCGGAGAGGCTGGCTTGCCGCGGGCGATCCAGATCGTGTCCGAGACGATGACGGAATCGGTGGCCAGCTTTTCTCTCGCCGCCGTGATGCCCTTGGCGAAGCTCGGGGATCCGATCTCCTCCTCGAACTCCCAGAGGACGCGGATGTTCACGGGGACTCCGGCGTCCACGGCGGCCTTGGCGCCGAAGAGGGCCGAGAGCGCGGGTCCCTTGTCGTCCGTCGTGCCGCGGCCGAAGTACCGGTCTCCCTTCTTGGTGAAGACGAAAGGCTCCGTGTCCCACGGTTCGGTCTCTCGCGAGGCGGGCTGGACGTCGAGGTGGTTGTAGACGGTGACCGTCGGGCGGGAGGCGTCGTCGCCCCACACGCCGTGGATGAGCGGGTTGCCACCCGTCTCATGGACGGCCGGGGTGCCGCCGAACGCCTTGATCGTGTCGCAGGCGAGCGTCACGCAGTCGGCGATCGCAGGCTTCATCGCCGGATCGACGGAGACGGTTGGACGCTCGACGAAGTCGCGCAGGAGGGATTCGAAGCGGTCGCGGTTCCGGGCTGCGAACGCCGTGAGGGCTTCCTTGGTGAGGTTGTTTTCGTTCATGCGGGCGAGTGTATGCCCGCGTCGCGGCGCGCCGTCAATCGTGCGGAAACATCAGCCGCCGCTCCCGCCCGACACGCCGGGGCCGCCCCCGGGCAGCGGCCGCCGCCTCTTCTTGTGCATGCGCTCTTCCTCCTCCTTGAAGAGGTACTTGATCGAGCGCTTGGGGATCAGGAGGTTCGGCGCGTGTTCGCGGTTGAGCTTGATGACGTCCTTGTCGTACCACTCGATCCAGCCGCGCAGCTCCTCGCCGTCCACGAGCCGGACGACGATGGGCGTCTTGGACTGCATCTGTTTGAGGTAGTAGTAGGCCTCGGCGTTCGTCTGCTCGGGCGGGACGACGCGCCGGGCGCCGCCGCCCGGGCGAGGAGCCCCCTGGTCGCGCATGATGCGCGCGAGCGACGGCCGGATGAGCTTGCGCGGAGCGAGCTCCTCGGTCGGGCCTTCCCCCTCGGCGGGGGTCGGGACGCCGGGAGCGGGCTTTTTCGCGGAAGCCATGTCGAGACTCCTCATGCCAACTTCTACGCCGGAGGGAGAACGGATGTTGCCGGGAGTCTATTCCGGGAGGCCGCGGGACACGAACCCGGGTTCAGGCGGCCGGCGGCGGGGCCGGGGCGGGCTTGCCGCGGCGCTCGCGGTCGCCCCCGTGGCCCATGCGGCGGGCCGCCTCGATCCCCCCCTCCAGCTCGTAGGCGACGCAGCACTTGAGGCGGCCGCACTGGCCCGTGAGCTTGGCAGGGTTCGGGGTCAACCCCTGCATCTTCGCCATCCGGATCGCGACGGGGTGGAAGCCCTTGAGCCACGTCGAGCAGCAGAGCGTGAGGCCGCACGAGCCGATGCCCCCGAGGAGCTTCGTCTCGTCGCGGACGCCGATCATCTTCATGTCGACGCGAATCTCGAACTTGTCGGAGAGCGTGCGCGCGAGGTCGCGCGTCTCGGCCTTCTTGTCGGACGTGAAGAGGACCGTCATCCTGCGGCGGTCGAAGCCCACGACGCACTTCACGACGTTGAGGTCGAGGCGCATCGCGGCGACCTTCTCGTCCGCGAACGCGAGGGCCTCCTGCTGCAGCTCGAGGCGCTCGGCGTAGTCCGCGTACTCGGAGTCGGACGCGAGACGCAGGAAGCGGCGCGCCTTCTTGGCCGAGCACGAACGCGCGAGGACCGGCGCGGTCGAGGTGACCTCGGCGAACTCGGGGCCGTTTTCGGTCTCGACGATGAGGCGCTCGCCCGGCTTGACCTGGACCTCGCCCGTGAAGACGAGCGTCGTCTTCCCGTCCTCGGCGTCGGCGAGGCGGGCGCCGACGTAGTTCCCGCCGGGATTCAGGGACGTGCCGACGGAGCAGCCCGTGCAACTCATGGGACTCGGATTGTGCCAGAGCGGCCGATCGGGACTCAGTCGCGCGAGTAAAGGGCCGCCCCGAGGAGGCCGGAGTCGTCGCCGAGGGCCGCCGCCTCCACCCGGACCCGGCCGAGGTCCTGCGTGAAGGCGAAGGCGTCGGCCCACTTTCTCACTTCCTCGAGATAAGCCGGCCCGACGTCCGTCGCGACCCCGCCCCCGAGAACGAAGACGTCGGGCGAGAGGATGTTCCAGACGTTCGCCATCGAGATCCCGACGGCCCGCGCCGAACGCGCGATCGCGCGGCGGGCGAGCTCGTCGCCCTCCTCCCACGCGTCGCGCAGCTGCGAGCCCTTCAGGCGGACGTCCTTTTTCGAGACGGCCTTCTCGAGCTCCGTGCGGTCACCGCGGTCGATCCGGCGTTTCAGGTAGGCGGCGATCCCGACCTTGGCGGCGATTCCCTCGAGCGTGCCATCGATCTTTCCCGGCCTTGCGCGGCGAAAGTCGACCTGCGTCTGGCCGATCTCCCCCGCGTTGCGGTTGTGCCCCGTGTGGATCTTCCCGTTCATGATCACGGCGCCGCCGACGCCGGTCCCGACCCAGACGGCGACCATGAGGGTCGAGCCGCGGCCCGCGCCGAGGCGGGCCTCCCCGAAGGCTGCGAGGCGGGCGTCGTTCTCGATGCGGCCGGCTGCGCCCGGAAACGCCGCGCCGACCGTCTTCACGACCGGCCAGTTGCTCACGTCAAGGTTCCCGGCCTTCAGGAGCGTCCCTTTGATCGTGTCGACGGCGCCGGGCGCCGCGATCGCGAAGCTCGAGACGTCCGCGCGCGCGGCGCCCGCCTCCTCGAGGGCAAGGTCGCAGGCCGAGACGAGGGCCGCCCCGATCGCGTCGGTCCCGTCCGCGAACGGCGTCTTCACCTTCCCGCGCCCGAGGATCCGGTTCGAGGCGTCGACCGCCCCCGCGAGGATCTTCGTGCCGCCGAGGTCGATCCCGAGGGCGAGGCCCCCGCCGTTCGTCTTCGCCATGAGGGCGGGAGTTTACGCGGGCGACATCCGGATCGGAGATCATGGAGGAGGAGGCCCGCATGTCCGCTCACGACTGGCCCCGCGTCCAGGCCCTCTCGCTCCATGTTCCCGGCCTCGGGCTCCTCGTGGACCTCTCGAAGACGGGTCTCGGGGCCGACGCGCTCCGAAAGGACCCCCTCGTGACGGGCGCCTTCCCGGCCGCCTTCGCCGCGATGGAGGCTCTCGAGAAAGGCGCGATCGCGAATCCCGACGAGAGGCGGCGCGTGGGCCACTACTGGCTGCGCGCACCCGAGCACGCACCCGACGCGGAGACGGCCGAGGCGATCCGCGGGACTCTCACGCGGATCGAGGATTTCGCCGGGGCCGTTCACGCGGGCCGCGTCACGCCGGAGAAGGCGCCGCGCTTTTCGAACCTCCTCGTCGTCGGGATCGGGGGTTCGGCCCTGGGGCCGCAGTTCGTCGCGGATGCGCTCGGCTCGCCGCGCGACCCGCTCAAGCCGTTCTTCTTCGACAACACGGATCCCGACGGGATGGAGCGCGAGCTTTCGCGCATCGCGGCCACGGAGGGCGGCCTCCCCGCGACGCTCGCCGTCGTGATCTCGAAGTCGGGGGGGACGAAGGAGACGCGCAACGGGATGCTCGTCGCGGCAGACGCGTACCGCCGCGCGGGCCTCGACTTCGCGAGGCACGCGGTCGCCGTGACCGGCGCGAAGAGCGAGCTCGACGAGTTGGCGGCGCGTGAGGGATGGCTGGAGCGTTTTCCCATGTGGGACTGGGTCGGCGGGCGGACCTCCGAGCTCTCGGCCGTCGGCCTCCTCCCCGCCGCTCTCCAGGGCCTCGACATCCAGGCGATGCTCTCCGGCGCCGCGGCGTGCGACGTGGCGACGCGCATCCCGGACGTCTCGCAGAACCCCGCGGCGATGCTCGCCCTCGCGTGGCACGCCGAGACGAACGGACGGGGTGAAAAGGACATGGTCGTCCTCCCCTACAAGGACCGGCTCCTCCTCTTCTCGCGCTACCTCCAGCAGCTCGTCATGGAGTCCCTCGGCAAGGAGAAGGACCTCGAGGGCCGCGTCGTGAACCAGGGGATCACCGTCTACGGGAACAAGGGCTCGACGGACCAGCACGCCTACGTCCAGCAGCTGCGCGAGGGCGTCCCGAACTTCTTCGTGACGTTCCTCGAGGTGGAAAAGGACCGCGCGGGCGGCGAGCGCTCGCTCGAGGTCGAGCCCCACGTCACCCCCGGCGACTACCTCCACGGCTTCCTCCTCGGGACGAGAAAGGCCCTCGCCGAGAACGGCCGCGAGTCGATCACCCTCACGGTGCCCGACGTGTCTGCCCGGACGCTCGGCATCCTGATCGCCCTCTACGAGAGGGCCGTCGGGCTCTACGCGCAGCTCGTCGGGATCAACGCGTACCACCAGCCCGGCGTCGAAGCGGGCAAGAAGGCCGCGGCCGCCGTCCTCGCGCTGCAGGGAAGGATCCTCGGAGACCTTAGGGCGAGAAAGGGCGAGTTCCGGACCGCCGAGAAGATCGCGGCGGCGCTCGGCGAGAGCGATGTCGAGACCGCCTTCGCCGTCCTCCGCCACCTCGCCGCGAACCCCGACCACGGTGTGTCGCGCAAGGACGGCCCGACGTTCTTCCTTGCGACGTTCGGCGTGCGATGACGCTCAGCTGAAGTTCTTCTCGCCCGACCAGATCTCTTCGAGCGGGATCTTCAGGCCCCGGCAGATCCAGATCGTGCGCCCGCTCTCGTACGGCATCACGTACGGGTGCGTGAAGACGCCACCTTTCTCCACGCTCGCGAAGACCCGGGCCGGGCCCTCGCGCGGGCCGCCGTAGACGAGGAAGACCTCGGGCTTTTGCCCGCGCGTGCCCCACAGGAAGTAGTTGTTGTGCGCACAGAGCGCGGGAGGAAGGCCGAGCCTCCTTCCGAAAAAGTCGACCGCGCCCGCCTCGCCGTAGTTGTACACGTAGACGGCCGTGTGGGCGCGGTCCGCCTCGGGCAGCGACCGCCACACGGACGCGACCGCTTCGGCCATCTCCGGCCAGCCGAACATGTCCGCGTAATGCTGAGGGAGCGCCCCGATCGCCTTTTTCTCCGAGGTGGAGGGCTCGACGCCCAGCGCTTTCGCGTACCCGACGAAGCGTTCGACCGGGAGGAGGGGCAAGACGAACGGGACGACGACGGCCGCATTGAGGACGAGGGCCGCGGCAAACGCCCACGCGAGCCGGACGCTCCGGCCCTGGCGCAGGAGGCGCTCGAAAGCGACGCCGCCGGCAGCGAGGAGCGGCGCGAACGCCGGCGAGAGATACTCGGGCTTCGCGTTGCCGTTCGCGACGAGGAGCGCGAGCGTCGCGAGGAACACGATGCCGAAGGCGCGGAAGCGCCGGCCGTCCTTCGCGACGAGGAGCCACAGGAGGCCCGCGACCCAGAGCGGTGCCGCGACGAGATTGAAGTGGAGGAGCTCTTCCCGGACGAAGGACGAGAGCGGAAAGGCCTTGTACTTCGCCCGCGTCGCGTTGCGCATGAACTCGAGCATCGGCCAGCCATTCGTCACCTGCCAGAGGACGTGCGGCAGGAAGAGGAGCGCCGCCAAAAGGCCCGCGAGCCACGGCCCCGGCATCGCGAGCCACCGGCGCTCACGCGTCAGCACGAGCCCGAGGAAGAACCCGAAGCCGAGCCACAGAACAGAGATCTTGTTCTCGAGGCCGAGGCCGAGGACGACGCCGAGGGCGAGCCAGAGGCGCGTCGCGCCCGCGCGGCGTCCCGGCTCGACGTCCGCCTCGAGGATCTTCGCGAGAAGACTCGCCGCGACGGCCCAGAACAGGACGTCGAACGCGTTCATCGAGTAATAACGGCTCATCGCGAGCCAGATCGGGGCGCAGGCCGCAGCGAGCGCCGCGAGGCCCTGCGCAGTCGATTCCCCTCCGAAGCGGCGGGCGAGCAGCCCGACGAGAACGACGGTCGCGAGCCCCGCGATGAGTGGAAGAACGTGGAGGGACGCGAGCGAGTCGCCGAAGACCCCTCGCCACGCTCCGAGGACGAGGATCGAAAGGGGCGGCTGGTCGACGTACCCGGCCGCCGGGTGGTCCGCGCAGGCGAGGTAATAGAGCTCGTCTCGGAAGTAACCGTAGGACGTGAAGGATGCTGCGTGGAGTCCGGCTTGCAGGAGTGCGGCCCCGCCGATGAGGCCCCAGGCGGGCGCGCTCTGCCTTGTCTCGCGCTGCGTCACGAACCTCCTACGCGCCCGGCTCCGCCGGGTTTCCGCCGACGGGCGATACTCCCGGCGTGGCGACGCTCTCCGAGCTCTCCCTCAAGAACCGCCTCTTCATGGCGACCTACCGGTACCGGACGCTCGACCCCATCCCCTTCGCGCGTCCGCGAAAGCCTCTCCACGAGGCGCGCGTCGCCCTCGTGAGCTCCGGGGCGGTCCATCTCCCGTCGCAGGAGCCCTTCGACGAGGAGAGGAAGGGCGGCGACGTCTCGTTCCGCGTGATCCCGAGGGACACCGACGTCGCGACGCTCGGGATCGCCCACAAGTCCGACGCGTTCGACCAGACCGGCTTCCTCGCCGACCGCAACCTCGGCTTCCCGCTGGACCGCCTGCGCGAGATGGAGGCTGCGGGCGTGATCGGAGGCCTCGCCCCGCGCACGATCTCGTTCATGGGCTCCATCTCGGCACCGGGCCGCCTCGTGAAGGAGACGGCGCCGGAGGCGGCCGATCTCCTCGAGGCCGACGGCGTCGACGTCGCGCTCCTCGTCCCGCTCTGACCGCTCTGCCATCAGACCGTGTGTCTGATCGCCGGGGAGCTCGAGCGGCGCGGGATCGCGACGACGTCCGTGACGGTGCTGCCCGAGGTCACGCGAAAGGTCGGCATCCCGCGCGCGCTCGCCGTGCCGTACGGCCTCGGCTACCCGCTCGGCCTGCCCCACGACGCCGCGCTCCAGGCGCGCGTCCTCGCCGCGGCGTTCTCGCTCCTCGAGTCGCCAGGGCCCCCGCCGGTCATCCGCGACGTCTAGCGCAGCAGGGATCCCGACCGCTCCATCAGGATCTCCATCGCCTTTTTCCCGATGTCGCGGCGGAAGTGCTTCCCCTCGAAATGGACCTTCTCGGCGGCGTCGCGCGCTTTCCTGAGGGCCTGGGAAAGGCCGCGCGAGCGCGCGCAGATGTCGAGGACGCGCCCGCCCGCGGTCACGAGGCGACCGTCCGCCGACGTCCCCGTGCCCGCGTGGAAGACGAAGATGCCGTCCTCCTTCTCGACCTCGTCGATGCCCGTGATGACCCGTCCGTTCTCGTAGGGGCCGGGGTACCCCTCGGCGGTCAGGACGAGGCAGGCCGTCGCCTCGCGCCGCCACGCGGGGGCCACGCCTTCCTCGAACTTCCCCCGGGCCGAAGCGAGAAGGTACGGCAGGAGGTCCCCGTCCATGCGCAGGAGGACCGACTGCGTCTCCGGATCACCGAAGCGCACGTTGTACTCCAGGACGTAGGGGTTCAGGCCCTTCTCGAGGATGATCCCCACGAAGAGCAGTCCCCGGAACGGGCGTCCCTCCTCGTTCATCCCCTCGAGCGTCGGCTGGACGATGGACGCGAGGATGTCCGACGCCGTGACCGCGTCGAGGAGAACGGACGGGCTGTGCGAGCCCATGCCACCCGTGTTCGGTCCGCGCTCGCCGTCGAAGACCTTCTTGTAGTCCTTCACGGTCGCGAGGGGTATCGCCCGCTCCCCGTCGCAGAGGACCATGAAGCTGATCTCGTCCCCCGGGATGAACCGCTCGACGAGGACGCGGTCGCCCGCCGAGCCGAACACGCGCTCGTCGAAGAAGAGCCTGAGGGCACTCTCCGCCTCCGCCGGCTCCATCGCGACGACGACGCCCTTGCCCGCCGCGAGCCCGTCCGCCTTGAAGACGACGGGCAGGCCAAACGCCTTGAGGGCGCGCTCGGCCTCGGTGCGAGTCGTGACGACCTCGGCCTCGGCCGTCGGGATCTTGTACTTCTTCATGAAGCTTTTCGAGAAGACCTTCGAAGCCTCGAGCTCGGCCGCGAGGCGGTTCGGCCCGAACGCGAGGAGGCCGCGGTGCGTCAGCTCGTCCACGAGGCCGAGCGTGAGGGGCAGCTCGGGCCCGACGACCGTGAGGTCGATCCTCATCGACTCGGCGAAGTCGGCGATCTCGACGACGTTGTCGACCGAAATCGGGATGCACGTCGCGATCCTCGCGATGCCCGGGTTGCCGGGCGCGCAGAAGATGTCCGTGACCCCGGGGGCCTGGGCGAGCTTCCAGACGAGTGCGTGCTCGCGCCCTCCCGAACCGATGACGAGGAGTCTCATGCGGCAGACGGAATCTTAACCCGCCGGACCCACGGCTTGACGCGCCCCGGGCGCGGGCCGTACTCTGACTGCTCGTTCTTTGACCGGGTTTCATCCAGAGCGGCGGAGGGACGGGCCCTGCGATGCCGCGGCAACCGGTCCACGCGCCCCCGGAGGGCGGTGGACGCAGGTGCCAAATCCCGCTCCGGGGCTCTGCGCCCGGGGAGAGATGAGATCGAGGCCGAGTCGGCGGAACGTCCCACGCCCCTTCGTCCTCGAAGGGGCGTTTTCATGAAGAAAGACATCCGCGAGCGCCTGCAGATCGAGGTGCTCCTCGGCGACGGCGCCATGGGCACCCTCCTCGTGTCCCGGGGCGCTCCCGCGGACGGTCCGCGCTCGCCCGTGTGTCTCTCGGCGCCGGAGCTCGTCCGCGAGGTCCACGACGACTACGTCTCGGCCGGCGCGCAGATCCTCTCGACGAACACCTGGGACGCGAACCGCGCGAAGCTCACGAAGTTCGACTGGGCGGACTCGCTCGAGAAGATCAACCGCGAGGCCGTGCGACTCGCGCACGCGGCCGCGGAAGGCGAATACGTCCACGTCGCGGGCGTCGTCGGGCCGCTCGGCCAGCTCGTGAAGCCGTACGGGCCGCTCACGCGCCCACACGTGCGCGAGATCTTCACGGAGCAGATCCGGATCCTCCTCGAGGAGAAGGTCGACCTGCTTCTCTTCGAGACCTTCTCGTCGACGCTCGAGATTCTCGAGGCCGTGCGCGCAGCGCGTGCGTTGTCCACGGACATCCCGATCGTCGCGTCGATGACGTTTCTCGCGGACGGCAAGACGAGCTTCGGCGACGGCGCCGCCGACAGCCTCCACGCCCTCGTGGAGGCGGGCGCCGACGCCGCCGGGCTGAACTGCACCATCGGCCCGCAGGAGTCGCTCGACGTGTTCGCACGCGTCGCGTCCGTGGTCGGTGTTCCGGTCTCCCTCATGCCGAACGCAGGCTATCCCTGGGTCGTCGGCGGACGCACCGTGTACCCGGCGACGCCCGACTACTTCCGCGAGACCGCGCGAGAGGCCGTGCAGGCCGGCGCCGCGATCCTCGGCGGCTGCTGCGGCAGCGGGCCGGAGCACGTCGCCGCGA
>JBAUSZ010000159.1:0-7110 GCA_049581965.1 Thermoanaerobaculia bacterium | reverse complement strand
CCGTCGGCGCGGCCGCCGCAATCCTCGCGCCGCGGGCCGGCTCACCGCGGGCGTGGCTCGCGGCCTGGGTGTCGGCCGGCTTCCTCGCCTTTGCGATCGGCGTCGTCGCGATTGTCCGCAAGGCGCGCCGCGCGGAGCACCGTCCGTCCGGCTCGACGGCCCGCCGCTTCGCGCTCTCGCTGCTCCCGCCGCTCGTCGCGGGAGCCGCTCTGACGGCCGCGGTTGCTCCAACGGACGCGTACGTGCTCCTGCCCGCCATCTGGCTCCTCTTGTACGGCTGTGCCGTCGTCGGGGCCGGCGTCTCTTCCGTCCCCGTCGTTCCGCTCTTCGGCGGGGCGCTCGTGGCTCTGGGCCTCGTGGCGCTCCTCCTGCCGGCGGCGGGCGACCCGCTCCTGGGCCTCGGTTTCGGCGCCGGGCACGTCGCGACGGGGCTCGTGGTCGCGCGGAGGCACGGTGGGTAGCGCCGCGAGCGCCCTGCCGAGGGGAAAGGACCGGCCGAAGAAGGTCGCGCCCGCGCCCTCCGAGGCCATGCGCCTCGACCGCGTCATCCACGGGCGCCTCCGCCTCGGAATCGTCAGCGCGCTCGCCGGCGCGACGTCTCTCACGTTCGCGGAGCTCAGGAGGATTCTCGGCGCCACGGACGGGAACCTCTCGGTTCACGCGCGCAAGCTCGAGGAGGCGGGCTACGTCGCCTGCACGAAGGGCTTCGACGGCCGCGTTCCGAAGACCGAGTTCCGCCTCACGGACGAGGGACGCCGCGCCCTGCGCCGCTACCTCGACCATCTGGAAGCGCTCATCCAGGCCACCCGAAAACGCTGACCCGGGAGCGCCCCTTCGCGGCGATGGGGCGCGCCCATTCACTTTGCGATACAAAGTAGAAGGGAGCTTCGAATGACCTTCACGAACTTCACGTTCCTCCCCGCTCAGCTCTCCGTCCTCGCGTTCCTCGGCGCGGGAGCCCTCACGGCCGCCCTCCTCGCGTCTGCCGCGATCGCGGCGCTCGCGCGCCGCGCGGCGCTTGCGCGAACGCTCGGACTCGGGGGCGCGGCCCTACCCGCTTCCTACGTTCTTGTTCTCCTCGCGGCCGGTGCCGCGACGCCCGCGCGGACGGTTCCGCGCGGCGCCGAGAAGTTCTTCTGCGAGGCCGATTGCCACGTCGGGTACTCCGTGGTGGACGTGCGCGAAGCGCTCGGGAGCGGCGGGCGTCGCGTCATCGTGACACTCCGCTCGCACTTCGACGAGAAGACGACCGCGCCGTGGAGGGGTAACGGCCCGCTCACGCCGAACCCGCGCTCCGCGGCGCTCGTGGATGCCCTCGGTCGCCGTTTCGCCGCCGAACCTGCCGGCGTCCGCGCGCTCGAACCGCCGCTGAGGCCCGGAGAGTCCTACGCGACCGACCTCGTTTTCCACGTTCCGGCGGGCGCGGAGAGTCTTCGCCTGTCGCTCGTCGAGTCGGAAGCGTTCTTCCGGCTTCTCCTCGGCCACGAGCGCGCGCCGTTCGCAGGGGAGACGTCCCTCGCGCTGAGGTGACGGCCGCCCGCCTGCTAATCTCCCGCGCCTATGCGCTGGTCCCAGTCGTTTCTCGTGACGCTCCGGGAGGTCCCCGGCGACGCCGAGGTCGTCTCCCACCGGCTCCTCTACCGCGCGGGCCTCATCCAGAAGCTCGCGGCAGGGATCTACTCGTACACGCCGTTCGGATTCCGCTCGCTCAAGAAGATGACCGACATCGTCCGCGAGGAGATGGACGCATCCGGTGCGCTCGAGGTGGACCTGCCCATCCTGCAGCCCAAGGAGCTGTGGGTGGAGTCCGGGAGGTGGGACCGCTATCAGGCCGAAGGGATCCTCTTCCACCTCAAGGACCGAAAGGACGGGGAATTCGCCCTCGCGCCGACCGCCGAGGAGGCCGTGACGGACATGGTCCGGCGCTCCGTGACGTCCTGGCGCCAGCTTCCGTTCAACCTCTACCAGATCCGCACGAAGTTTCGCGACGAGATCCGGCCGCGCTTCGGACTCCTCCGGGGGCGCGAGTTCCTCATGAAAGACGCGTACTCCTTCGACCTCGACCAGAAGGGTCTCGACGCGCACTACCGGAAGATGGACGCGGCGTATCGCCGGATCTTCGAGCGCTGCGGCCTCGAGTTCGCGGTCGTCCAGGCGGACTCGGGCGCGATCGGCGGCTCGGCCTCCGAGGAGTTCATGGTCGTGGCGGACACGGGCGAGGACGCCCTCGTGTTCTCGGACGCGGGCGACTACGGTGCGAACATCGAGAAGGCGGCGACGGCGCCTCTCCCCGAGCCGTGGGCGGGGGAGGAGGCGAAGCCGTTCGGCCGCGCCGACTCCCCGACGCCGGGGATCATCACCTGCGAGGGTCAGGCGAAGCACTTCGGGTCGACCACGTCGCGAATCGTCAAGACGATGATCTTCGAATGGGTCAGAGGGGAGGACGAGGCGGGCGTTGCGGCGGTGCTGATCCGCGGGGACCTCGACATCCAAGAGGTCAAGCTCCCGAAGGCCCTCGGCGTCAGCCACGTGAAGCTCGTCTCCGAAGAGAAGCTGCTCGGCATCGCCGGAACGCGACCCGGGTTCGTCGGCCCCATCGGGCTTTCCCCCTTCGAAGAAAAACCAGTTCGCATTTACGTCGACCGCTCCTTGGAGAACGCGGTCAACGTCTGGTGCGGCGCGAACGAGGAAGGGCTTCACCACTCCGGAGTCTCGATCAGGCGCGATGTGATGGCGCTGCCCGCCTTCGCCGGCGTCGTCGAGGTCGCGACGGCCCGTGACGGCGATCCCTCTCCGGCCCCGAAAGGCGGGACGCTTCGAATCAAGCGCGGGATCGAGGTCGGGCACATCTTCAAGCTCGGGACGAAATACTCCGAGGCGATGAAGTGCGAGGTGGCGGACCAGGCACAGAAGATGGTGCCTCTCGCGATGGGATGCTACGGGCTCGGTCTCGGCCGCACGATCGCAGCCGCGGTCGAGCAGCACCACGACGAGCACGGCATCGTCTGGCCGGTCCCGCTCGCGCCTTTCGCCTGCGTCGTCGCCGTCCTCCAGCGCGACGCGGACGTTCTCGCCGCCGCGGACCGGCTTTACTCAGAGCTGAAGGCCGCGGGGGTCGAGGTCTTCTACGACGACCGCGACGAGAGGCCGGGCGTGAAGTTCAAGGACCTCGACCTGATCGGCTTCCCCGTGCGGGTCGTCGTGGGCGGCAAGGCCCTCGCGAAAGGAGTCGTCGAGGTCTCCACGCGGCACGAGAAACAGGCACAGGGGATCCCGCCGGAGCGGGTCGTCGACGTCGTGAAGCGGACGCTCGCGGCGGGCGCCCGGACCCTCGCGGTCTAGGTCCCTCGGAGGCGCCGTGGGTCTCTCGGAATTTCCGGTCTCTTCGCTCGTGTCGGTCTTCACGCACGGCGGGGAGACGCTCGCCGAGAGTTACGGCTCGAACGCGACGGTCTTCTTCGGGAAGGGAGCCGTCGTCGTCGTGGACCCGTTCGTCTCGCCACGGCAGGCCGCGGCGCTCGGCGCGCGGATCGCGGCGCGCACCGTCGACCCGGTCACGCACGTCATCCTCACCCACCACCACACGGACCACGCGCTCGGCGCCTCGTGGTTCGCCGCCCTCGGAGCCGACGTGATCGCCCACGAGGAGGCTGCCCGCCGCATGGCTCTCGAGCACGCCGGTCTGATCGCCCAGAGGCGGCGCGACCCGGCGCTCGCGTCCCTTTTCGAGGGGGCGGAGCCCTTCGCGCCGGGTCGTCTCGTGACGGACGGTCTCGCCTTCGAGGCCGGCGGGCTGAGGTTCGACGTCTTTCACCCCGGCCACGCGCACACGCCCGGGGACCTCTGCGTCTATGTGCCGCCGCTCGGCTTGCTCGTCACGGGCGACCTCGTCTCGAGGGGATACCACCCGAACCTCGAGGATGCGGACGTCTTCGGATGGCGGACGGCGCTCGAAGCGCTCCGCGGCGTCCCATTCTGGACGCTCGTCCCTGGCCACGGGCCCGCGGGAGGCCGCGAGGCCGTCGAGGACCAGCTCGCCTGGTTCGACTGCGCGGCCCGTACCGTGAGGGAAGCCGCGGAGCTCGGGCTCGATCCGGTCTCCGCGCTCAGGTCCGCCTACCCTTCGTTTCGCCTCGGAGTCGTGCTTCCGGACGCGGTCCGCCGGCTCGCGCCGCACTGACCGCCGGCAACGCAGGTCCGCGGATTCTGATGCGCCCGCATCATCCGGGAGCACCAAAACGGGGGACTATGATTCTCCGCCCGGATCTGGAAGAAAGGAACACGCGCGTGAGCTTCACGAAACAGGACGCCCTCGACTACCACTCGATCGGCCGCAAGGGAAAGCTGGAGGTCGTCCCCTCCAAGCCTTGCGCGACCGCCCGCGACCTGTCGCTCGCCTACACGCCCGGCGTCGCCGAGCCGTGCCTCGAGATCGCCAAGAACCCCGAGCTCGCCTACGAATACACGGGCAAGGGAAACCTCGTCGCCGTCATTTCCAACGGGACCGCCGTTCTCGGCCTCGGCGACATCGGCGCCGTCGCCGGGAAGCCGGTCATGGAGGGGAAGGGCGTCCTCTTCAAGAGGTTCGCGGACGTCGACGTGTTCGACATCGAGGTCGCCGAGCACGACCCCGACAAATTCATCGAGTGCGTCGCCCGCCTCGAGCCCACGTTCGGCGGGATCAACCTGGAGGACATCAAGGCGCCCGAGTGCTTCTACATCGAGGAAGCCCTCAAGAAGCGCATGGGGATCCCGGTCTTCCACGACGACCAGCACGGCACGGCGATCATCTCGGCGGCCGCGTTCCTCAACGCGCTCGAGATCGCCGGCAAGAAGATCGAAGACGTCAAGGTGGTCTTCGCGGGGGCCGGCGCCGCGGCCAACGCCTGCGCGAACCTCTACATCACG
This sequence comes from Thermoanaerobaculia bacterium, assembly GCA_049581965.1. Classification (GTDB taxonomy): domain Bacteria; phylum Acidobacteriota; class Thermoanaerobaculia; order UBA5066; family UBA5066; genus Fen-183. Next base: position 2,202 of record JBAUSZ010000159.1, on the reverse strand, counting down.
TACGGCGTGAAGCTCGAGAACATCCTCATGGTCGACCGGACCGGCGTCATCTGGAAGGGCCGGACCGAGAACATGAATCCGTACAAGGAGCGCTTCGCCCGGGACACGAAGAGGCGCACGGTCGCCGAGGCCCTCGAGGGCGCGGACGCGTTCATCGGCGTATCGGCGGCGAAGCTCATCACCGGCGAGATGATCAAGAAGATGGCGAAAGATCCGATCATCTTCGCCATGGCAAACCCCGTGCCCGAGATCCTCCCCGAGGAGGCGAAAGCCGCCCGCCCGGACGTCATCATGGCCACCGGCCGGTCCGACTACCCGAACCAGGTCAACAACGTCCTTGGTTTCCCCTTCATCTTCCGCGGCGCGCTCGACTGCCGCGCGACGCAGATCAACGAGGCGATGAAGCTCGCCGCGTCGAGGGCCCTCGCGAACCTCGCGAAGGAAGACGTGCCGGACTCGGTCGCCCGCGCCTACGGCGTCGAGGGCTTCAAATTCGGGAGGGAGTACCTGATTCCCAAGCCGTTCGACTGGCGCGTCCTCCTGCACGTGCCGCCGGCCGTCGCGCAGGCCGCCGCCGAGACGGGCGTCGCGAAGAAGCCGATCGCGGACATCGAGGCCTACAAGCGAAAGCTCGAGGGCATGCTCTCGCGCTCGCGCTCGTTCATGCAGGTCATCCACGGGAAGGCCAAGAGCGACCCGAAGCGCATCGTCCTCGCCGAAGGCGACCACCCGAAGATCCAGCGCGCCGCCAAGATCCTCTCCGAGGAGGGGCTCGCGACGCCGATCCTCCTTTCACGCGGAAAGAGGGCCGAGGCGGCTCTCAAGGCGCTCGACGTGAAGGCGCCGATCGAGGTCATCGACCCCGAAACGCACCCGAACTTCCAGAAGTACGTGAGGGCCTTCGTCGAGAAGCGGAAGCGCCACGGCGTCACGCTCGAGGATGCCGAGAGGACCCTGCGCTTCCGGAACTACTTCGCGTGCATGATGGTCGACCAGGGCGACGCGGACGTGTCGCTCTCGGGCCTCACGGCGTACTACCCGGAGACGATCCGGCCGGCCCTCCAGACGATCGGGGTCAAGGCCGGCGTCCACAAGGTCTCGGGTCTCTACGTTCTCATCCTGCAGGACCGGACGTTCTTCTTCGCGGACACGACGGTCAACATCGATCCGACCGCCGAAGAACTCGCGGAGATCGCGCTCCTTTCCGCCGACACCGCGAAGCTCTTCGGGATCCAGCCCCGCGTCGCGATGATCTCCTTCTCGAATTTCGGCTCGACGGTCCACCCCTCCACGGACAAGGTGAAGGAAGCCGTCCGGCTCGTGAAGCAGCGCCGGCCCGACCTCGAGTGCGACGGCGAGATGCAGGCCGACACGGCGGTCCTTCCCGAGTTCCTCGAGGAGAACTACCCCTGGACCGATCTCAAGGGGCCGGCCAACGTCCTCGTCTTCCCCGAGCTCCAGAGCGCGAACGCGGCTTACAAGCTCGTCTGGCGCCTCGCCAAGGCCGACGCGATCGGGCCGATCCTCATGGGCATGGGCAAGCCGGTCCACGTCCTGCAGCGGGGTGTCGAGGTCTCCGACATCGTGAACATGGCGGCGTTCGGGGTCGTGGACGCCCAGTCGCGTAAGAAGTGACTCCCGGCCGCGGGGTCCGCGCGTACCGTACGATGCGGGCCGCGTGGACCTCCTGACGACGGGTTGCGCCCTTCTCGCGGCCTGTGCCGCGGCGCCTGCGCTCGACGCCCTTCTGCGCTGGCGCCGCCTCGCAGCGGCGCCGGGCGGTGCGCGCGAGGCTTCCGGCGTTCGCGGGCCCGGGAAGATCCTGGCCGTGATCGCGGCGCGAGCCGAGGGCGCACGCGTCGGGGATCTCGCCGGGGATCTGAGGAAGGAGGCGAGAAGAGAAGAGGAGATTTCATCGAAGGGGGAAGAGACGGGGGCGTTCGGCGGGGCCTCTGCGGCAGCTACCGCGCCTCGGGGCGGGATCGACGTCCTCGTTCTCCTCGACGGCCCCGACCCGGATGCCGAGGCCCGTCTCGCGCGCGACGGCGTCTCCTGCCTTTCCAAGAAGATCCCCGGTCCCGCGAAAGGGCACGCGCTGGCGTTTCTCGCGGAGACGATGGGCAACCGGCTGGATGCCTACGACTTCATCCTCGTCTTCGACGCGGACATGCGCCTGCCGGAGGGCTTCTTCCGGGACCTGTG
>JBAUSZ010000158.1:0-2989 GCA_049581965.1 Thermoanaerobaculia bacterium | reverse complement strand
TCCCGCCCGGTCCGCCGGGCTCGGGGGAGCGCGAGGGGTTTCACGTCTTGACGTCTCCGATCGTCGGCACGTTCTACCGCGCGGCGAATCCGGACGCCGAGCCGTTCGTGAAGATGGGCGACGTCGTCGAAAAGGGCAAGACACTCTGCATCGTCGAGGCGATGAAGCTCATGAACGAGATCGAGGCAGACGTGGCGGGGACGATCGTCGCGATCTACCCGCAGAACGCCCAGCCCGTCGAGTTCGGCGAGAAGCTCTTCGCGATCCAGCCGCGCTGAGGCGACGTGTTCCAGAAGGTACTCGTCGCCAACCGGGGAGAAATCGCGCTCCGGATCATCGCGGCCTGCAAGGAGCTGGGCGTCGCGACCGTGGCCGTTCACTCCGAGGCCGACCGCGACGCGCTCCACGTCCGCGCGGCGGACGAGGCCGTGTGCATCGGGCCTGCCGCCGCGTCGGGGTCCTACCTGAACATCACGTCGCTCGTCGCCGCGGCGGAGATCACGAGCGCCGACGCGGTGCATCCCGGCTACGGGTTCCTCGCCGAGAACGCCCACTTCGCGGAGATCCTCGAGGAAGTCGGGCTCAAGTGGATCGGGCCTTCGCCGGACGCGATCCGGCGCATGGGCGACAAGTCGGTCGCGAAGTCGACCGTGAAGGAGGTCGGTGTCCCGACCGTCCCCGGAAGCCCGGGCCCCCTCGACTCCATCGAGGATTCGATGCGCCTCGCGGGCCGCATCGGCTATCCGGTGCTCCTCAAGGCGGTGGCGGGCGGCGGCGGGCGCGGGATGCGCGTCGCGCGTTCGGACAAGGAACTCGCCGCCGCGTTCGAGCTTGCGACGCGCGAGGCCGAGCGGGCCTTCGGGAACGGAAGCATCTACCTCGAGAAGTACCTTGCCGAGCCGCGGCACGTCGAGATCCAGATCTTCGGGGACTCGCACGGGCGCGTCGTCCACCTCGGTGAGCGCGAGTGCTCGCTCCAGCGCCGGCACCAGAAGATTCTCGAGGAATCCCCTTCGCCCGCGCTCTCGGACAGCCTGCGCGCGGCGATGGGCGCCGCGGCGGTCGCGGCCGCGAGGGCCGTGAGCTACGTCGGCGCCGGCACGGTCGAGTTCCTCTTGGACGAGGACGGGTCGTTCTACTTCATGGAGATGAACACGCGCATCCAGGTCGAGCACCCCGTTACCGAGATGGTCACGGGCTTCGACCTCGTCAAGGAACAGATTCGGGTGGCGGCGGGCGAGCCCCTCTCCTTCGGGCCGACGCCCGGGGACGGCGACGCCGCCGGCGCCGGCTGGAAACCGCGCGGCCACGCGATCGAGTTCCGGATCAACGCCGAGGACCCCGTGACGTTCGCGCCCTCGCCCGGCACCGTCACGACGTTCCACCTCCCCGGCGGGCCCGGCGTTCGCGTCGACACGGCTGCCTACTCGGGATGGAAGATCCCTCCCTACTACGACTCGTTGATCGCGAAGCTCATCGTCCATGGCCGCGACCGCGAGGAGGCGCTCGCGCGAGGCAAGCGCGCCCTGGAGCTCTTCATCGTCGAGGGCGTCAAGACGACCATTCCCCTCCACCTGCGCCTCCTCGACGACCCCGACGTCCGGCACGGCCGCTTCTCGACCAAGTGGCTCGAGCGCTGGTTGCAGAAGAGCGGCCCCGTCTGAGCGGAGGCCCGCGCGTGGCGGACGGGCCCGGCCGCATCTACCTCGTCGGCTTCATGGGGAGCGGCAAGACGACCGCGGGGCGGCTGCTCGCCGAGCGCCTCGGCGTTCCGTTCGTGGACCTCGACCTCGCGTTCGAGGCGATCGCGGGGCGCACGATCCGGGAGACCTTCGAGTCCTACGGCGAAGCGTGGTTCCGCGAGCGGGAGCGGGAACTCCTGCGCGGAACGGCCTCTCTCCCGGCGGCCGTCGTCGCCCTCGGCGGGGGCACGTTCGCGGCCCCCGCGAACGCGGCGTTCGTGAAGGCGCACGGCCTTTCCGTTTTCCTCGACGTCCCGTTCGCCGTGATCGCTCAGAGGCTCTCCGGGAAGACGGCGGACCGCCCCCTCTTTCCTTCCGAGGAAGGCGCGCGAGCGCTCTGGGAGGCGCGCCTCCCGTCCTATAAAATGGCGGATCGGACGCTGGACGTGACGCGCGACATGAACGCGGCCGAGGTGGCCGCCCGGCTCGAGGCGCTCGTGGCACCGCCTTTCGCTCCTCCGGGCGGGGCGGCCTGACGTGCGTTACCTGATTCTCTCGGATCTCCACTCGAACGACGAGGCGTTTGCAGCCGTTCTACGGCGGGTCAAGCGCAAGAAGTTCGAACGCGTCGTCTGCCTCGGGGACTTCGTCGGTTACGCGGCGGACCCGAACAAGGTCCTCGATCGGTACCGGACGTTTCGCCGTCCGACGGTCGCGATCCGCGGGAACCACGACAAGGTCGTCGCCGGCCTCGAAGAGGGGACGCTCTTCAACCCGCCCGCGCTCGAGGCGGCGCGATGGACGACGGAACGCCTCTCGCGCGAGAACGCCGACTTCCTCAGGAAGCTCTCGCCCGGGCCGTCGGTGGTCGACGGCCGATTCGTGGTCTGCCACGGATCTCCGCTGGACGAGGACGCGTACATCTTCTCGGATTTCGACGCGTCGCTGAACTTCGTCCAGATGCACCGGTTCGCGGAGGGCATGAACCTCTGCTTCTTTGGCCACAGCCACATCCCGTCGATCTTCACCCTCGAGCCGGACGGCATCCGCGTGGAGGCGGTCCGCGACCCCCGATACAAGCTGCGCCTCGACCCCTCGAAGCGCTACCTCGTGAATCCAGGCTCGGTCGGCCAGCCGCGCGACCGGAACCCGCGCGCCGCCTACGCAATCTACGACGCGGACGCGGGCGTCGTGCACTTCGACCGCGTCCCGTACGACGTCGCCGCCACGCGCCGGAAGATCGAACGGGCCGGGCTGCCGGCGGTTCTCGGGGACCGGCTCCTCGTCGGCCTTTGATCGCCGGGCTG
>JBAUSZ010000157.1:0-8602 GCA_049581965.1 Thermoanaerobaculia bacterium | reverse complement strand
GCGCTGCTCTCCCGCGGCAGCCCCGCGGCATCCTCGCCGGCGGCGGTCTCGAGCAGCTTCGCCGCGGCGTCGTAATCGGCGCCCGTCCAGGGTCGCCCGGGGTCGGGCAGGCCGCGCCGCGCCCACTCCTCCGGCGAGATCGTGCGATCGGGCTGGGGCTCGCGAAAGAGGCTCGGCGGCAGGTCGGCGTTCTCGACGGACACGAGCCGCGCGTCGAGCTCGACGACGCCTTCTTTCGAGCGGAACGTGCGAACGGGGAAGCCCCCCTCGAGCGCGTACGCGTCGAACCCCTCGTGCGGGTCGCCGGCGGCGAGACGCATCGCGTTCAGGAACGGCACGAAGAGAGCGTTCATCCGGCGGAGATTCCGCCGGGTGGCCTCGTCGAGGCCGAGCGCCTTGGCGTCGGCGAGGCAGACGATTTCCGTGGTTTCTCCCGGCCGTCGGACCGCCCAGGACGCGCACGTCCACTTCCCGAGCGTCTGGGTGGAGCCCAGCGGCTCGGCCGCGAATGCTCCGGGCCGGCGGGTGTGGCCCACGGCGCGCGCTCTCTCTTTCAGGACCGCGATCGTCGCGGGGGAGATCGTGGGGCCCGTCGGCGGGTCGATCGGAACGATCCGGTCGCCCTCGGCGACGTAGAGGTAGACCACCGTCTTTTTCGCCCCGGCACCCGAAACGTCGGCGACCTCGGCCCGAACGCCCTCGGGCGCGACGCTCAGCGTGAGGGACGAGCGATAGGGCGCGCCGTCGCGCGTCCCCTCCTCGGAAAACTTCAGGACCTGCCCGGCGTCGGCGCCGCCGACGCACAGCAGGAGGCCGAGGAAACCGGCGAAGAGGACGCGGCGCACGCAGGGATCTTATGCGCCGCGGATTTCAGATCCGGTCGAGGTCGCTCCGCGTCAGCGGGCCGCCGGCGTCGCCCGTGTTGAGCGTCGAGGCGGGCTCGAAGAGGAGGACGTGGGCCTCCTTCCCGGCGACCGGGCGGTGCTCGACGCCGCGGGGGACGACGATCAGCTCGCCGGCCTCGAGGCGGACCGTGCGGTCTCGGAACTCCATGTCGAACGAGCCGTCCACGACGAGGAAGAGCTCGTCCTCTTTCTCGTGCTTGTGCCACGTGAACGGCCCCTCGAACTTCACGAGCTTCACGTGCTGCCCGTTCAGCTCGGCGACGATTTTCGGATCCCAGTGCGTCGAGAAGAGCGCGAGCTTCTCTTTGAGGTTCACTTTGCCGCGCGCCGGGGCGGGCCCTTCGAGGCTGCGTCTCACGCTCACGGAAGGCAGCCTATCCCGGAGCCTCGCGGTCCGGGCAAGGTGCGTTCCTCCAGAGGGTTCGGCCTCGATGAGCCGCGGCTCATTTTTTCGGTGACGCGTTGCAGAATCCGTGCTACGTTTTGGACGCCATGAACCACATCGTCTGCATCGCCTACGTTCCCGACACCGAGACGAAGATCAAGGTCGCTCCCGACGGCGTGTCGATCGACGAGACCGACGTCAAGTGGATCGTCTCGCCCTACGACGAGTACGCGCTCGAAGGGGCCCTCAAGGCGAAGGAGGCCGGCGGGGGCACCGTGACGGCGATCACGTTCGGTCCCGCGAGGGCCGACGCCGGCCTGAGAGAGTGCCTCGCGCGCGGCGCCGACGAGGCCGTGCGCGTCGCTTCCGACGGACTCGCACAGGTCGATTCGTTGGGTGTCGCGAGGCTCCTCGCGGCCGCGATCAAGGCCCTGCCGTGCGACGTCGTCTGGATGGGCAACAAGGGCGTCGGCACCGACGGGCAGGTGCTCGTCCCGATGCTGGCCGAGCTCCTCGACATGCCGCACGCGAACCTCGTCACGAAGCTCGAGTTCACGGGCACGGGCGCCACGGCGCGCCGCGAGATCGAGGGCGCGCAGGAGGTCGTCGAGCTGCCGTTCCCGTGCGTGATCGGCGCGACGAAGGGCCTCAACGAGCCGCGCTACGCCTCGCTCAAGGGGATCATGGCGGCCAAGAAGAAGACGATCGCCGTCAAGGCGCCCGCCGACCTCGGCGTCGATCCCAGGTCGATCGCCGGCGACGCCGCGACGGTGCGCTGGACGAAGCTCGAGCTCCCGCCAGCCCGGCAGGCCGTGAAGCTCATCCCGGGAGACGATCCGGCGAAGGCGGCGGCGGAGCTCCTCCGCCTGCTGCGCGAAGAAGCGAAGGTTCTTTGAGATTTCCTTGTTCGGATATTCCCCGAATGCCCGATGTCAAGGGTCTTCGACCGCTGCGCGGCGCGCGGAGCGCGCCCTTGACGTCGGGCAGTCGGGGAGAAGATTTTCAACTATCGGCGGCTGCATCAGCAGCCGCCGCATATAAGCAGAATTCAATTCCTTAGACGCTAAAGAAGGAAGATCGCATGTCGAACGTTCTGGTCTTCATCGAGCAGCGGGATGGCAAGCTGCGTAAGTCCTCGCTCGAAGCCCTGACCCTCGGCCTTTCACTTTCCACGAAAACCAACGGCGCTCTCGGCGCGGTTGTGGCAGGTTCAGGAATCTCCTCTTTGGTCCCCGAGCTCGCCGCCTACGGCGCCGCGAAGGTGTTCGTGGCCGACAAGCCCGACCTTGCGCTCTTCTCCTCCGAGGGCTACGCGGCGGCGCTCGACGCCGCGGCTTCCGCGTTCAGTCCCTCCATCGTCCTCGCCTCGGCGACGGCGATGGGGCTCGACGTCGCCGCCCGCTTCGCGGCGCGCCGCGGCGTGGGCGTCCTCTCGGACGTCATGGCCCTCGACGTCGAGAACGGCCGCCTCGTCGGCTCGCGCCCCGTCTACTCGGGCAAGGCGCGCGTGACCGTCACGGCGGCGCCGTCCGCCGCGATCCAGGTCGCGACGCCCCGCCCGAACGTCTTCCCCGCGGCGAAGGCCGGTGCGCCCGGCGCGGGCGAGGCCGTCGCGATCGATCCGCCGATGAAAATCCGCGGGAAGGTCGTGAAGATCGAGGCGGCCGCCGCGGGCGAGATCGACGTCGCCGAGGCGGACAAGATCGTGACGGGCGGGCGCGGGATCAAGGGCCCGGAGGCCTGGCCCCTGCTGCGCGCGCTCTGCAAGGAACTCGGCGGGGCCCTCGGTGCCTCGCGCGCCGCGGTGGACGCGGGCTGGATCGGCCACGAGCACCAGGTCGGGCAGACCGGAAAGGTCGTCTCGCCGTCGCTCTACGTCGCCTGCGGCGTCTCGGGAGCGATCCAGCACCTCGCGGGCATGGGCTCGTCGAAGGTCATCGTCGCGATCAACAAGGACCCCGAGGCGCCGATCTTCAAGGTCGCGACCTACGGCATCGTGGGCGACCTGTTTCAGATCGTGCCCGCGATGACCGAGGCCGCGAAGAAGCTGAAGGCGTGATCCCTACTGCACGGTCGCGGTGAACTCCGCGTACTGGGCGCCGCAGCCGTTCGTGAAGAAGACACGCACGATGTCCACGCCGGGGCGGAAGCCCGGCACGTAGACGAAGACGCCGGGCGTCTGCGTCGTCTGGAAGAGGCTGCCGGACTGGTTCTGGATGAAGAGCCACAGGAGTTTCGTCGGGTCGGGCACGCCGGTGGCCGTCAGGGTGACCGTCGGCGAGCTCGCCGGCACGATGATGCTGCTCGGAGTCAGGACGGGCACGTACGCCTGGGTGTCGACGGGGATCGTGAGCGCGGCCGTCGTGGTCTGGGCGCTCCCGAGCGCCCCGAAGGCCGTCAGGTTCGCGGTCGTCGTCCCGGTGATCGTGACGCCCGTTGCGCCGTTCGCCGAGTACTGGTACGCGGCGGGCGCGATGTCGATGATCACGCTCCGCACGTTTTCCGTCGTCCACGCGAGAACGACGTTCGTCGAGGCTCCGCAGCCGCGCGGCGGGTCGGCCGTGAAGGACGTCACGACCGGCGTGCCCGGATCCACGACGGTGGCCGTGAACTTCGCCGTCCCCGGCCCGCAGAGGCCCTGCGACGTCAGGCGGACGACGTCCGTGCCGGTCGTCGTCCCGGCGGTGTAGGCGAACTGGTTTCCCGTGATCGTGAACTTCGAGCCCGTGGAGTCCTGCCGGTCGAACGCCGCCGTCACGGTGCCGACGTTGATCGGAAGGATGCCGTTCGTCGTCACGCCGATGGCCGTCACGACCGAGGCCGGCGAGGGCGTCGGCGGGTCGGTCGGCGGGTTCACGGAGACGCGCTTGGGCTGCGTCGCGATCGCGCCGGAGGGGGCGACGGCCGTCAGGAGGACGTCACCGGTCGCGACGACCGTGATGTTCGTCGAGCCGCTCGCGGGGAGATCGCCGGGTGCCCCGGTGATGTTCACGTGGTCGGCGCCGGTCGTCACCCAGGTCGCGAACGCCGTCAGCGGCGAACAGCCCGTGATCGGCGTGATCGTGAAGGAGTTGATCGTCGGCGCCGTCGAGAACGCGCTGCGCACGACGGAGAGCGGGATCCCCACGCCGTCGCTCGTGAGGTTGTCGTTCTTGACGGCGTAAGGCATCGCCGAGCCGGTGGAAACGCGCGCGCGGACGGCGAGCGTCGACTTCTCGGCGGCCGCGGGAACGAGCGTCGCGAGAGGCTGTTGGGCCGCCCCGCCGGGCGCCGCGGAGATCACGGCCGAGCCGATGAGCGTGCCGGCGTCGAACGCGGCCCACTCGACGTTGCAGGCCTGCGTGCCGAGGGGGTTACACAGGATACCGACGTTCGTGCGGGCGCGGCCCGCGGCCGTGGACGTCGAGGCGTCGGCCCCGCCGCCCCAAGCCTCGTCACCCGCCGTCAGGAAGTCGGAGACGGGGAAGGCCGCGAAGGACGTCGAGAAGCGGCCGTTCGGCGTGTCGTTGTACGTCTCGGACCAGGCCGAGACGGACGCGCTCGAGCGGACGCGGTAGAGGTAGGCGCCCTTGCCGTCCAGCGCGGCGGGGGTCGCGAGGGAGGCGACGCCCTGCCCCGCGATGGAGAAGGGCACCGTGGCGACGACCGTGCCGCCGACGATGAAGTCGACGGATCCGTTCGCAACCCCGAGGGACGAAATCGTGATCGTGGAGTCGAACGTCGCGTTGGAACCGGCGCCTTTTGCGGCGGGGCCGCCCCAGAGCTCGGTCCCGGCGGGGGCGGCGGCCGGCGCCGTACCCGAGAGGGCGAGGACCGCCACGACGAGGGCGACGGACGCGGTTCCGAAGAGGCTTCGGCGAGACGTCATCGAGGTTCTCCCGTGTCGGGGACGCGTTGAAAGGACGGAGGATTCCACGTCTTATCTTAGCAGAACGCTGCGCTATCCTCGGCCCCGATGATCATCACGCCGACCCAGGCCGCCCTCCTCGGAATGCCCGGCACCGTGCTCTTCGGCCTCGTGCTGACTTCCGCCCTTGCCTTTTTCGCGTACACGATGTCCCGGCGCATCCAGCTCCTCACGCTCGGCGCCGGCGCGCCCGACGACCGGCTGGACCGGCCCCTGGCGCGCATCAGGAGCGTCCTGACGTACGGGCTCTTCCAGAGGAAGATGTTCCGCGACCCCTACGCGGGCCTCTACCACGCCCTCATCTTCGGGGGATTCCTCGTCCTCACCGTGCGGACGACGGCCCTCGTCTTCGAGGGCCTCTTCCCCGGCGCCGGGCTGCCGTTCCTGTCCTCGGGCTTCTGGGAGGGCTACCTCCTCCTGAAGGACGTCGTCCTCGTGACGACGCTCGCCGGCGTCGTCCTCGCCCTCGGGAGGCGGCACGTCTTCCGCAAGGAGCGCCTCGACCCGAGCTTCGACGCGGACCTCATCCTTCTCCTGATCGCGTTCCTCATGGTGACCGACCTCGCGGCGGGCGCCGCGCGCTTCGCGCTATTGGGGAAAAGGGCGTTCGACCTGGCCGTGTCTGTGGGCGCGGGGAGCGCCGCTTTTTCTTCGAAGGTGATTGGTGACGCCGACGCGGCCCGCGCCGCCCTCGCGTACGATGCGAGCTGGGAGCCGGTGACTTTCTTTCTTTCTAAGAATCTCTTCTCTTCTCTTTCCCCGGTTTCCCTCCGTTCCATCTATTTCGGAGCGTGGTGGGGGCATCTCGTCGCGATCCTCGTGTTCGCGAACTACCTGCCGTACGCGAAGCACTTCCACGTCATCACGGCGCTGCCGAACCTGTACTTCGCCAAGCTGGACCCCGCGGGGAAGATGGCGACGTTCGACATCGAGAAGGCGGCCGAGTCCGAGCGCTTCGGGGTCTCGAAGATCGAGGACTTCGGCTGGAAGCAGAAGCTCGACTTCTACACGTGCACGGAGTGCGGGCGCTGCCGCGAGATCTGCCCGACCCACCTGACGGGCAAGCCCCTCTCGCCCAAGACGCTGACGGTCGACCTGCGCAACGCGCTCTACGCCGAGGCGGACGACCTCCTCGACGCGGACTCCGGCCGCGGCGACGGCACCGCCGAGGCGCGCCTCGCCGGGCGCAAGCCGCTCATCGGCGGCTGGATCACGGAGGAGACGATCTGGGCCTGCACGACGTGCCGGTACTGCGAGCACGCGTGCCCGGTCGGGATCACGTACGTGGACAAGATCACGGACATGCGCCGCCACCTCGTCCTCGAGAAGAGCGAGTTCCCCAAGGAGGCGCAGACGGCCTTCAACGGGATGGAGCGGCAGGGCAACCCGTGGAACCTCGCCGCGGCCGACCGCGGGGCGTGGGCAAAGGACCTTCCGTTTCCCGTCCTGACGATGGCCGAAGCGGCCGAGGCGAAGGGATCCGGCGTCGAGGTGCTCTTCTGGGTCGGCTGCGCCGGTTCGTACGAGGAGCGCGGCAAGAAGGTGTCCCAGGCGCTCGCGCGCCTCCTCCACGAGGCGGGCGTCACCTACGCGATCCTCGGGAGCGAGGAGACGTGCACGGGCGACGCGGCGCGTCGCCTCGGGAACGAGTACCTCTTCCAGACGCTCGCGCAGCAGAACATCGAGACGATGAAGCGCTACGGTGTGAAGAAGATCGTCACGAACTGTCCGCATTGCTTCAACACGCTCGCGAACGAGTATCCGGACTTCGGCGGCACGTACGAGGTGATGCACGGGACCGAGCTCGTCGCGAGGCTCGTCGCCGAGGGTCGCATCACGCTCACGGGCCGCGTCGAGCAGTCGATCTCCTTCCACGACCCGTGCTACCTCGGCCGGCACAACGGCGTCTACGAGGCGCCTCGCGACATCCTGGCCGCGATCGAAGGCCTCACGGTCAAGGAGCTGCCGCGGACCCGCGACAACGGCCTGTGCTGTGGCGCGGGCGGCGGGCGCATGTGGCTGGACGAGACGCTCGGGACGCGCATCAACCAGGCGCGTTTCGCCGAGATTGAGGAGAACGGAACGGACGCCGTCGGCGTGTCCTGCCCGTTCTGCATGGTGATGCTCGGAAACGCGCGGACGGAGACGAACGGGACGACGCAACCCTTCGACGTCCTCGAGCTGGCCGCTCGGGCGCTCCCGGCACACCCCGGTGCGCCCAGGACGGCGTAAACTGGGGGGAGCCGTGCCGGAAGATCCCAAGCCCCCGAGCCCCGGACCAGGTAAGGGCGCAAAGCCCAACCCGCGGGCGGTCGGTCCCGTGGCGCCGGCCGTCTACACGCCGGGCGCCAAGTCCGGCTTCTACAAGACCGCCGGTGCGACGGTCAACGAGCCCCTCGTGACGGAGGGGATGAAGGCGCGCCAGCGCGAGATCGACAAGAAGCGCCGCGTCGTCTCGATGCTGCGGCAGGTCGAGAACGAAGAGGCCGAGGTCCGCTGGAAGCGCGCGCGCCGCTGGATCTACGGGCTCGTGGCGATCCTCGCCGCTCTCGGCGCTTACTGGAGGATCCAGTCGGTCTATGGTGACCGGTGGCCGCTCCTCACCGTGTGGGTCTTCCTCGGCACGATGCTCCTGGCGGCGCTGTTCTGGCTGTTCTGGTTTCTGGACTATTCCGACTGACGCCTAATCGTCGTCGAAGATGCCCTTCGGCTTCGAGGGATCGGCCTTGGCCCTCTCGAGCGCTTCCTTGAACGTCTTCTCGAGGATGCCGGCCTTGTTCTTCTCGCGCTCGACGGTCGCGGCGAAGAGGTCCTCGGCCCTCTCCTTGCGCCGCGCGTTCTCTCTCGCCGCCTCCTCGAGGGACCCGAGCTTGTTCTTGTGCGCGGCGCTCTCGTGCGAGAGCACGGCGCCCGTCTCCCTTTCGACCTTCAGCGTGGAGCCGCAGTCCGGGCAGAGGACGAGGAGGGTGTCGCTCATGGCGGGGAGAATTATCCTCTGAGGGTGAGCCGGGACGAAAGCGAGGACTGGAAAAGACGCCTCAAGGCGCTCGGCATCGCGCGCAAGCGACGCCTGAAGAGGAAGAACGGGGATTCTCTTGGAAGGAAAGACGGAGAGCGGGGCGGCGGGGAAGCCGGTGGCTCACCTGGCGAGGCGCCCACCTCAGCCCCTCTTTCATTCGGAGAATCCCCCGGTCGTCCCCTTCGGACTCTCCAAAAGGTGCAGAGCGGTCGGGAGGGAGAAGACGCTGCCGCCCTCTTACTCGAGGAAAATTCTCTCCGGATCCTCGACCGAAACGTCCGATACCGGGACGGGGAGATCGACATCGTCGCGCTCGACGGAGCGACGACCGTCTTCGTCGAGGTCAAGAGGCGGCGCAGCGTCGCCCTCGGCGCGCCGGCCGAGGC
>JBAUSZ010000156.1:0-10668 GCA_049581965.1 Thermoanaerobaculia bacterium | reverse complement strand
GCTCACGAAGGCCACCCTCGCTTTCTCGGCGCGTCCGAACCTCGTGTCGGACTTCGAGCGCGCCTACCGGCGGCTCGGCTCCGGCGCGCAGGAGTACCTCGAATCCACGGGGGGCGCCTTCGCCTGGACGGTGACGGGCACCGTGTCCGTGCCGGGCGGCGGCACCGGGTCCGTCGAGATCGCTCTCGCGCCCGACGGCTCGATCCGCGCCGTGGACTGGTCGCCGGAGGGCTCGATCTTCGAGGGCCCGGACGAGAAGACGCGGACGGTACGGCGCGCCTTCGCGGAGAGGCTCGAGGATCTCGTGCGTGGCGGCCGGAAGAAGTCCGGCGAGGAGCTGAGCTTTCCCGCGACGAACGTCATGGTCCGCATCCAGCCGCTCGAGGCCGCGCCCGGGTCGCCCGCAGAGGCCGTGCAGACCCTGGAGTCGGGCGGGATCAAGCTGTCCGTTTCGCGCCGGCTGCGCGACCCGGACGCGCCGGGGACCTTCAACGCCCAGGGCATCGCGCGCCGCCTCTACCGCTTCATCCCGGCGCTCGTCGTCTTCCTCTGCGTCGTGGTCGCGTTCGGCCTCCTCCTCTACCGCCGGCGGCTGGGCTTCAAGATCGCGATTCTTCTCACGGCGCTCGCGCTCGTCTACGAAGTGCTCGGCGGCGTGTCGAGCGAGGAGCTCGCGGCGGGAAGCTTCGTCGCGTTCGCCGTCGGGATCCGCGTCTTCGCCCTGCTCTACCTTCTCGCGGTCTGGGCCGTCGCCGAATCGCTCCTGAGGGACACCGTGCCCGGCTTCACGACGAGTCTCGATTCCTTCGTCGCCCGCCGGCTGGGGCCGCGGGGCGGGGTCGCGATCCTCTCCGGGCTCGGCGCCGGCGCCGCGACGATCGGGATCACCCTCCTCACGTGCGGGGCAGCCGCGCTGGCCGCCCCTCATGGCACCTGGCCGACGGGCCCCTCGTTTCCCTACCCGCTCTTCCAGCCGCACAAGGGGCCGTTCTACGAGGGCACCTTCGACGCCGCGCTCTTCCTCCTCTTCGTGACGCTCCTGAGGTTCGTCCTGTCGCGCCGCTGGGCCGGAAGCGCCGGCGCGATCCTGTTCGCGCTCTACCTCTCGTCCGGAATGCCGCTCCACCCGTGGGGCGCGAGCCTCGTCCTGTGCCTTCTCTACGCCCTCGTCTTCCAGAGCGTGCTCGAAACGCACGGTCTCGCCGCTCTTCTCGTCGCCTCGATCTCGTCGGCGCTCCTCAGAGATGCGCTCGTGGCGTGCCGCACGCTCGACGGGAACGCTCTGGGAGCGGTTGCCACCCTCGTCCCCCTGCTCGGGCTCGCGGTGGCCGGCGTCGTGGGCTTCCGCCGGCCCGCGTCCGACGAGGAGGGCCGGCTCGACGCGCCGGACTACGTGAAGCGGCTCGAGTCCGAGCGCCGCGTGAAGTACGAGATGGATCTCCTCTCGCGCATGCAGCTCTCGCTCCTGCCCGAGAAGCCGCCGACGGTGGACGGCCTCGACCTCTCCGTGAGGACGGTCCTCGCGACGGAGGCCGGCGGGGACCTCTACGACTTCGTGATCGACGAGGCGGGGTCGCTCTGGATCGCGGCCGGCGACGTCTCGGGCCACGGCTACTCGTGCGGGATCCAGCAGGCGATGGTGATGGCCGCGCTCGCGAGCCTCGTGAAGGCGGGACGCCGGCCCTCGGAGATCCTCGTCGAGATCGACCGCGTGCTGCGCATGGGGCGGAGCGGACGCCTCTTCACGTCCCTCGCCCTTCTGAAGCTGGACTCGAGGACGGGAGACGGCCTTCTCGCGAACGCGGGCCACCCCTACCCGCTCCTTCTCAGCGAGGGGGCGTGCCGCGAGCTCGCGGGGTCGGGCCTCCCTCTCGGACAGGGCCCGAAGCGGACGTACGAGGACGTGCCCGTCGAGCTCCCGAAGGGAGGCGTCCTCGTGATGGCCTCCGACGGCCTCTACGAGGGACCGGACCTCGTCGACGCGCCGTACGGCTACGACCGGCCGCGCGAGGTCCTGACGTCCGTGAGCCTCTGGCGACGGCCCGCGGACGCGATCGTCGAGGCGCTCTTCGCCGACTGGCGGCGGCACGTGGGAGAGGGCACGCCCGCCGACGACACGACGATCCTGGTCGTGAAACGGCCGCTCTTCTGATGGGGCGCAAACCTCCTCTGGACGGGATCGTCGTCCTCGACCTGTCGCGTGTCCTCGCGGGGCCGCTCGCGACGATGGTCCTCGCAGACCTGGGCGCGCGCGTCGTCAAGGTCGAGGACCCGCGGGGCGGGGATTTCTCCCGGGGCTGGAAACCGCCGGCGCTCGACGGAGAGGCGGCCTACTTCCTGTCGGTGAATCGCCGGAAAGAGTCGGCCGCCGTGGACCTCGGCACTCCCGGCGGCGTCGAGTTCGTGCGGCGGTGGGCCGCGAAGGCGGACGTCCTCGTCGAGAATTTCCTCCCCGGCGCGCTCGAGAGAAGGGGCCTCGGCGTGGAAGCGCTGCGCGCCCGGAACCCTCGTCTCGTCGCCTGCTCGATCTCGGGAGCGGGCGACGTCGGGCCGCAGGCTCTGGAGCCGGGCTTCGACCTCCTCGCGCAGGGCGCGACGGGACACATGGCGATCACGGGGCCGCCGGACGGGCCGCCGTGCAAGATGGGCGTCGCCCTGATCGACGTCCTCGCCGGATGGTCCGCGGCGACGGCGATTCTCGCGGCGCTCGGGGCGCGCGAGCGCGACGGAACGGGAGCACACGTGAAGACGAACCTCGTCTCGGCGGGCCTCGCGGCGCTCGTCAACGTGTCCGGCTCGGCCCTCGTGACCGGACGGGAGGCGGCACGCCAGGGCAACGCGCACGCGACGATCGAGCCGTACCGGGCATTCGAGGCCGCGGACGGCGTCTTCCTTCTCGCAGTCGGGACGGACCGGCAGTTCGGGATTCTCTGCGAAAGAGTTCTGAGAATGGGGGATCTCGCACAGGATGCGCGGTTCGCCACGAACGCTGGCCGCGTGGCCAACCGCGACGACCTCGTTCCCGTTCTCGCCGCGCTCTTTTCGAAGGAGCCCCGCGCGGCGTGGCTCGAGCGCTGCAAGGCCGCAGGAATTCCGGCGGGTCCCGTCGCGGGCGTGCTGGAGGCGCTCCGCTCGCCCCAGGCCACGGCCCTGGGGTCGATCCTCGAGACGGCGCGCGACGGGCGATCGGTTCCCACCGTCCGCCCTCCGTTCTTCCTGCCGGGCTTCGATGAGCCCGCACCCACGGCACCTCCGCGTCTCGGCGAGGACACGGAGAGGCTCTTTTCCGAAGTCGGCCTTCACGCGCCGCGCTGACTACTTCGCGGGCGTCGCCTCGCGCTCCTCCTCTGCGAGGACGCGCAGGAAAAGGAGGTCGGACAGGAGCTCGACGGGCGCACGGTCGTCGGTGAAGACGGCGCGCGTCGGGTCGAACGGCACGCGCTCGAGGGACGCGACGACGCGCCCGCGCAGCTCCTCGAAGGCGGGTGGCACGGGGTTGCGCGCGAGCCGCTCCCGAAGGCCAGGAGTCGCACTCGCGAAAAGGATGTGATTCCGGTGGAAGAGTGGGTGCCAGACCCAGACCTCCGGGAAGACCGACGTGACCGTGTTCAGGAGACCCGTGACGAGAGGGTCGCTCTCGCTGAGCGCGGCGACGTTCATCATGAGGGCGCCGCCGGGATCGAGGCGTTCCTTCGCAAGCGTGAAGAACTCGCGCGTCGCGCACGGGAACGGGACGTGCGGCGGCCGGAAGACGTCGACGGCGATCGCGTCGAAGCGCGACCGGCCGCGTGCGAGGAAGACGCGCGCGTCGTCGGTCACGATCGCGAGGTTCGGATCGTTCAGCGTGAAGAATCGCCGTCCGAGGTCGACGACGTCCGGATCCAGCTCGACGCCCGTGACGGCGACCGCGGGGAGCTGTGTCTCGAACACGTGCGCGATCGTCCCGCCCGCGAGGCCGAGGTCCGCGAGCGTCGCGACGCCGCCGTCCTTCGCCGCCTCGAGGAGGAGAAACGCGTCGTACATCGTCCCCGAGAGGGCTGCGCCGGGGCGGTACGTCGACTGCTCGGCGAGGCCCTCGTTGATGAGGAGAACGCGCGTGCCGTCCGACTTCTCCTCGACGCGCAGCGACTGGTAAGGCGACTCGCGCGCGGCGAGAACGCCCGGCTCAAGAATTCCTCTCTCCCGCGCGAGAGGTACCAGGAGAAGAACCGCGAGCGCGGCGGCCCCGCGGCGGCCGAGGAGGAGCGGCGACGCGGCGACGAGAAGTCCGCCGACGAGGGCGGCCGTCGCGGCCGTGCCGAGGAGCGGGATCGTGACGAGCGTCGGGACGAACGTCCCGAGGAGGGAGCCCGCGGTCGCGACCGCCGAGAGGTGCCCCGACGCCCGGCCGACTTCGGCGACGTCCCGAGCCCGCAGCCTGACGAGGAACGGTGCGATCGCGCCGAGGAGGAGCGTGGGCGGGAGGATGAGGAGCGCGGACGCGGCGAGGGAGCGCAGGAAGAGCGATGCCGAGCCGTCCGCGAGCGCGCGGCGCGCGTCCGCGAGGAACGGGCGCGAGAGGAGCGGCAGGAGGACGACGAGGACGCCGGCCGCGAGCTCGAGCACGCCCGCGAGGCGCGGGTCGGGCCACCGGTCCGCGAGCCGCCCTCCCAGCGCGTAGCCGGCCGCGAGGCCCGCGAGGATGATTCCGACGACGTTCGAGAAGACGAGGAGGTTCGAGCCGAAGGAGGGCGCGAGGAGGCGGAGCGCCGTGATCTCGAGCGCGAGCGTCGCGAAGCCCGTGACGAATGCGCTGAGCGTCAGGCGCATACCGTCACGGGCTGCGATGACTTCACTTGTTGGGTTGAGACGCCGCTTCGCGGACCTTCTGGACAGCCGGAAGCTGCACGTTCCCCTTCTGGACCGCCGGGAGATTCAGGCCGATCAGGATCCCGTGGCTCCCGTCGTTCGAGCTGATCTCGAGGTTCCTCCTCTGACCCTCCGAAACGAGCTTCGAAGGGCTGTTCGGGCCGAACCCGAGCTTCGCGAAATTTGCGGCCTCGCCAGAGCCCGCGGGCTGGACCTTCTGGACGGAGACGTTTTCCCCGGGCGCGGGCGCTCCCGTCGCCGACGCGCCGCCCCTCCTGAGCACCGCAATGATCCCGTTGGCCTCCCCGGCCTTCCTTCCGGTCGCGTCGAAGAAACTGGCACGGACCGAGCCATCACCCATCGAGAAAACGTCGACCCGGTAGGGGGCGTTGGCGCTGAGCTGGTGCGAGCGGTCGATCGCCGCGGCCTCGCGGAGCGTCACCTGCACGCTGAAGGTCGCGCCCCGGGCGACCGGGACCTTGTTTGCCTCGACGAGGGTAAAGGCGGTGAGGGGCGCCGTGGCCGCGAGGAGCGTGGTGGCAAGGATCACGACTGCCGGCTTTTTCATGAAGTCCTCCTTTTGTACCGGACAACATAAGCCGCGCCCGACCCCATATCAATCCGCATCGATGGTCCCGGCGCGACACTCCGTGGTCCAAGGGCGCCGGCGTGAGGGAGATCACGGGCTGGGGTAGTCTCAGTTCCCATGAAGGTCGCGTTCATCGGCACGCACGGGGTCGGCAAGACGACGCTTTGCTACGACCTCGCCGCCGCCCTCAAGAAGAGGGACCTGACCGTCGAGCTCGTCCGCGAGGTCGCACGGGAGTGCCCGCTCCCGATCAACCGCGAGACGACCCTCAAGGCCCAGTCCTGGATCCTCCACACGCAGATCGCGTGGGAGCTGCAGGCGGAGGCGAAAGCCGACGTCGTCTTCTGCGACCGCGCCGTCCTCGACAATTTCTGCTACATGAGACGCGCGTTCACCGGCGTTCCCGAGGAACGAGTCCTGGAAGAGCTGGTTCGGAGCTGGACGCGGACGTACGACAACCTCTTCAAGGTCCCGATCGTCGGTGACCCGCGCTTCGACGGCGTCCGCGACACGGACCTCGCCTTCCAGCACGAGATCGACCGCTCGATCGGGCAGACGCTCGCGGCGTGGGGCGTCCCGCACCTCGTCCTCGACGCCTCGCGCCGTGCGGAGTGGTCGGCGGACGTCCTCGACGCCCTGCTTCCGCGTCTGAAGCCACAGGAGCTCCTCTTCCCGGAGCTCGACAAGCCGGCCGACGGGGCCCGGGCCGGCTGAGGAGGGACCATGGAGGAGTTCGAACGCCGACGCCACTTCGAGACGCTCGCGGCGACACCCCAGGCGCTCAAGGCCGCGATCCGCGGACTTTCGAAGAAGACCCTCGTCTTCACGCCAGCACCCGGCAAGTGGTCGATCCTCGAGATCCTCTGCCACATGCGGGACATGGAGCGCGACGCCTACCTGGCGCGTTACCGGCGCATCCTGGCGGAGGACGAGCCGCGCCTGCCGGACCTGAACGGCGAGGCTCTCGCGATCGAGCGGAACTACCGCAACGCGAAGGCCGCCGAAGTCGTCCGGGAATGGCTCGCGTTGCGCCGGGAGAACCTCCAGATGCTCCGCAAGACCGGGCGGGCCCAGTGGGCGCGCGCGGGCGTGCACGAGACGGCGGGGCGCCTCACGATGGAGGACATCATCCGCCGGCACGCCGTCGGCAACGACGAGGCCCACCTCGGCCAGATCGAGGCGATCAAGCGGCGGTTCGGGATCCTCGAGAGGCTCGCGGCCGCACCGGCCGCCCTCGCCGCCGCGCTCAAGGGTGTTCCGGACGACGTCCTGCGCCGGCGGCCGGAGGCGGGGAAGTGGTCGATGATCGAGAACGCCGCGCACGCTCGCGACCTCGAGCGCGTCTACCAGGGACGCTTCTCTCGGATGGCGTTCGGCGAGCGGCCGGCCTTCTGGATGCTCGAAAACGATCGCATGGCCGAGGCCCTGAAATACGCCTCGGCCGACCCGGCCGACGTCGTGAAGGAATTCCGCAGACTGAGGGAAGACACGATCGCCCTCCTGCGTGCCCTCCCGCACGAGACGTGGAAGAAGACGGGCCTGCACCCGACCAAGGGCGAGCTCACCGTCGAGCAGCTCGCCGCGCGCCTCGCGGACCACGACGAAGGCCACATCGGCAAGATCCGGATTCTCAGAGGGTGAGCCGAAACAGGCGGCACGCCGCCCGCGCGAGTCGACTCTTGACAAATCAACTTTCGTTGATATATTTACCCGCATGAGTGGTCTCCTTCCGGAGCTTTCCATGGCGGACGCGGACATCAGGGACATCGTGAGGGAGAAGTACGGGGAGGCCGCGCGCCGCGCGACCACGGGGGGAAGCGCCTGCTGCGGCGGGGCTTCGGCGATCTCGGGAGCGAAGGATCCGATCACCTCGAACCTCTACGAGGCGTCCCAGACGCTGGGCCTTCCCGTGGCGGCTGTCCAGGCGTCCCTCGGCTGCGGCAACCCGACGGCCCTCGCCGAGCTCCACGAAGGGGAGACGGTTCTCGATCTCGGCTCGGGCGGGGGGATCGACGTTCTGCTCTCGTCGCGTCGCGTCGGTCCCGCAGGGAAGGTCTACGGCCTCGACATGACGGACGACATGCTCGCCCTCGCGCGCGAAAACCAGCGGGTCGCGGGCGTCACGAACGTTGAGTTTCTCAAGGGCGAGCTCGAGAACGTGCCGCTGCCCGACGGCAGCGTCGACGTCATCATCTCGAACTGCGTCGTGAACCTCTCGGCCGACAAGGACCGCGCGCTTGCGGAGGCCTTCCGTGTCCTGAAGCCGGGCGGGCGTTTCGCCGTGTCGGACGTCGTCGTGCGCGGCCCCGTGCCCGCGGAAGTGCGGAAGAACGTCGAGCTGTGGATCGGCTGTCTCGCGGGCGCCCTCGAGGAGACGGAGTTCGAGGGGAAGCTGAAGAAGGCCGGGTTCGGAGACGTCTCGATCACGCCGACGCGGATCTACACGATCGAGGATGCGCGCGACTTCCTTGCCGCAGGGAGCATCGACGCGGACGCGATGGCGCCGCAGGTGGACGGGAAGTTCATGAGCGCGTTCGTCCGGGCGACGAAGCCGGCGTGACGCGCCGTCCCGGCCTCCTCTTCCTCTGCGTCGCGAACTCGGCGCGCAGCCAGATGGCCGAGGGGCTCGCTCGTGCGCATTTCGGAGACTCGGTCCGCGTCCAGAGCGCCGGCTCGCGCCCGACGGCCGTGAGCCCGCTCGCGGTTGCCGCGCTCGCCGAGGTGGGGATCGACATCGCGAGCCAGAGGTCGAAGTCCGTCGCCCAGATCGACGCCGATGCCGTGGACGTCGCCGTCACCCTCTGCGAGGACGAGGTCTGCCCGATCTTTCCGAAGCGCGTGACGAAACTCCACTGGCCGCTGCCCGATCCCGCGGCGGAGCCGTCGCGAACGAAGCATCCGCTGGACGCCTTCCGCGCCGTGCGCGACGAGCTCTCCCGGAGGATCGCCGAGATGAAGCTTCCCCGAGCGGACGCCTAGAGCGCTCAGCGCGCGAGGGGGATCAGGACCTCGTTCCGCCGCATGAACCACGGCGTCCACGGCGGATCGTAGCGGGCGAAGACGGGCGGCGCATCCGCGGGCACGAGGCCCGCGGACTTCGCGTCGGACGTGACCTTCCGCGCGGCGTCCTCGAACTTTTCCGCACCCCACGTGCCCGAGAAGCGAACGGCGGCGACGCGGCGGGCCGGGACCTCCCGCAGGCGCACGCGCGCGTCGTCGGGGACGGGCAGCGACTTCATCGTGAACGACGACGGCATCGTGAACGTCACGATCCAGCCGTTGGTCCCCTTCTCGGCGCCGACGGGGGCCGTCATCGCGATTTTCGTGCCCTTCGCGGGCTCGGCGCCGACGGGAGCCGTCATCGCGATCTTCCGGCCGCCGTCGTTCGCGCCGAAGATGTAGCCCGCGAGCCGGCGGAATCCCTCGTTCGTCCCGTCTCCGAAGGCGCCCGTCACGACGGTCTCGGCGACGATGACGGGCTCGTAGACGCGCACCTCGAACGTTCCGTAATCCCTTTCGATGCGATACTGCGGTTCCTCGACGGCCATGGCGGCTCCCGGCGCCCCGAGGAGCATGAGGAGAATCGGGGCGAGACGCTTGGGCGTCATGCCGACTTTACGTCCGGGGGCCATGCTCCGGTTTGGGGCGTGAAACCTTTTCGCGCGAATTGCGTCTTCTCTAGGCAGTGGGCCCGCGAGGGCCGGAAGGGGGATCGGGATCATGGAATCGGCGGCGGAACTTCACGAGGCGCGGGTCCTGAGGGCGCAGATCGAAATCCGCGAGGCGGCGCTCCGGACCGCCGTGCCGGAGGAACGTGTCCTTCTCGCCGAGGAGATCGCCCGCCTCAGGCGCGACTACCGACGCGCTCTCGCCCGGCAGGCCGACGCCGACTACCGCCGCCGCCGGGCGGAATGGCGCGCCGAGCAGGACGAATTGCCCCCGGCGCGCGTCTGCGCCTGAGCGTCATTTCCGCCAGATCTCGAAGGACACCTTGATCGACTTGGCGACCTTGTAGTCGTTCGTGTACATCTTCACGAGGAGCGTGTTCGTGTCGTCGATCTTGCCCTTGTCGAGCGTGGCTGTCCGGTCGTTCTCGCCGAGAGGCTTGCCGTCCTTCCCGCCGGGAATCGTGACGACGTACTTGCACTTGTAGTCGTTGTCGCGGTCCCGGTTCGAGTAGCGAAACTCGACGACCATCGTGTGCTTGTCGTTGAGGTCCTTTGCGGCCTTCTGGAAGTCGTCCGAGTCCGGCCAGTGGCGGACCCGGAACGAATCGATCGTGACGTCCTGGTACCTGAAACCGACCTTGATGTCCTTGTCGCCCACGAAGGGAAAGCTCTTCTGAAGCGTCCCTTTCTGGGCCGACGCGGGAGCGGCGAAGACGAAGGCGGCGAGGAACGCGGGAAGCGTTAGGCGAAGGGCTTTCATCGAAACCTCCGGGTCCCTCAATCTTATCGTCCGCCGCTGAGCCCCTCGTAGACGGTCAGGAGCGCCTGCGTGCCGTCCTCGCCCCGGCCCCCGGCCTCGAGAGCGGCGAGGAGCTGGTGGACGAGAGCTACGCCGGGGAGCGGAACGCCCGCCGCGCGCGCGTTCGTCAGGACGATCGCGAGATCCTTCTGCTGGTGCTTGACCGCGAAGGCGGGCGCAAAGTCGCGCTCGATCATCTTTCTCCCGAGGACCTCGAGAGCCCAGGAGCGCGCGGCGCCGCCCATGAGCGCCTCGTGGAGAGGCCCGAGCGGCAACCCGGCCTTCTGAGCGAACGCGAGGGCCTCGGAGACCGCCATGAGGTTGTTCGCGACGAGGATCTGGTTCACGGCCTTGCCGAGCTGCCCCGAGCCCGACGGTCCAAGGTGCGTGAGGCTCCTGCCCATCGCCCCGAAGACGCTCCGTGCCCGCTCGAGCGCGGCCGCGTCGCCCCCGGCGAAAAAGGTGAGCGTTCCCTCGACCGCGCCTTTCTGCCCGCCCGAAACGGGCGCGTCGAGGAAGGAAATCTCTTTCGCGGCGAGGCTCGAGGCGATCGCGCGAGCCCGCGCGGCGTCGATCGTCGAGCAGTCGATGACGACGGTGCCGGCGGCCGCGCCCTCCGAGGTGCCGCCCGCCCCGAGGTGGACCCGCTCGACGTCGGGTGCGTCCGGAACGCACGAGACGATGATGGAGGCGCCGCGAGCGGCCTCGGCGGGGCTTTCGGCGGCGCGCACGTCGCGGCCGCCTTCGGCGAGCTCGCGGGCCAC
>JBAUSZ010000155.1:0-2578 GCA_049581965.1 Thermoanaerobaculia bacterium | reverse complement strand
TGCGCCGGGCGCACTCGCCGACCTCGCGGCGCGGCGCCTCGCGCCGCCGCGGCCCGGGGTGTTCGTCGAAGATCCCCTGCGCGTCCTCAGGGCAGCGCGGTTCCTGGCGGAGCTGCCGGGGTTTCGTGTGGCGCCCTCGGCGCTCCCCGAGATGAAGAGAGCCGGAAGACTTCTTCGAAAGGTGGCCGCGGAGAGACGCCTCGTCGAACTGGACAGGCTTCTCGGCGCGCCCACCGCCGGGCGCCTGAAAGGCCTCCACTTGATCGCGCGCCTCG
This sequence comes from Thermoanaerobaculia bacterium, assembly GCA_049581965.1. Classification (GTDB taxonomy): domain Bacteria; phylum Acidobacteriota; class Thermoanaerobaculia; order UBA5066; family UBA5066; genus Fen-183. Next base: position 2,303 of record JBAUSZ010000155.1, on the reverse strand, counting down.
GCGCCCTTCAGTCCCTCATTCGAAGCACAGCACCGCGAATGCGGCGCGGGATTTCCCTGGTCCGACGGCTGGAGTCTTCGAACCCGCGCCTTGCCCGAGCCCTGCTCCTATTGCCGCAAGGTCCGAAGAGAGCCAAAGAACTGCTTGGAAGGTGGAAGGCCAGCCGGGAAGAGCAGAGGTTGGCGAGCCGCCTCTTTTCGCTCCCGCTGCGGAGGAGGGGCGGCGGTCCCGTCACGCGCCGCGAGGTCGCCGAGCTGCTGCGGCGTTCGTCCCCGTTCGAGGAAGAATCTCTGCTCTTCCTGCGCGCCGCCGGCGACTCGCGGGCCCGCGCGCTCGCGGACGCCGCAGAGAAGACCCTTCGCCGTCCGGCGACGCTCCGCCGGATCCTGAAGCCCCTCCGCCCTCTTCCACTCGAAGAAATCCGACGGGCCGTCGGACTGCATGAGGGCCCCGTTCTCGGAAAGATTCTCTCGGCGTTCGACCTGGCTCTCGCCGCGGGCGAGATCCGGAGCGCCCGGACGGCACGAGAGTGGCTCGCCGCCCGCGGCCCGCTTGGAATCCCGCGCCACGGCTGCTAACCTAAAGGGTCTCCTCCGGAGACATCGAGACGATGGACCTGACCGAGCTTCTGAAATTCGTCACGAAGAAAGAGGCGTCGGACCTTCACCTGAAGCCCGGCCGTCCGCCCCTCCTGCGCGTGAACGGGCGACTCGTCCCCCTCAAGACCGACCCGCTACAGCCGAAGGAAATCGAGGACATGGTCCTCCCGATCCTGACGCCGTACCAGCGGGACAAGCTGCAGCAGAACTACGCGGTCGACATCGGGTACGGAATCACCGGAGTCGCGCGCTTCCGGGGCAACATCTACCTGCAGCGGGGCACGTGGACGGCCGTCTTCCGGCGCATCTCCTTCCAGATTCCGCAGGTCCCGGCGCTCAATCTTCCCGACGTTCTCCAGACGTTCGCGGACCTGCCCGCCGGCCTCGTCCTCGTGACGGGCCCGACGGGATCGGGCAAGTCGACGACGCTCGCGGCGCTCGTGAAGCTCATCACGGAACGGCACCCGGTGCACATCGTCACGATCGAGGACCCCATCGAATACCTCTTCCAGGACAACATGGCCTCGGTCTCGCAGCGCGAGATGGGCACGGACACCGTTTCGTTCCCGGAAGCGCTCAAGAACGTCATGCGGCAGGATCCCGACGTCATCATGGTCGGCGAAATGCGCGACTGGGAGACGATGTCGACCGCGATCACGGCGGCCGAGACGGGCCATCTCGTCTTCTCGACCCTCCACACGAACAGCGCCGCGCAGACGATCGACCGCATCATGGACTCCTGCCCTCCCGCGCAGCAGAACCAGGTGCGGCGCCAGCTCGCCCTCGTCCTCCGCGCGATCGTCTCGATGCAGCTCATCGAGCGCATCGACGGCCGCGGCCTGATCCCCGTCGTCGAGGTCCTCGTGAACTCCCCGAAGATCGCGAAGCAGATCGAGACGGGCGAGACGAAGGAGATCCTCGAGGAGGTCGAGTCGAGCGTCGCCTATTTCAAGATGCAGTCGATGAACCAGTCGCTCATCGCCCTGCTCGTGAACGGCGCGATCGACGTCGACGCCGCGATGAAGCTCTCGACGGACCCGGAAGACCTGTCCCTCAAGCTCCGCAAGCTCTTCCCGAAGATCGAAGAACGTGGCCGAGGAGGAATCATGGCGTCACCGAACGACTTCTCCGCGATCACCGAGCTCATGGACATCAAGAAGCTCTACGAGGAGCAGGAGGAGAAGTGGCGACAGCGCGTCTCCGAGAAGGACGAGGTCATCGCCGCCCTGGAGCACGACATCGAAGAGCGCGAGCACCAGGTCCAGAGCAAGGCGCAGCAGAGCGCCGAGGCCGAGAGCGAGATCCAGCGCCTCCGCGCCGACGCAGAGCGTCAGCGCCAGGAGACCGCGACCAAGGTCGCCCAGCTCAACGATCGTATCCGCGACCTGAACCAGAGACTCATGGGGACGGGCGGCTCTCCCGCGGCCGCCGCCTCGCCCGGGGGCCAGCAGGGCTTTTTCAAGCGCTGAGGGAGCGCCCGAGCCAGCGCCGCGCGAGCCGCTTCGCCGCCGCGGACGCGTTCTCGGCGTCCTCGATCTTCCACACGCCCGCCTTGCGCGCCCCGAGTGCGACACGGTGCGTTCCGAGGCGGTCCCGCCGGAACACCGTCACCGTGACCCGGGTCCCCGGTGAGGTGTCCCGGGCGATCCGCTTGAGCGACTCCTCCGTCGCCCTCACCCCGTCCACGGCGACGACCTCGTCGCC
>JBAUSZ010000154.1:0-1525 GCA_049581965.1 Thermoanaerobaculia bacterium | reverse complement strand
GGTTTCCGGCGTCCCCCCTCCGGCTCGGGGGCGAGAGGGTGCTCGGCGAGGGGATCGCGCGGAGGCTCGGGCATCGTGAGGCGCCCGCCTTCAGGGACGGACGGTGAGGTGCTTGATGAGGATCTTCGAGAGAAGGTCCGTGGCGCCGCGCGGGTACTTGCGGGCAAAGCGCAGGAGGCGCTGCGCCTCGGCATCGTTGGGTCTCAGCTCGGTCGCTTCCTTCAGCGCGGTCTGGGCTTTCGCCATGTTGCCGGCCTGCAACGCCTGGATCGAGGCGTTCACGTAGGCGTTTGCGAGATACTCCTCGACGTCCTGATTCTTCGCGTCCTGCTTGCGCGCCTCCCAGAGGAGCTTGATTGCGCTGTCGTAGTCGCCTTCGTTGTAGGACTTCACCGCGCTCGAGAGGGCCGCGACCTGGTCGAGCGAGCGCTTGAGGGCGGCGGCGGCCTCGGCGTCCTGCGGATGGGCCTTCACGACCGGGTCGAGGTTCTTGACCGCGTCGATGTACCGGCTCGAGGCCACCGCGGCGAAGCCCGCGGCCCGCATCGAGTCGAGCACGGCGTCGCTCGGAGCTGCCGGCACCGGGGTCGGCGCGGCCGACGACTTCATCTTCTCGATGCGCACGAGGGCCTCGTTGTGCCGCGGGTCCGAGTCGGGCAGCTTGAGGAGGACCCCGATCGCCTCGTCGATCTTGCCAGCGTCGAAGAGCGCCTGCGCCTTCTGAAACGGGTCGTCCGCGGGGCGCATGGGGACACCGGCCTTCCCGGGCGACGCGGTCCCGGCTGCGGGCGGCGGAGCGGACCGGCTGCCCCGGAGGAACCAGAACGTCCCGCCGGCGACGGCGGCGAGGAGAACGAGCGCCGCGCCGATGAGGACTCGGAGATCGACGCGGCTGCGGCTGGACGACGGGAGCGTGGCGCGCTCGGGAGCGCCGCCCTCCCCGAGCGGGGCCTCCTCGAGAGGCGGAATCTCGTCGGCGAAGGCGGGGGCGTGCGGAGCCTCGATCTCGTTCCGCATGAAGTCCGACTCGGGCGTCGGAGCGGTCGGCGGCGCCGCGCCGGCGAGAGGCGTCGAGAGCGCAGCGTCGATCTGGTTGAGGTATCCGCGTGCCGTCGCGTCGTGTTCCGAGAGCGCGAGGACGTCGAGGAACTTGTTGCGGGCACCGGCGAGGTCGCCGGCCTCGTAGGACTGAACGCCCTCGGAGAGGAGGATGTCGATTTTCCGGGCCGTTCCCGCCTGTGCCTCGCGCGCGGCGTCGATGCGGTGCGACGCTTCCTCGTTGGACAGATCGATCAGGAAGACGCGGCTCCAGAGGTCGATCGCCTCCTGCGCGTTGCCGCGTGCGAAGGCCTCGTCTCCCTGCTTGAGGAACTGGACGATGCGCGGGTCTCCCTGCACGCTGGATGCGGAGCGCACCGCCGAGGCCATCGACGCCGGAACCGTGGGCGCCTCGGGCGGCGCGGGGGGCGGGGAGCCGGGGTCGGGGGCACCGGGAGGAGACCCGGCCTTCGGCGCGCCCGAGGAG
>JBAUSZ010000153.1:0-18101 GCA_049581965.1 Thermoanaerobaculia bacterium | reverse complement strand
GGCCATGCGCGTCCTTGCCTGCGTTCTTCTCGTTGCGAGCGTGTCCGTTCGAGCCGCGGAGCCTTCTCCCTCGCCCGACGACGACCCGCGCGTCGCGTCGGCGCTCGAGCTCGCGCGCGCGTGGCTCGACGCCACGCGGGCCTACGAGCAGGTGCCCGGCGTGTCCGCGGCGATCGTCCACGACCAGAGGGTCCTCTGGAGCGGGTCCTTCGGCCTCGCCGACGTGGCGAGCGGCCGCAAGGCGGAGCCCGGCACGATCTACAGCATCTGCTCGATCTCGAAGCTCTTCACGAGCGTGGCCGTCATGCAGCTGCGCGACGCGGGCAAGCTTCGCCTCGACGATGCCGTGCGCTCGAGACTCCCGTGGTTCACCATGAAGGCCGGCGGGACGGACGGGACGGAGATCACGGTCGAGGGCCTTCTCACGCACGCGGCGGGGCTGCCGCGCGAGACCGACATCCCGTACTGGACGGGTCCTTCGTTCGCGTTCCCGACGCACGACCAGATCGTCGAGAGGGTCGCGCAGCAGACGGCGCTCTACCCGGCGGAGACGTACTTTCAGTATTCGAACCTCGGCCTGACGCTCGCGGGGGAGATCGTTTCCGCCTTGTCGGGCGTGTCGTACGCCGACTACGTCTCGAAGAACATCCTCGTCCCGCTCAAGCTCGCGTCGACGACGCCCGAGATGCCCGAGTCCGAGCGAGGCAAGCGCCTGGCGAGCGGGTACAGCGCGCTGACCCGCGCGGGCCGGCGCGATCCCGTCGCGTTCTTCCAGGGGAAGGGCGTCGCGCCGGCGATGGCCTTCGCCTCGACGGCCGAGGACCTCGCCCGCTTCGCGGCGTGGCAGTTTCGGCTGCTCGCCGGCGGAGGGCCGGAGGTCCTGAAGACCGCCACGCTGCGCGAGATGCACCGCGTCCACTTCGTGGACCCCGACTTCGAGACGATGTGGGGCCTCGGGTTCGAGATCTCGAGGAGCGAGAAGGCGACTCTCGTCGGGCACGGTGGCTCGTGCCCCGGCTTCCGGACGCACCTCATGCTCCAGCCGGACGAGAAGCTCGCGGTCGTCGTCCTCACGAACGCGTCGGGAGTCGACGCGGAGGGCTGGGCGGACCACGTGCGCGAGATCGTGGCGCCCGCGCTGAAGGCCGCGGCAAAGGAGCCCGGGAAGGGCAAGACGCCCGCGCCGGAACTCAGGAAGTTCGCGGGGACGTACTCGGGCGCGCCGTGGGGCGGCGAGACGTTCGTCCTCCCGTGGGAAGACGGCCTCGCGATGCTGTCCCTGCCGACGCGGCAGCCGATGAAGGACCTGATCAGGCTGAAGAAGACGGGCGAGCTCACGTTCCGGCGGATCCGGAGGGACGAGACGCTCGGCGAGGAAATCGTGTTCGCGCTGGGGCCCGACGGGAAAGCGACGCGCTTCACTCGCCACAGCAACTACTCGCTGCGGGTTGAGTAGGTCTCAGTTCGCAAGTGGCCGGTTGAACTCCGTGCGGGACTCGGCCGCGTCGAGGCCCGATTCCGGGCCCCTGAGGCAGCGTTCCCAGAGATCGCCTGCGGGTGCGAGGCCCTCGGCCTTGATCCACGCGTCGAACCGGCCCCAGCCGGCAGCGAGGCCCTCGGAGCCGCCCTTGTGGACGGTGCGCGCCATGAGCGTCGTGGCCCACCTGCCGGGCTTCACACGGCCGGAGGGGCAGTTGACGACGAAGTCTTCACTCACGGCGTGAGGTGACTCTCACGACCGCCAGAGGACCGGTGAACGGACCATGACGAGCTCGCGCGCGCCGGGCGCGACTTCGACCACGTGCCGCTCGACGAACCCGGCTCGACGGAGGGATCGGATGGAGGGCTCGCTCGCGGGATCGGGACCCGCAACGAGGGCCGTGGCGTCGGGCACGGCGGACGCCGTGACGATTGCGAATGCCTCGAGGAGAATCGGTGCGAGGCCGCGGCCGCGAAGGCGCGCCTCTCCAATGAAGAAATCGACACCGAACCAGCCCGGTTCCGCGCGGATCGCTCGAGCGTACTCCGGAAACGACGCGATCGCGTAGTACTGAAACAGCCCGGCGGCGTCGCCACCGACGCAGGCCACGAAGACCGACACGGGGTCGGCACCCTCGATTCGCGGAAGGTACTTCTCGTCGATGTCCCGCGGCGACGTGGGTTCCTTCGCGTACGTCCCGAGAACGGGCGGCGCGTTCAGCCAGGCGTGGACGAGCGGCAGGTCGCCTCGCCAGAGCGAGCGGAACCAGGGGCCGGGAACCACTCGGCTACATCGGCGTGACGCGGCCGATCTCGATCACGTCGGGCCGGTCCGTCGTCGCCGTGACCGTGCCGGACGCATCGCGCGTGACGCGGACGACGGTGGAGATCTCGTCCGTCTTCGACGTGGGGACCGTCAGGACGTTGTATTCGACCTGGGCGACGGCCTTGAAGTGCGGCTGCTCGGCGATGGGCACGAAAACGATGAACATGGTCCCCTGCACGCGGGTGTTCCACCGCATCATTTCGACGGTGCCCCCGGGCGCCACTTCGACGGGGCCGAGGGGCTCGCCGGCCGCCCAGCGCGTGAGCCCGAGAGCGCCGGGAGAGACGTTTTGTCCGACGACGCGGACCACGCCGGAGTTCGACGCGGGAAGGGATGGGCCCGTCGGCGTCTCGGACTTGAAGCAGGCGGATGCGGTGAGGGCGAGGACGGCGGCGAGAGCCGGAGCCGCGAGGTTTCGAACACGCATGGTTGGCCTCCGTTGCGAACTGCCATTAAGGCGTCTGGACGTGAACCGCCCCGCTGGCTGCAACAGAGATGCCGCTTACCCTTGTCGTTCCTTTCCCGGATGGACGTGGCATTCGGCAACCAGCCGCTCGAACGTCGTCTCGTCGATCGGCGTGCCCTCGCTCCACACGCGCGTCACGAGGAACGGCCGGGGCGGGTCGTCGTCCCACGCCCACGCCTGGAACATGTCGGCGTCCGTGGAGACCGGAACTCCCACGTCCCAGAGCCTTTGCGTCGCGACTTCGTGCCCGAACCGGTCCTGTGCGTGCAACACGGCCCTACCCCCAAAGAGGAAAGTAGGACCGGCCGGCGGCGATCGCCAGCCCCGCCGGCAGGATTCGCTACAGCTCTCCGACCGCGGAGGCGAGGCGCGTGAGGCTCGTCTTGGCGTCGCCGAACAGCAGGCCCGTCACGGGCTTGAAGAAGAGCGGGTTCTCGAGGCCCGAGAAGCCCTTCCCGCGGCCCCGCTTGAGGACAATGACGGACTTGGCCTTGTCGACCTCGATGATGGGCATGCCCGCGATCGCGCTCTTCGGGTTGTCCCGCGCCTCGGGGTTTACGACGTCGTTCGCCCCGATGACGACCGCAACGTCCGTCGTCGGCATCTCCGGGTTGATCTGCTCGAGCTCGTAGAGCTGCGAATACGGGACGTTCGCCTCCGCGAGAAGGACGTTCATGTGCCCCGGCATGCGCCCGGCGACCGGGTGGATCGCATACTTCACCTGCACGCCCCGGTGCTCGAGGAGGTTCGCGAGCTCGCGCACGGCGTTCTGCGCCTGCGCCGTCGCCATGCCGTAGCCGGGGACGAAGACGACCTGCCGCGCGTAGGCGAGCTGGGTCGCCACGTCGTCGAGCGAAACCTCGCGCATGACGCCTTCCTCGCCCCCCGCCGTAGCTTCGGTCGCGCTTCCGAACGCGCCGAACAGGACGTTCGTGATGGAGCGGTTCATCGCCTTGCACATGAGGATCGAGAGGATGAAGCCCGACCCGCCGTCCAACGTGCCCGCGATGATGAGGACGTTGTTCCCGAGCGCGAAGCCCGTGGCCGCCGATGCGAGGCCCGCGTACGAGTTCAGGAGCGCGATCACGACGGGCATGTCCGCGGCCCCGATCGGCAGCACGAGGAGCACGCCGAAGAGGAGCGCGAGCGCGCACATCGCGTAGAACAGGGCGGTGTGGCCGGGATTGAGGACGAGCGCGATGAAGATGACGACCGCGCTGCCGAAGAGCAGGAAGTTCAGGACGTTCTGGCCCTTGTAGGTGATCGGCTGTCCCTTCACGAGCTCCTGGAGCTTCGCGAAGGCGACGAGGCTGCCCGTGAACGTGATGCCGCCGAGCAGGACTTCGAAGCCGAGCGCCGTGACCTTGAACGACCCGAGGTGCTCGCCGTGCCGGAGGAACTCCGAGACTCCGACGAGGGCTGCCGCGAGGCCGCCGAATGCGTGGGAGAGCGCCGTCCGCTGCGGCATGGCCGTCATTGGGACCCAGAGGCCCATCGCGACGCCGATCGTCGAGCCGACGAGGAGGCCGACGAGGATCCACTCGTAGCTGACGATGTCGCGCTGGAGCAGCGTCCCGATCACCGCGAGGAGCATCCCAAACTCGGCCATGAACATGCCGCGTCGGGCGGTGTCGGGATGGCTCAACCCCTTGAGGCCGAGGACGAAGAGGATCGAAGCCGCGAAGTACGAGAGCTCGATGAGGAGGGTCTGCGTGCTCACGTCTTTCCCGCCTCACCCGGCTTCGACTCGCGCTTGAACATCTTCAGCATGCGGTCCGTGATGATGAAGCCGCCGACGACGTTGATCGTTGCGGCCGTGACGGCGATGACGCCGAGGATCGTGCTCGTGACGTTGTACCTTGCGCCCGCGGTGACGATCGAGCCGATCAGGGAGATGCCCGAGATCGCGTTCGTCGCCGACATGAGCGGCGTGTGGAGGAGCGGCGGGACGCGGGAAATGACCTGGTAGCCGAGGAAGGCGGCGAGGACGAATACGTACAGGCCGGCGAGGAGGACTTCGTTCATCGGGCGGCTCCGGCGGGCGAGGCCGGCGCGAGGAGCGCGGCGACGCGGGGGTTGACGGGCTTGCCGTCGTGCACGGCGCAGGCGCCGGCCACGACGTCGTCGTTCAGGTTCACGCTCAGGGCACCGCCCTCTCCCACGAGGAGCTTGAGAAACGCGGCGACGTTGCGGGCGTAGAGCTGGCTCGCATGGAGGGGGACGGTCGCGGCGAGGTTGAGGGGTGCGAGGATCGTCACGCCGTTCACGACGGTGTCCTCGCCGGGTTTCGTGAGTGCCGTATTGCCGCCCGTGGGTGCCGCGAGGTCGACGATGACGGCGCCGCTCTTCATCCCGCGGACGGCGGTTTCTTCCAGCATCAGAGGGGCCTTCCGGCCGGGGACCTGCGCCGTCGTGATGACGAGGTCGGCGTCTTTGACGCGCTCGGCGACGAGGTCGCGGCCGCGCTTGAGCGCCTCGGGAGAAAGCTCGACGGCGTACCCGCCGGCGTCTTGCGTCTGGATCCCGCCGAGGTCGACGTCGAGGAATCGGGCGCCAAGAGAGCGGACCTCCTCGCCCGCGGCCTGGCGCACGTCGTAGGCCTCGATCGTCGCGCCGAGGCGGCGGGCCGTCGCGATCGCCATGAGGCCCGCGACGCCGGCGCCGATCACGACGACTTTGGCCGGTGGGACGGTCCCGGCGGCCGTCATGAGGAGGGGGAACATTTTCGGCATCCGCGCCGCCGCGAGGAGCACGGCTTTGTAGCCGGCGACCGTCGCCATCGAGGAGAGCGCGTCCATCGCCTGCGCACGGGTCGTGCGCGGGACGAGCTCCATCGCGAAGGCCGTCACGGCCGCGTCGAGGAAGGGCCGCAGGCCCTCGGGCTCGTCCAGCGGCCGGAGAAACCCGATGACGGCGGAACCCTTCCTGAGGCGTGCGACGTCGGCCGGGTCCAGCCGGTTCACGCAGGCGAGAAGCTCGGCGCCGGCGAGGAGCGCCTCGCGGCCGGCCGCGACGGTGGCGCCGGCAGCGGTGAAGTCGACGTCGGAGAAGCCGGCCGCAAGGCCCGCTCCCGGCTCGACGTCGACTGCAATTCCGGAGGCGACGAGCTTCTTGACGGTGTCGGGGGCCAGGGCGACGCGCCGCTCGTCGGGGCGTGTCTCCTTCGGAATTGAGACATTCATGCGGGATCGCGATGATACAGAAACCGTCCCGCTCCCCTCGGGACGGCTGCTTGACGGGCGCGGGCACCGGCCCCACCTTGTGATGGAGGACAGGGAGGCCCCCATGTCCATCCTCGAGACGGCCGGAATCTGCTCGCTGCTGACTTCGGCCGCGCACCCGCTCTGCGGGGGGCCCGCCGAGTACGACGCCTTGCTCGGGGCCATCGGAGATGCCCGGTTCGTCCTCCTCGGCGAGGCCTCGCACGGGACCCACGAGTTCTACCGGGCGCGCGTCGAGATCACGAAACGGCTCATCCGCGAAAAGGGCTTCCGGGGGGTTGCCGTCGAGGCGGACTGGCCGGACGCGTGGAGGGTGGACCGCTGGGCGCGCGGGAATTCGGACGACGGGGACGCGGCGGACGCGCTCGGGGGCTTCCGGCGTTTCCCGGCGTGGCTGTGGCGAAACGCGGACGTCCTGGACTTCGTCGGTTGGCTCCGCGAGCACAACGACGGGATCGCGGACGACCGCCGGAAGGCCGGATTCTACGGCCTCGACCTCTACAGCCTCCACGCGTCGATGGAGGCCGTCATCTCGTACCTGAGGCGCGTGGACGCCGATGCGGCGCGGCGCGCCTACGCCCGGTACGCCTGCTTCGACCGCTTCGGCGGGGACGCGCAGGGCTACGGCGCCTCCGCGACGTTCGGCCTCGGCGTCTCGTGCGAGAACGAGGTCATCCAGCAGCTCGTCGACCTGCAAGCCGCGGGCGGCCGGTACCTCGGGCGCAATGGACGCGTCGCCGAGGACGCGTTCTTCGCCGCCGAGCAGAACGCGCGGCTCGTCAAGAACGCGGAGCAGTACTACCGCGCGATGTTCGGAAGTCAGGTCCTCTCGTGGAACCTCCGGGACCGCCACATGGCCGAGACGCTCGACGCGCTCGACGACCACCTCTCGTGCGAGGGTCAGAGAGTGAAGCTCGTCGTCTGGGCTCACAACTCCCACCTCGGCGACGCGCGCGCGACGGAGATGGGCGAGCACGGCGAGCTGAACCTCGGCCAGCTCGTGCGGACCCGGCGCGGAGCCGACGCGGTGCTCGTGGGATTCACGACGGAGTCGGGGACGGTGACGGCCGCCTCCGGGTGGGACGGGCCGGCGCAGCGCAAGCGCCTGAGACCCGCGCTTCCCGGAAGCTACGAGGCGCTCTTTCACGAGGTGCGCTACCCACGCTTCCTCCTGAACCTGCACGAGAACCGCGAGGCGGAGATCGTTCTCGCCGAAAAGAGGCTCGAGCGGGCGGTCGGAGTCATCTACCGGCCCGAGACCGAGCGCCGGAGCCACTACTTTGGCGCGCGCCTCCCGGCGCAGTTCGACGCGCTCCTGCACTTCGACCACACGCGCGCCGTGGAGCCGCTCGAATGCACGTCGGTCTGGATGCGAGGCGAGCCGCGCGAGAACGTGCCGACGAAAATCTGAGTCCGGGGACGGCCCTCAGCCGCGCCTGCGCGCGGCGGTAAACTGTGCCGAAGGGAGCGGCCATGCTCGCGATCCTCCTGCTCGCCCAGGTCACGGCGACGGCCCCGGCCCCGGCCCCGACGCCGGCGGCGGCGCTTGGTTCCGCTTCCACGGCGGTGTCCGCTAAACCCAAGACGCTCGCCGACCTCGCCCGGGAGCGCAGGCTCGGGAAGAAGGGCGTGGCGGGCGGGACGCTCTCGGTCTCGGGAACGTCCGGAATGCCGGCCGTTCCGGCCGGAGCCGACGCGGGGGCAGGAGGGCCGGGGGCCGCCGATGGAAACGCGCGGCTGCGCGCCGCGCAGGCCGACGTTTCGGCCGCACGCCGCGCGGTGGACGACGCGGCCGTCAAGAAGGGGATGACGTCCGAGGACACCGCAGCCGCCCGTCGGAAGCTCGACGACGCGCGCCGCGAGCTGAACCAGGCGCGGGAAAGCGCCGCGCGCGACCGGTGACTCGTCAGCGCTTCAGCGCAACCGCGCCCTTGAGGATTACGATCAGCCAGGGCGTGCCGTGGAGGACGAGGTCCAGCCAGTCGATCGGCCTCACGAGCGTCCCGCGGAAGAGCATGTCGAGCTTCTCGACGATGTGCGGCGGCTTGAACGGCGCGAGGCCGAGCGTGAGCGCGGCCATGATCGCGAGCTGCCAGGGGATCTGGTCGAGGACGTGGCGCATGCGCCCCGGAGAGTAGCGCGAGGCTGCCGGGGACGGCGCCCCTCGGACGGGCGGCGTCCCTCGACGGCCTTCGATCGGGGGTTCTACTTCTTGGGGTAGTCGCCGCCGGCCCAGGCGATGAACAGCCAGCGTCCGCCTTCCTTGACGAGGATGTCCGTGTAGCGGCCGTTCACGGTCTCGCGCTCTTTCTTGTAGTTCTCGCGAGCCACCGAATAGCGGTACTGCGCGACCGCGATGTTGCCGGTGATCGTGATCGAGATCGGGAAGAGCTCCTCCTCGAGGACCGTGGCGTTCGTGTCGTTGTAACGGTTCCAGCGCACGAGGGACGCCTTGTTCTGGGGCGCCGGCTGCCCGTCGTCCCAGTAGCTGAGGTTCGGGTGCACCATCTTCTCGATCCAGCTGCTGTCCTTGGCCGCGGCCATCTTCCACTGCTGTTCTTCGAAGCGCCAGATCTCCTGTTGCTCGGCGCTCCACGTCTGAGCCGTGGCTGCGCCGGCGGTGGTCAGTACGAGAAAGAGAAGGACGAGGGTCGAGCTGCGTCTGAGCATTCGGATCTCCTGCGTCTCCATGAGAGAACGCCGTAAAGAGAGGCTTCCGGGGAAGCTCCTCGGGTTGAAGGGCAAGTATGGCACGCGGCGCGGAATGGCTCCGCGGCGCGCCCTTCGCCGACAAATCGCGGCGGCTCGACCGGGCCTGGCTCCGGGGCGGTGGCGCGGGTGACGGCGCCTAACGCCGGGGGCCAGGCGGACTGGCACGCGCCCTGCTTCGGCATACAGGACGTCGAATTCGATGGTTTCTTCCGTGGCCAGCCGACGCGCGCCGCTCCTTCGGAGCCCGGGGATTTTCGTCCTCCTGGGGCTGGGCCTTTTCCCGGCGCGTCTCGGGGCCCAGTGCATCCTCTCGTCGGCCCCCGTGCCGTTCGAGCCCAACCCCCCGGGCGCGACGAGGCCGCTCTACGGAGCGCCGCTCGGGCAGCTGTCCCCGGGCTTCAGCACGAGCCTCGCGCTCTATCGGAACGGGGCCGGATCGCCGCGGATCCTCATGAACGAGTCGTTCGGCTATTCGACGCTGGACATCTCGAATCCGCTCAACCCGACCGCCCTCAAATACGACGACCTGCGCTTCGATCCGGCGTCGGGGGCGACGAATCCGGTTCCGGCGAACGGAGACGGCCAGAGCTACATCCAGACGCTCGCCGTCTCGCCGAACGGGCAGCGCGTCGTCTTCTCGGTCAGCGGGCCCGCCGAGCCCACCTGGCACACCCTCGCGGGCAGGCCCGACGGAGGCGAAGGCTTCGGCATGTGGGGCGATTTCGGAAATTCGAGAGCCTCCGGAACCGTCGTGCAACAGGTCGGGTCGCGCTACATCGCCTACGCGATCTATCCCACGCTTCCCGCGATGGCGGCCGACGTCACGACGCTGCCCACCTCGAACGGGGCCTTCCGGTCGCTGAATCTCGCGTCGGAGACGACGAGCTTCCCTCCCGGCTCCGCTCCGTCGATGGCGGGGAACTTCCTCGTCTATTTGACGAGCTCCGGCGTCCAGATCGTCGACGCCTCGAATCCCGGGCCGCCCGGAAACATCACGTCGGCGTTCAGGTCGCGCGTCGTCTCGAGCGTCCCGGGCGACCCCTTCTCCCGTGTGCCCGTGAGCCACGCCTCGGCCGTGGACCCGCTCGACGCCAACAAGCTCTGGGTCCTCGTGGAGCTGCCTGCGGCGGCCGGAGAGAACTCCCCGAGCTACGGTCTCGTCTCGGTCACGAAGGACGGAAGCGGCAACCTGCAGGCGCCCGTCTCCGCCGGTGCGCTCTTCCGGGTACCGTCCGTGCCCGGCGAGACCTGGGGACGCTCCGGAGGCAGCGCGTCCCTCGTCGCGAGCAACTTCCAGCTCTTCGCCCTCATGTGGGCGACGCGCGTCCTGCCGAGCCAGCAGTTCATCCTCTACTCGACGACGGCGTCGGTGTGGGCGACGCCGCAGGCCACTCCCGTCAGCGCGGCGGGTTTCGGCCTCGCGGCCACGAGCGCGAGCGCGATGGCCGGGAGCGGCATGTCCGTCTACCAGTTCCTCCCGACGGGACCGCGGGCCTTCGTGGTCCCGCTCACGTGTCAGGCCCTGAACGCGCCCGCCGTGAGCGTGCTGTCGGTGACGAACGCGGGCACGGGCGCTTCCGTTCCGGACGGAGGCACGGCGTTTCTCGGCGACACGCTCACGATCGTTCCCGCGGTTCTCCCGTCGCCGGCCATCAAGCCGCTCTCGGACTGGCGCTTCGACTTCGACTTCCACGCGGGCAGCATGGCGGAGGACAACGGAGCGACGCCGCGCATCCGGAACCTGGACAACGGGCAGTTCGGGAACCCGGCGGCCCCACCGGCCCAGGCGACGCTCGTGGGCCCCTGCGACCCGCAGGCCGGCGGCGTCCCGGCGAGCGGCGCCGGCTGCTGGAACTCGGTCAGGACCAATTCTGCCGCGGGCGGCCCGGACTTCGCCACGTCCTCCCCGCCGGCAGGGACGCAGGTACCGCTCAAGATCGCGCTCGAGGCCACGAATCAGTACGGCATCCAGAACACCGCGCTTTTCACCGTGAACTGGAGGGTCCCGGCGGTCGGGGTCGCGTCCACGCAGGTGTTCCTGGGCGCACCTCTCGTGAGCGCTTCGGAAGGCCAGCCGTCGAGCTTCAAGTGGTTTTTCGGCGCCTCCCCGACGACGCTCACGCAGGCGTCCTGCACGGGTCCGAGCTGCGTGCCGACCCTCGACACGAGGGGAACACACTATTTCTGGCTCACGGCGACGTATCCGGGCGGCTACAGGTCGCCGGACTACGACGGCACGTCGGCGATGGGGACGTACACGGTCATCGACTTCGCGCCGGCATTCACGGTCAACGGCTCGGCGACCGGCCCGGTCACGGCGGACGTGAGCCAAAACCTCACGATCGCCAACAGCTCTCAGCACAGCCCGAGCGTCACCGGCTCGTACTTCTACAGCCTCTGCCAGATCCCGGGCGGGCAGACGACCTGCTCGGGGACGTTCTCCGTGCTCACCGGGATGACCGATCCGCCGTCCGGCGGCACACCCGCCACCTACGCCACCGTTTCCGCGCCGTCGACACCCGGCAACTATCTTTTCCGGGTTCAGGTCTCCTACACGGGTGGGACGGCGACCTGGCCCGACCCGGGCGGCGTCGCGGGCATTCCGATCACGGTCCGGGCGCCCACGCCGGAGATGCACATTTTCGTGAACGGCCAGGACCCGTGCCCCCCGGGACCTTTCTGCATCGTGAACCGGGTGAGCGCGAAGGCGGGTGACACGCTGACGGCGTACTCCTACGTGAACGGAATCGTGGACAACGGGACGGTCGCGCTGAGTTGGGATTTCTCGGCCTCCGCGACTCCGCAACTCGCCGCCGGGAACGGCGTCACCTTCACGTACGGCGCCGCCGGAACCTACGACATCACGTTGACGCGAAACGGCCTCGCGTACCCGTTCCCGGGCGCCGCCGTCATCGCCCCGCGGCCACTGCCCCCCGTCGCGACCGCCTCGGCGACGCCGAACCCCGCGACGTTCGTCAACAGCGTCCAGCTCACGTGTTCGGCGACCGGGGGGACCGGAGGCTACTCGTACGCCTGGTCCCTTTCCGACGGCGCGACGGGCTCGGGATCGACCATCTACCACGTGTTCGGGGCCACGGGCTCGTATGGTGCGACGTGCACCGTGACGGACACGGGGACGGGCCTCGCCGGGCAGAGCTCGGTCACGGTGAACGTCACCCTCCCGCCGGGATCGGGTGGGCCCTATTCGCTCTTCGTGCTCAGCCCCTGCCGCGTCCTCGACACCCGGAATCCGGCGGGCGCTCTGGGCGGTCCCGCCATTCAGCCCTCCGGCGCGGCCAACCGGGTGTTCGCCGTGGCCTCCTCGTGCGCGATCCCTTCGGACGCGAAGGCGATCTCCGCGAACGTGACCGTGACGAACGTTTCCGCATCCGGAGTCGTCTCGATCTACCGGGGCAACGGCCAGCCGACCGGTACGAGCACGGTGCCTCTCGTCGTCGGCCGAACCCGGGCGAACAACGCGATGCTCCAGCTCGCGTCGGACGGATCCGGCACGATCAAGGTCCAGAACACGTCGGCCGGCACGCTGGACTTGATCGTCGACGTCAACGGCTACTTCCGCTGACGCTTGCGGGTTCGCGAGACCGCGGGCGCGGCGACCCGACGCCTCCCACGGTCCGGGAGTCGGTTAGCATCCCGCGTCGGGACCGGACTTGTCGGAGAGTGTCTTCCCGCCGCTTGCCGGCGAACGCCTCGTTCTGGCCGTGTATCTCGCCGCGGCCGTCGTCACCGCCCTCGCCGGCCTCGTGCGTCGGGCCCGGCCCGTCGCGTCCTGGCTCTGGCCGACGTCGTTCCTGTCCGCGAGCGCCGGGACGCTCTTCCTCCTCGAGTTGCCGCGCCCGGCGCCGATCGCGGCCGGCATCCTCGCGGGAGTCGCCCTCGTGGCGCTGGCAGGGGAGGTCGCATCGCGAGAGGAGGAGGTCGAGGCGTTCAGGGCGAGCGGCGCTCGAGCAGGCCGGATCGTTCTCGTCGTCACCCTCGCCGTCCTCGGGACGTATCTGTTCGCGACCCTGACCTCGTACTCCGGGATCCTCATGACCTGGGAAGGGTCCGTCATCTCGGGCTTCGAGGACGAACTGCACGGCCACGTCACGCCGGGCGCCGCCGCCGCTCGGGGCCTCCTCTGGAACCAGGGACTCCTGAGCACGGGCCAGGACGCGCTTTTTTATGGCGTGCCGACCTTCGCGTTGTTCCATTCGGCCGGGATTTCGGTGTGGACGCTCCGCGTCGCGTCCGTCGCCGCTACCTTGTTGGGTGTCGCGGTCGCTTTCCTTCTCGCGGAGCGGTTTTTCGGCCTCTTCACCGCCGCAGCACTCGCCGTCGTTCTCGCGCTCAACCCCTGCGTCCTGCACTACTCGCGCTACGGCACCTCCGTCGCGGGAATGATCCTCTCCCTGTGGGTCGCGCTGTACGGCGCCCTTCGACTCATCCTCGGGGAGCGCCCGACGTTTCTCGCAGCTGCCCTTTGTGCGGGCGGCCTCTATCTGGCCACCCTCCAATACGCCCCCTCGCGAATCGTCGCGATCTTCCTTCTCGCCTTCGCTCTGCTCGTCCTTCTCTTCCGCAGGCGTCGCTTCCGTCCGTGGGCGGCGATCGTGGCGCTCGTCGCGATCGCATCGGGCGTCTGGCTGGTGCAGCGGCACTTCGGCCGCGACTCGTTGCTTATCGAGGCCCGGGGCGAGCAGTTCTTCGCGATCCTCAAGCACCCCGATTCCATTCGTGGCGTTCTCGGGCGCCGCATCGAGCCGGCGTCGGTCACGTGGAGCGAGCGTCTCGAGCTGGCGGGGCGGCTGATCCGGAACAACACGAGGCTCGCCCTCGACCTCGTGCTGCCCCGGCAGCCATTGACGGAACGTGGGGTCGCGACGTGGTCGGATCCGGGCCGCTTGCCGCTCCACCTTCCCTCGTCCCTCCCGCTCATTCTCTGGGGCGTCGCCATCTCCGTCCGGCGGCTGTTCCGGGACGTGAAGCACCTCCTTCTCGTCTCCGGGGTGCTCGCGACGAGCCTGCCTCTCGTCCTCACGAACCGCGCGGATCTCCCACGGCTCTCGTGCCTCGTTCCGTTCTTCGCACTCTGGGCTGCGCTCGGGCTCCGTGCAGCGGCCGGGGCGTTCCGCGCGGCGTCGACCCCGCGATCGGTGCAGATTCTCCTCGCCGCGGGCCTCGCGGCCGGGAGCGGCTGGGCGGTCTACGGTGCGGTGACGTACGCGGGCGCGCCCCCCCGGACTCCCGCATCCGACGCCGTCGAGAAGGAGCTCGCGACGATCGAAGGCCCCGTCCGGCTCGGTGTCGCGGGGGAGCCGCGCGACTATTCGCTCGCCCGCCTCTCGCTCCTCGATCGCGTTCGTCGCGACGCGCGGTTTCCTCAGACGCTTCTCGACGAAGGCTTCCGCAACCAATTGATGCGCGACCCGCCTGCCGACCCGGCGGTCGAGCGGCTGGCCCGGTCGGCGGAGGAGGCCACGGTCCTGCTCGGCCCCGCGAAGGACTTCGAAGCGGTCCGGCCCATGCTCGAGGCGCGCGGCCTCAGGGTGACCCGCGGGGGATCCGCGGAATTCGAGATGCTCCGGGTCGAGCGGGGGCGGCAGCCTTCGGCACCGGCGGGCTCGATGGAGCGGGTGATGGGGCTTGAACCCACGACATCCAGCTTGGGAAGCTGGCGTTCTACCACTGAACTACACCCGCTCGAGGGGGCCGTGGCGGCGACGAAAGTACTTGCCGCCAGGGGGTTCGTCAAGCGCCGTCGTGCCCGGAGGGCCGCGTACGCGAGATCGGGCGAGAATGGCGCGTGGCTGGAGATCGAAGAGCCGTCGCCGTCTTCGGCGCGGGCGCGGTCGGGTGCTGGTTCGGCGGGATGCTCGCGCGCGCCGGAACCCCCGTCACGCTGATCGGCCGAAAGTTCCACGTCGACGCGATCGGGGCGGAAGGCCTGCGGCTCGAATCCGCCGGCTTCGACGAACGCGTGCGCGTCGCGGCGTCGACGGACGCCCGAGCCGCGAGTGGAGCCGACCTCGTCCTCGTCGCCGTGAAGTCCTTCGACACCGAGGCGGCGGGCTGCGCCCTCGCCCCGCACCTCTCCGACGATGCGGTCCTCCTGAGCCTCCAGAACGGCGTCGAGAACGCCGAGATCCTGCGGAAGAGGACGGGGCACGACGCCTTCCCGGCCGTGGTCTGGGTTGCCGCATCGATGTCGGCCCCGGGCGCCGTCCGTCACGCGGGCCGCGGGGATCTCGTGATCGGGGATCCCTCCTGGACTCTGCCAAGGGCCGATTCCCGGAGGCGCACGCTGGGGGAGATCGCCCGCGTCTTCGAGTCGGCCGGCGTCCCCTGCACCGTCTCGGACGAAATCGAGGCGGAGCTCTGGTCCAAGCTCGCCGCAAACTGCGCGTTCAATCCGGTGTCGGCGCTCGCGCGCGCGCACTACGCCCGGATCGGCGCATTGCCCGGCGGGCGGCGCCTTCTGAAAGACGTCGTCGCGGAGGTCCTCGCCGTCGCGGCCGCGAGTGGCGTCGCGATGGGGGCACGCGACGTCGTGGGCGCGGTCATGAAGCTCGCGGACTCGATGGCCAAAGCGACGTCGTCGATGGCGCAGGATCTCGCCCGCGGCGGGCGAACGGAGATCGAGGCCCTGAACGGATTCGTCGTGCGCCGCGGCGAGGCGCTCGGCGTCCCGACTCCGATCAACCGCACACTCGCGAGCCTCGTGCGGCTCCTCGAGGAGGCGGGCGCGTGACGGTGTGTCGGCGTCTCAGACGACGCCGTTCTGCTTGAGCGCCGCGAGGTCGGGCTCGGAGTAGCCGAGCCGGCCGAGGACCGCAGCCGTGTGCTCGCCGAGCCTCGGGGGCGGCGCCTCGATGGCCGCCGGCGTCGAGAGGAACAGCGCGGGGAGGTTGAAGAGCGGGAGCGGCCCGATGCCGGGCGCGTCGACCATCCGCAGCATGCCGCGATGGACGACCTGGGGCTGGTGGAGCGCCTCGTCGAGCCCGAGGATCTCGCCCGACGGGACGTCCCGGGCGTTGAGGATCTCGACCCACTCCTTCGTCGTCCTCCCGGCCAGCGTCGCCTCCAGCAGCGGCGTCAGCGCCTTGCGGTTCTTCTTCCGCGTGTCGCGCTCCGCAAAGCGTGGGTCGGCCTTCAGCTCCGGAACGCCGAGGGCGTCGCAGACGGCCTCCCATTGCTCCTGCTTGTTCGCCGCGATGTTGACGTAGCCGTCGCCCGTCCGGAACACCCCGCTCGGGGCGGCCGTGAAGTTGTCGTTCCCCATCGGGACCGGCTGCTGCCCGCCGATCAGGAGGTTCGCGGCGACCCAGCCCATGAGCGGCATGATCGCGTCGAGGAGCGCGACGTCGACCATCTGCCCCTCTCCCGTGCGCTCGCGGTGGAAAAGAGCGGTCATGATCGCGAAGGCCGCCGTCAGCCCGCCGACCGTGTCGCACACCGGGAAGCCGCACCGGAGGGGGTTGAGCCGCTCGTCGCCGTTGACGGCCATCGTTCCGGAGAGCCCCTGGATGATCTGGTCGTAGGCCGGCTTGTCGGCGTCGGGCCCGTCCTGGCCGAAGCCCGAGATCGCACAATAGATGAGGCGCGGGTTTGCGGCCCTCAGCGCATCCCAACCCAGGCCGAGCCGCGCCATGACGCCGGGGCGGAAGTTCTCGACGACGACGTCGGAGACCGCGACGAGCTTCAGGAAGATCTCGCGGGCCTCCTTCTTCTTCAGATTCAGCGTGATGGACTTCTTGTTGGCGTTCTGCGCGAGGAAGCTCGTCCCCATGAGCTCCTTGTTCAGCTTCGGGACGTTGCCGAGCTTGCGCGCGAGGTCGCCGTCGAGGGGGTTCTCGACCTTGATCACCTCGGCGCCGAGGAGCGCGAGATGGAGCGTCGCGAACGGCCCTGAGAGGACGTTCGTGAGGTCGAGAACGCGGATCCCGTCGAGGGCCTTTCGCGTCACGCGGGAATCTCCGCGGCCTTGGGGTCCGCCGGAATCGGCCCCGCCCTGTGGACGCGTCCCGGCATCGCGCGCTCGAAGAAGGCCGAAACCGAGCGGGCGACGTCGATCAGGACGTCGAGCTTCACGTCCGGCCTCAGCCCCGACCTCTGCCAGCCGTGGACGAGGTCCTCGGTCGCGACGTTGCCCGCGGCGACCTTCGTGAACGGGCAGCCCCCGAGGCCGGCGAAGGAGGACTCGAACGAGACGGCGCCGGAGCGCATCGCGGTCCAGACGTTCGCCATTCCGAGCCCGTACGTGTCGTGGAAGTGGCAGGCCGGCTCGGCGTCCGGGGCGAGATCGACGATCGCCCCGAACAGCCGCTCGACCTGCCCGGGCCAGGCGTGCCCCGCCGTGTCGGCGAGCGAGATTCTCTTCAGGCCCGCGCCGAGGTACGCCTTGACGATCGCGAGGACCCGCTCCTCGGGGACGGGCCCCTCGTATCCGCAGCCGAACGCCGACTGGACCGAGACCTGAACGGCCCTGCCCGCCTCGACCGCTTTCTTCGCGGTCGCGAGGATCCGGCGCGTCGCCTCCTCGGTTCCCATTCCGGTGTTCTTACGGCTGTGGGTGTCGCTGGCGGAGACGCCCATGCAGACGAGACCCACGCCGCAGGCGAGCGCCCGGTCCAGGCCCTTCTCGTTCAGGACCAGGCCGGAAAGAACGCCGGGCCTGGCGTCGGGTCTCGCCGAGAGCCTCCGGAACAGCTCGTCGGTGTCGGCCATCTGCGGGACCTTCTCCGGGTGGACGAACGACCCGACCTGCACGACGTCGACGCCCGAGGAGAGGATCTTTCCGATCCACTCGAGCTTCGTCTCGGTCGGAACCGTCCGCGTCTCGACCTGAAGGCCGTCGCGGGGCCCGACTTCGTGGAGAACAAATGTCCTCATGGAGGCAAGGATAGGAAGATGGAGTCGTGCCGAGAAATGAGTCAGGCGCTTCAGGCGGCCCGGGCTCAGCGCCCCTCCACGGCCTTCTTGTACGCCGACAGGTGCCGGATCGCGGCAGCGGGCTTGCCGAGCCTCTCGTAGAGGAGGCCGAGGTTGTAGTGCGCGTCGAGGAAATCGGAGTCCGATGCGAGAGCGCGCTCGTAGGCCTGCGCCGCCTCGCGCAGCTTCCCGCGGTCCTCGAGCGCGACGCCGAGATTGAACGCCGCGGCCGCGTGCTTCGGGTTCGCGGTCAGGGCGATCCGGTAATGCACTTCCGCGGCGGCCGTCTTGCCATCCTCGTGGAGGAGGCGCCCGAGGTTCACGTGCGCGTCCGCGTGGTGGGGCTCAAGCTCGACGGCGCGGCGGTACGCGTCGCGCGCGTCGGCGGGGGAGGCCGCATCGACGTCGCACCCGAGGCGGTACCAGTCGGCCGCCGAGAGCTTCTCCCCGGCCCTGCGCGCCTCCT
>JBAUSZ010000152.1:0-3518 GCA_049581965.1 Thermoanaerobaculia bacterium | reverse complement strand
GCGCGGCGCAGGGCGCCGATGCGCTCCGTGAGCGGCGCGGGGTCGGGCGCGAAGAGGGCGGCGCGGAAGGCTTCCACCTCCTCGGCGAGCACTTCGGCGACCCAGGGGGCATCCGGGTTCCGGAGCTGGATGGCACGTGTCAGGGCGGCATCCTGATCGAGGAGCGAAGCGACGAGATCGAGAAGGCGCCGGAAGGACGTCGTCGCACGGCCCTTCACGTCGAAGGCGTCCACCTTCAGGCGCACGAGCGCCCCCGCGCACGCCAGCGCGACGACGTGCGCGAGACCCATCGTCCGCGCGACCCACGGGTCGTGCTCGGTGACGGGCATCCGGCGGATTCGGAGTTCCTGCCCGGCGAAGAGGCGCGCGAGGCGCGAGACGGCGGCCGGGTCGCCGGCGTCCAGAACGAGAAAGTCGCTGCCGGCGAAGCGCGCTCGAGGGCCGAACATCGGGTGCGCCGACGCGATCGTGATGCCCGCCTTTCGGGCGCGCGCAAAGAGCGGGAGAAGCGGCGTCTTGAGGCTCGCGATGTCGAAGACGAGGCCGCGTGGCGACCGTGCGAGGACGGCCTCGAGAGCCGCGGGCGCCTCATCGAGCGACGCCGCGATGCAGACGACGTCGGCCGACGCGGCGGCGGAGAGGTCCGCGGACTCGTAGCCCGGAACGCGCCCCGCCGGGTCGCTGACGAGGACGCGGTAACCCTTGCGGCGGAAGAAGGGCGCGAAGCGGCGGCCCATGCGCCCGGCGCCACCGACGAGGAGGAGAGTCTTGCGCGTTTCGCGCGAGAGGGGGCGGCGCGCGACGCGACGGCGGCGCGCGCGAAGAGCGCGCCCCGTTCGCTTCGTGTCGCGCTTTGGCTTGGACATCGGTGGATTTCTTCTCAGAAGGTGAAGAGGGGGAGGGAGAGCGGCTGCGCGACTCGGCGCGTCACGGCTTCACCCGAATGAACTTCTTACCCATTCGAAGAAAAGCGCCTTCGCCCGCGCCGAGGCGCAGCACGTGAGCGGGCGAGTCGATCTTCGTCCAGGTCTGGCCGTCCGCGGAGGTCGAGACCGCGCCTTCCTTTATCTTCTGGCGCGCGACGTTCTTGCTCGGCGCGAGAGCCGTGGCGACGAGGACGTCCGTCAACGGCCCTTCGAAGAAACTCGCCGACCCTTGCCCCCGCGAGAGCGACACCTCGTCGGCGCTGACCGCGCCGGCCGCTCCCGCGAAGCGCCTCTCGAATTCCCTCTGCGCGGCGGCAGCGGCCGGAGCGCCGTGGAAGTCCGAGACGATCTGGAGCGCGAGGTCCATCTTGAGCTTCTTGGGGTGCAGCGCCCCGCCGGCCACGGCGGCCTTCATCTCCTCGATCGCGGGGGGGCGGCGATCCGTCAGGAGCGTCCAGTAAGCCCACATCGCGGCGTCCGAGACGGACATGACCTTCCCGAAGATCTCGTCGGGGCTCTCCGTGACGCCGATCGCGTTGTTCAGCGACTTCGACATCTTTTCGACGCCGTCCGTCCCGACGAGGAGCGGGAGCGTCAGGACGCACTGCGGCTCCTTCCCCCACTCGCGCATGAGGTCGCGCCCGACGAGGAGGTTGAAGAGCTGGTCCGTGCCGCCCAGCTCGACGTCGGCGTCCAGCGCGACGGAGTCGTAACCCTGGCAGAGCGGGTAGAGGAGCTCGTGGACGGCGATGGGCTTCTGCTCGCGGAATCTCCTCGCGAAGTCGTCACGCTCGAGGAGCCGCGCGACCGTGTACTTCGCCGCGAGGCGGACGAGCCCTTCGGACCCGAGCGCCGAAAGCCATTCCGAGTTGAACAGGATGCGCGTTTTCTGCGCGTCGAGGATCTTGAAGACCTGCGCCTTGTAGGTCTCGGCGTTCGCGAGGACCTCTTCCTTCGTGAGCTGCGGGCGCGTGGCCTTCTTGCCCGTCGGGTCGCCGATCATCCCCGTGAAGTCGCCGATCAGGAAGATGACTTCGTGGCCGAGCTCCTGGAAGTGACGCATCTTCCGGAAAACGACGGTGTGGCCGAGGTGAAGATCCGGTGCCGACGGGTCGAAGCCCACCTTGACGCGCAGCGGCTTGCCCGTCTTCGCGGAGCGCGCGAGCTTCTTCTCGAGATCTTCCTGCTTCTCGCAGGCTTCCACGCCCTTGAGAAGGAGGTCCATCTGCTCGGAGACCGGCGGAAATGCGCTCACAGGGGCGCGATTGTAGTCACTTCGAGACGCCTCTCCGGCCCGAGACCCAGTCGTCCCACTGGCCGAGGGCCTTCATCTGCTCGTCGAGCTTCGTCTCCTTGAGGACCTTGTCCACCTCGGCCCTCGACTGGCGCGGCGCGCGAAGATCGGCGTTCGCGAGACCCCATACGAGGGCGGACGCGATCGCCACGTTCGCGCGCGCCTCGCGCGCGTCGACCATGTCGAACGTGTCCGATTCCGCGTGGTAATCGGGCAGGTAAGGCGCCATGTCCTGGTTCGCGACGACGTTTGGGACCCCCGAGAGGAGAAAGTCGAAGTTGTCGGTCCCGTCGATCCCGTCGAGAACCTGCGGCACGCTCGAGAGACCCGCGACGGCGGCGAGCGCAGCGTCGACCGGCTTTCTGAGATCCTCGCGCCCGTTCAGGAAGAAGCCGCTCGTGCGTCCCGACCCGACGTCGAAGACGACGACCGCCGCGACGTTTCCGAGCTCCTTCGCGTGCGCGCGAACGTACTCGGCCGAGCCCCACATCCCGAGCTCCTCGGCGTTGAAGGCGACGAACCGGATCGTGCGCCTTGGTTTGAGGCCGAGCTCCCTGATTCCGCGCAACACGTCGACGAGGAGCGCGACGTTGACGCCGTTGTCGTTCGCGCCGGTCCCGAGGTCCCACGAGTCGAGGTGCGCGCCGAGGAGGACGACCTCCTCGGGCTTCTCGCTCCCCTTGACCTCGGCGACGACGTTCTGCGCCTCGTAGGACCCGCCCGTCCGGTTGGCGATGGACAGGCGCACGGCGACGTCGCCCGCCTCGGCGAGGCGTAGGAGCCGCGCGGCGTGCTCTCGCGACACCACCGCCGCCGGGAGCGAGGCGAGCTCGCGCCCCAGCGCGACGGGATGGCGGTAGAGGAGGCCGCGCGGGCGCGTGGACTGCAGGAGGACCGCCGCGACGCCGGCCTGCTTCGCCGCCGCGAAGATCGCCCCGTTGCGCAGGTACTCGTCGAAGAGGTCCTCGCCCGTCTTCATCTCCTTCGAGCGGACGACGGCGATCGCGCCCTTCGCCTTCGGGCCCAGGCGCGCGAAGTCCTCCCTCGTGCCCTCGCCGGCGTCCACCGCCCTCGCCGTGAGCACCCCGTTCGTCGAGGGCGCGCCCGGGCAGGAGGCCGCGCGCAACGGGAAGGCCTCCGGCGAGAGGACCGACGCCTCGAGGGATCCGGGCAGCCACAGATACGGCACCTCGAACGGCTCGGTGCGAACGGCGTCCGCCCCGGCCGCCTTGAACTTCGCGGCCGCCCACCCGACGGCGCGCACGTTGGCGGGCGAGCCCACGGGCCGGCCGCCGACC
>JBAUSZ010000151.1:0-2893 GCA_049581965.1 Thermoanaerobaculia bacterium | reverse complement strand
CCCGTAGAGCGCGAGTGGGCGCCGCGCGCGCGAGGCGACGGAAAGCGTCAGGGCGACGATTCCGAAGGCCGCCGCCGTGAGCGCGCAGAGGAGCGCGGCGACCTGCGGGGCCGTGAGCGTCATGCCGGAGACGATTCTACGGTCGCGAACCCTAGGGGGGATCGAACGCCTTCGCGAGGAGGTGCTTCTGTACCTTGCCGAGGGCGTTGCGCGGCAGCTCTTGCAGGGCGAGGACGTCCCGCGGCTTCTTGTAGTCCGCCAGATGCGCGGCCGCGAAGGCCGCGACCTCCGTACAGGTCGTCGCCGGCTCCGCCCCGTCGTCGAGGATGACCACGGCGGCGATCTTCTGGCCCCAGACGCGGTCCGGGAGGCCGATCACGGCGGCGTCCCGGACCTTGGGGTGACGCCTCAGGACGTCCTCGATCTCTCGCGCGGCGATCTTGTAGCCGCCGCTCTTGATGATGTCCACGGACTTCCGGCCCACGATCGTGACGTACCCGCCGGCGTCCCGCCGCGCGACGTCGCCGGTCAGGAACCAGCCGTCCCGGAAGGACGCGGCCGTGTCGGCCTCACGGCCCCAGTAACCGTTCATGAGGCCGTCGCCCTTGACGACGATCTCTCCGATCTCGCCGTCCGCGACGTCGCGGCCCTCGTCGTCCACGATTCGAACCGTGCTCCCCGGAGTCGCGAGGCCGACCGTGCCCGGCCGGCGCTCTCCGTCGTAGGGATTGGAGAGCGTGAAGAGCGTCTCGCTCATCCCGTAGCGCTCGAGGATCGCGTGGCCCGTCCTCGCGTGGAAGGCCTCGAAGTCCGCCGCGGGAAGAGGCGCGCTGCCGGCCGTGAAGAGGCGTGCGCTTTTCAAGGCGGCGGCGGCGCCCGGCCGGGCGTCGAGATGCTCGAGGAGCCTCACGTACATCGTCGGCACGCCCATGAAGACGGTAGCCCCGTCCCGGGCGAAGGCCTCGACGACGCGCGGAGCGTCGAACCGGGGCTCGAGGAGGAGCGTCAGGCCGCTCACGAGCATCCCGGCGACGCCGAGGACCAGCCCGTGGACGTGGAAGAGCGGGAGGGCCAGGACGAGCCGGTCTTCCGGCGCGAACCGCCACAGCCCCGCCACGGAAGCCGTGTTCTCCGCCAGGGCCCGGTACGACATCGCGACGCCCTTGCTCTGGCCGGTCGTCCCCGAGGTGTAGATGAGCATCGCGACTTCGCCGTCGCCGGGCGGCCCGCTGGGGAGGAGGTCCGGGGGAAGACTCGTCGAAGAACGGGGGGAAGGGGAGGGCAGTGCTCTGGCGCGCGGCTCTTCGGCCGGGAACGCATCCCGCAGCGCGATCACGCGCTTCAGACGCGCCGGGGGGCTTCTCAGAATCTCTCTCAGGACCTTTCGACACTCCTCGTCCTCGCCGCCGACGAGAACCGCCACGGCCCCCGAATCCTCGAGGATGTGCCGCGCCTCGTCCGCCTTGTAACGGGTGTTGATCGGCACGTGGACCACTCCCGCGGAGAGGTGGCCGACGAACGCGGCGATCAGCTCGGGGCAGGTCTCGGCGAAGACCGCGACGCGGTCGCCCCGCCGGACGCCGAGTTCGCGCAGCCCGTCGGAGTAGCTTCCGGAGAGGCGCCGCAGCTCTCCGAAAGTGAGAGAGCGGTCGCCCCAGACGACGGCCGGATGCGCCGCGCGGGTGCGCAGGCACGACAGAAGGCGCGAGACGGCTCCGGTTTGCTCCAAGCCAATCAACCTTCTAGGGAATCTTCCTCTTTCTCTCCGGTGTCATACGGAGGCATGGCCGAGGTACCGTTCGCGCACGCGCGCGTCGTCGCGCAGGTCCGACGAGCGTCCGGCCAGGGTGACCTCGCCGGTCTCCATCACGTACGCGCGGTCCGCGAGCGCGAGGGCGTGCGGGACGTTCTGCTCCACGAGGAGAATCGTGACGCCGCGCGAGCGGATCGCGCGCAGGGTGGCGAAAACCTCCTTCACGAGGAGGGGCGAGAGGCCGAGGGCCGGCTCGTCGAGGAGGAGGAGGCGCGGCTGGGCCATCAGCCCGCGTCCGATCGCGCACATCTGCTGCTCGCCGCCGGAGAGCGTCCCGGCGTTCTGGTGGATCCGCCGTTTCAGCACGGGGAACATCGCGAAGACCTCCTCGAGCGTGGCGTGGGCCCGCGCACGCGCGCCGCGGACGTAGGCGCCCATCCGGAGGTTCTCGAGGACCGACATCCCGGGCCAGAGCTGGCGGCCCTCCGGAACGAGGACGAGTCCTTTCGACGCGAGGACGTGCGCCGGAATCCCGGCGAGATCGACGCCCTCGAAGACGACGCTTCCGGCGCGAGGCGCCAGAAGCCCGGCCACGGTTCGCAGCGTCGTGGACTTGCCAGCGCCGTTGGCGCCGATGAGCGTGACGACTTCGCCCGGCTCGACCGTGAAAGAGACGCCCCGGACCGCCTGAACGTCCCCGTAGAAGACGTCGATCGCCTCGACGGACAGGAGGCTCACGACGCCGCCTCCTCGCCGCCGACGTAGGCCGTGACGACGGCCGGGTCGGCGAGCACTTCGCGCGGCGGCCCCTCGGCGATCTTCTCGCCGAAATTCAGGACGAGGATGCGGTCCGTCACGCCGGCGACCGCGTGGACGTGGTGCTCGATCATGAGGACCGTCGGGCCGGCGTCGCGGATCGCGCGGACCAGCGCCATCGCGGCGACGATCTCGGCGGGGTTCAGGCCGCCCATGACCTCGTCGAGGCACAGCACGGCCGGCTCGGCCGCGAGAGAGCGCGCGATCTCGAGGCGCTTGAGGTCGCCAATGGGAAGGGTCCCCGCCGGCGCGCGCGCCCGGGAGACGAGGCCCGTTCGCTCGAGGATCTCCCCGACGCGCCGGCGCGCCTCCGCGCCGCGGCGG
>JBAUSZ010000150.1:0-13859 GCA_049581965.1 Thermoanaerobaculia bacterium | reverse complement strand
GGACCGTGCGGGTCGCGGGCGGCCGGGCGCGATGGGAACTCGCGCACGGCACGTTCCCGCGCTCGAGCGCGGCGGTCGCGCTCGCGGACGGGTCCGTCGTGACGCTGCTCGACGTCGAGGAAAAGCTCTCGGCCTCGGCCACGCCCGACGACTTCACGGCTCTCTTCCAGGGGCGACCCGCGACGGAAGGCAGCGCGGCGGTCGCCCTGCGCGACGTGTTGGTGCGCCTGAGGCCCGACGGGAAGGGCCGCGCGTTCCAGGGCCGGGGGACGTCGCGTTACGTCCTGGAGGCCGGATGGACGCTCGTCGTCTCGACGACGGGGCGCGTCGCGCGCGTCACGACGGGGGTGAAGGGCACGATCGAGACGCTCGACGAGCCGGCGGCACGCTCGGCGTTCGACGGCCTCGGCCGCCTGATCCCGGCGCGCGGCGCGGCTGCGGAGGCTCTCGACGCCGAGCTTTCGAGACTCCCCGGGCTTCCCGTGTCGGCCGTTCTCGACATCGTGTCCAGGTCCTCCGCCGAAGCGGCGGGCATGCCCTCGGGCACGGAGCCCCCGCCGCGACCGGCCGAGACGCGCCAGACGATCACACGCCGTGTCTCGAGCCTCTCCTTGCGCAAGGGGGCCGCCGCCGACGATGCTCTCTTCGCGATTCCCGACGACTTCCACGCGCGCGCCATCGACCGCATCGTGCCGGAGGGCCCTCCCTGAGCGCGACGGATCTCGGCGGCCTTGCGCCGCTCGTCCCCGACCTCCTCGCGGGTGGTTCCCTCGCGGTCCTCACGGGGGCAGGCGTCTCGGCCGAGAGCGGCCTCTCGACGTTCCGCGGGCCGGGCGGGCTTTGGGAAGGGCAGAGCGCCATGGACCTCGCGACGCCCGAGGCCTTCGAGGAGGATGCGGCTCGGGTCTGGCGATTCTACGAATGGAGGAGAGAGCAGGTGAGGCGGGCGCGCCCGAACGCCGGACACGAGGCGCTCGCGCGGATCGAGAAGGTCCTCCCTCAGATGACGCTCATCACGCAGAACGTGGACGGCCTCCACCGTGCGGCGGGGAGCAAGAACGTCCTCGAGCTGCACGGGACCATCCTCCTGACGCGCTGCACCGGCTGCGGCGCCCGCGAGGCGGGGCCCGACGCGCCGTTCCCGTCGCTCCCGCCGCGCTGCGCCTGCGGGAGCGTCCTGAGGCCGGACGTCGTCTGGTTCGGCGAGGCTCTTCCCGACGGGGTCTTCGAGGCGGCGGCCGGGGCGGCCCAGCGGAGCGCGGTCTTCCTCGTGGCCGGAACGTCCTCCGTCGTTGCGCCCGCGTCGTCGCTCGCGACGCTCGCGGCGCGCGGCGGGGCGAAGGTGTTCGAGATCAACCCGGAGGAAACTCCGCTCGCGCCGCTCGCGGACGGCTGCTTCCGTGCGAGCGCGTCGGCTGTGCTTCCGCTCCTCGCGGAGGCGCTCGAGAGGGGGGCGGCGTGACGGGAGATCGAAAACGCCCACGGCCAGGGCCAAAAGTCGGGCGTCTCGCAGAGACGCTGCCCGAAGAGAGACCCCGGGAGAAATTTCTTAGAAAGGGTCCCGAAGCCCTGGACGACGCGGAGCTCCTCGCGATCGTTCTCGGCACGGGGAGCGCCGGGAAGCCCGTCATGGAGACGGCGCGCGATCTTCTGAAGGACGGCGGGCTGCCGGGCCTCGTGGCGCTGGGCGCCGACCAGCTGCGGCATCTCGCGCGCGGCGTCGGGATCGCGAAGGCCACCCGCGTCGGGGCTGTGCTCGAACTGGGGCGGCGTCTCTCGCACGATTCACTTTCTAAGAAATCTCTCCTCGGAGATCCCAATATGGTGGGCCGCTATCTCGTCGAGCGCCTCGCGGGCGAGACCCAGGAGGTCATGGGCGGGCTCCTCCTCGACGCGAAAAACAGGCTCGTGAAGGACGCGCCGCTCTTCCGCGGGACGCTCACGCACGCGGCCGTTGCGCCCGCGCCGCTCCTCAGGCAGGCGATCCTCGCGGGAGCGGCGGGCCTCATCCTGTACCACAACCACCCCTCGGGAGATCCCGAACCCTCCCCCGAGGATCTCGCGACGACGAGGCGCTTTGTCGCGGCGGGGCGGGAGATCGGCATCGAAGTGAAGGATCACGTCGTCG
Source organism: Thermoanaerobaculia bacterium (assembly GCA_049581965.1). Taxonomy (GTDB): domain Bacteria; phylum Acidobacteriota; class Thermoanaerobaculia; order UBA5066; family UBA5066; genus Fen-183. The sequence goes on along the minus strand of JBAUSZ010000150.1, from coordinate 11,731 downwards.
TGGGACGCGGCCGCTGGGTCTCCTTTCACGAGCGGGGCCTCCTGACGCCATGAAGACCTGCGACGTGGCCGTCGTCGGCGGCGGCATCGTGGGGCTCGCGACCGCGTGGCGCCTGCTCGAGAGGGAGCCCCGGCTCTCCATCGTCCTCCTCGAAAAGGAAGCGGAGCCCGGCGCCCACCAGACCGGCCACAACAGCGGCGTCATCCATTCGGGCCTCTACTACAAGCCCGGCTCCGAGAAGGCGAAGACGTGCGTCGAGGGCGCGCGCCTGCTCCTCGACTTCTGCCGCACCCACGGGGTGCCGCACGAGATCTGCGGCAAGCTCGTCGTCGCGACGTCCGAGGAAGAGCTTCCGCGCCTCGCCGAGCTGGCCCGCCGCGGCCGCGAGAACGGCGTCGCGGGCGTGCGCGAGCTGGAGCCGGCGGAGTTCCGGAAGATCGAGCCTCACGCCGCCGGCGTGAAGGCGCTCCACGTGCCGCCGACGGGCATCACGGACTACGGCGCCATCGCACGGACGCTCGCGCGCCTCCTCGCCGAGCGCGGGGCGGACGTCCGATTCCGGTCGAGGGTGACGACGCTCTCCACGAGCGGCTCCGAGGTGAGAATCGTCGCAGGTGGCGAACACTTCGCGGCGAAGCACGCCGTCGCCTGTGCGGGACTCCACGCCGACCGGGTCGCGCGCCTCGACGGCGTCGACGCCGGCGTCAGGATCGTCCCGTTCCGCGGCGAGTACTACAAGCTCGCGCCGGGACGCGAAGGGCTCGTCAAAGGGCTTCTCTATCCCGTGCCCGACCCGCGCTTCCCGTTCCTCGGCGTCCACTTCACACGCCTCGTCGGCGGCGGCGCCGAAGCGGGCCCGAACGCGGTGCCCGCGCTGGCGCGCGAGGGTTACCGCAAGACGTCCTTCAACCTCTTCGACGCGCTCGAGGAGGCGGCGTATCCCGGCGTCTGGAGGCTCCTCGCGAAGTACGGCGGCATGGCGGCGGGGGAGCTCTACCGGTCGTTCTGGAAACCCGCGTTCGTGAAAGCGCTGCAGAAGCTCATGCCCGACATCCGTGCCGAGGACCTCGCACCGGGCGGCGCGGGCGTGCGTGCGCAGGCCCTGAGGCGCGACGGCTCGCTGGAGGACGACTTCGTCCTCGTGCCCCACGGGCGGATCGTCCACGTCCTGAACGCGCCCTCGCCGGCGGCTACTGCCTCCCTTGCGATCGGCGGGCGGATCGCGGAGGCCGTGGCCGCGATGCGGGGCTGAGGGCGAAGAGTCATAGAATCGGCGTCTCTATGAGTCGCGCCGCTGCCCGTAAGCCGCCCGCATCCGTGAGCGAATCCGCTCTCGACCGCGCCCGCCACGGAGAGCGCGTGATTGTCCGCCGGGGAAAGAAGCCCGTCGCCGCGGTGGTGTCGATCGCGGACCTGAAGCTCCTCGAGGAGCTGGAGGACCGTTACGACGCGAGCGTCTCCGTCGCCCGGCTCGCCAGCCCGAAGGAGAAGCGGATTCCCTGGGCCGAGGTCCGTAAGCGCGCCGGTTTGTAACGGCGTGGCTTACCGGCTCGAATTCGTCTCGTCCGCTCAGCGCGAATTCCTCCGGCTTCCGTTTCCTGTCCGAACGCGCCTCGACCCCCACCTGAACGGCCTCGAGCAAGATCCCAGGCCTTCGTGGCGTGAAGGCGAGCTATAGCTGTATCCGGAAGGGGTGAAAGCGGCAAGCTCCTCGTTCGAGAAAGAGCCGTATCACGGCCGCAGGCACGGAGGGGCCGTCGCCTCCGCGCCAGGGGCCCGCGGGGTATCCTCGCCCGTTCATGGCGTCCCGCTACTTCACGACCCCCATCTACTACGTCAACGACCGGCCCCACATCGGGCATCTCTACACGACGGTCGTGACGGATTCGCTCGCGCGTTACTGGCGCCTGCGGGGCGAGGACGTGCGAATGCTGACCGGCACGGACGAGCACGGCCAGAACATCGAGAAGGTCGCGAAAAAGGAAGGCGTCGCCCCGATCGTCATCGCCGACCGGCACGCGCCCACGTTCCGGAACCTCTGGCAGGAGTTCGGGATCGCGAACGACGACTTCATCCGGACGACCGAGCCCCGGCACCGGAAGGGAATCGAGGAGATCGTCCGGCGGCTGGACGCCGCGGGCGACCTCTACACGGCCTCGCACGAGGGTTGGTACTGCCCGCCCTGCGAGGCGTTCTACCCGGAGAAGGACCTCGTGGACGGCAAGTGCCCGGTGCACGGCACGACGCTCGAGCTGCAGAAGGAGGACAACGTCTTCTTCCGCCTCTCGAGGTACGGCGACCGCCTCCTGAAGCTGTACGACGAGGGCGTGGACGGCGAGCCGTTCGTCTACCCGGAGTCGCGCCTCAACGAGGTGCGGTCCTTCGTCGCGGCGGGCCTCAAGGACCTCTCCGTCTCGCGCACGTCCATCGCGTGGGGCCTTCCCTTCCCGGGGCGGCCGGGCCACGTCGTCTACGTGTGGCTCGACGCGCTCGGGAACTACGTGACGGCGCTCGGGTTCGGCTCGGGCGACCTTACGCTCTACGAGCGGTACTGGCCCGGCATCCACGTGATCGGGAAGGACATCCTCCGTTTCCACGCCGTCTACTGGCCGGCGTTCCTCATGTCAGCCGGGCTGCCGGTGCCGCGCCAGGTCGTGGGGCACGGGTGGTGGCTCAGGGACGCACGGAAGATGTCGAAGTCCGTCGGCAACGTCGTGCGTCCCGACGAGCTCGTGAGGTCCTTCGGCGTCGACGCGCTGCGCTGGCACTTCCTTGCCGCGATGTCCTTCGGGCAGGACGCGAGCTTCTCCGACGAGGACTTCCTCGCCGGCTACAACGCAGACCTCGCGAACGGCCTCGGCAACACGCTCTCGCGTGCCGTGAAGATGTCGCGGGATTACTTCGAGGGAAAGACGCCGCCGAAGAGAGACCCGAAGAGAGAATCGTTTGAATGGCCGGAGGCGGCGGGCGCCGGCCGTGCGCTTCGGGCGGCATCGGAGAAGGCCGCGGGCGAGTGGAAGAATTCCTTCGAAGGTTATCGGCTGCAGGATGCGGCGGCCTCGATCCGCACGCTTCTCGGCGCGATCGACGCCGAGATCACCGCGACGGAGCCGTGGAAGGCCGTCCGCCAGCCCGCACTTTCTTCAGAAGAACTCTTCTCCTTCCGTTCTCACGTCCTCTACGACTGCCTCGAGGCGCTGCGCGTCGTGGCCTGCATGCTCGCGCCCATCGTGCCGCGCACGGCGACCGAGAGTTTTCGACGCCTCGGTGTCTACAAGCGCGCCGAGGACGTCCGCGACTCCGACCTTGCTTGGGGCGGCCTTCCCTTGAACGCCCCTCTCCCGCAGGCGCCGCCGCTCTTCCCGAGGGCGGACGCGAAAGAATATTTTGCTTCGAAGGAGAAGACCGTGGCTGAAGAGAAGACGGAAGAGAAGAGTTCTTCGAAGGTTGTGTCTCCGGAAGGCGCCGCTGCGGGCGCCGCGCCGATGGGCAGCGCTCCCTCCGCGCCGTCGCCAGCGGTCGGCGGCAGCACGGGCGTACTGACAGCGCCCGAGGCTCCTGTTTCTTCACCTTCCAAGAATCTTCCTCCCTCCGAGCCCCCGTCTCCCTCCGAAGCAAAGATCCCCGTTTCCGACTTCCTCAAGCTCGACCTGCGTGTCGGCGAGGTGATCGCCGCCGAGAAGGTCGAAAAGTCGAAGAAGCTCATGAAGATGACCGTCCGCATCGGGGAGGAGACGCGCTCGATCGTCGGCGGCATCGCACTGGCCTATACCCCCGAACAGCTCGTCGGCAGGAAATTCGTCTTCGTCGCGAATCTCCAGCCCGCGAAGCTCATGGGCATCGAGTCGAACGGGATGATCCTCGCCGCGACGCTTCCCGAAACGGGCGAGCCGTCGCTCCTCATGGTGGACCCGACCGTCCCTTCGGGTGCGAAGGTGAAGTGATGCCCCGGCCGCCATCGTCCGAATTCCCCGCCGACCCGGTCGCGAAGGCGAATCTCGACAAGATCCTCGCCTCGCCGACGTACGTGCGCGCGCAGGAGGATCTCGAGTTCCTCGCGCGGCGCGAGCTGCGCGGCGTGCGCCTCATGCTCGAGCTCGAGAAGGCCGACTTCCAGCTGGACCAGGAGGGCATCCGGACGACCGTCGTCGTCTTCGGCGGCGCGCGCCTCAAGGAGGGGGACCGCTGGTACGCCGAGGCGCGGGAGTTCGGGCGCATCGTCTCGACCACCTGCCAGGCGAACGGGATGTGCGACTTCGTCATCACGACGGGCGGCGGCCCGGGCGCGATGGAAGCGGCGAACCGCGGCGCGTGGGACGTCGGGGCCAAGACGGTCGGCTTCAACATCCAGCTCCCGCAAGAGCAGTGGCCCAATGCGTACATCACGCCGTCGCTCTGCTTCCAGTTTCACTACTTCGGGACCCGCAAGATGCACCTTCTCATGCGTGCCCGCGCGCTCGTCGCTTTTCCGGGCGGCTTCGGGACGCTCGACGAGCTCTTCGAGACGCTCACGCTCGTCCAGACCGGGAAGATGAAGAACCTTCCGATCGTCCTCGTGAGCCGGGCGTATTGGGAGAAGCTCATCAACTGGCAGTTCCTCGTGGACGAGGGCGCGATCGAGCCCGGGGACCTGGATCTCATCTCCTTCGCCGAGGGCGGCGCCGAGGCGTGGAACGCGATCGTGGACTTCTACACCCGGCATCCCGCTCCGCCCGGCTCGCATCTGCGCTGATGGCGGGCGAGTACGCGGACTCGCACGGCCATCTCACGATGGTCTTCGGCGGCGGCGAGATGAAGGGGGCGCCACGCGCCCCGCGTCCCGACGAGCTCCGGCTCCTCGTCAGCCGCGCGCGGGACGCGGGCGTCACGCGCATCCTCGTCCCGGGGACGGACCGCGAGGACCAGCGGCGCGCCGTCGAGACGGCCGAGCTGTTCGACGGCGTCTGGGCGGCGATCGGTTTCCATCCGCACGAGGCGAAAACATTCGACGAGGACCTCGACCTCAGGCTGTTCGAAGAGCTGTGCGCGTCGAAGAAAGTCGTGGCCGTCGGTGAGATCGGCCTCGATTACCACTACGACCATTCGCCGCGCGACGTCCAGAAGCGCGTCGTCGCCTCGCAGCTGCGTTTTGCGAGGGAGCGGAATCTCCCTGTCCTTCTCCACAACCGGCTGAGCGAGGCCGATCTCCTGCCGATCCTCGAGAAGGAGTACCCCGGCTCGCCGGAGACTCCGCGCGGCGTCTTTCACTCCTTCTGCGCGGACGTCGCGACGGGGGAGCGCGCGCTCGCCCTCGGCTACCTCGTGGCCTTTTCGGGGATGCTCACGTTCAAGTCGGCGGACAACGTGCGCGAGGCGGCCGCGGCGCTGCCGCTCGGCTCGACGCTCCTCGAGACGGACGCGCCGTACCTCGCTCCGGCGCCGTTCCGCGGCAAGCCGAACGAATCGAGCTATCTCCCGAAGACGGCCGCGCGCCTCGCCGAGGTGAAAAGCGTCTCCGTCGACGAGATCGCGCGCGTCACGACGGCCAATTTCCGGCGGCTTTTCCGGGTCTGACGGGGAGCTTCACGTGGCCCGCCCACCCCGCCTCACGAGAGCCGAGTTCGAGAAGCTCGTCGAGAAGGCGATCGCGGAGCTGCCGGACGAGTTCAAGTCGAGGATCGAGAACGTCGTGATCGCGGTCGAGGACGAGCCGACGGACGAGGACTACGAGCTGACGGAAACGCCGGACGACGAGGACCTCTTCGGCATCTACCGCGGCCCGATGCGCACCGAGATGACGTGGGACATGTTGCCGGGATTGCCGCCCCAGGTCGTGGTGTTCCGCGGCCCGATCCTCCGCAACACGGACACGAGCCGCGAGGCCGTGAGGGAGATCAAGGACACGATCATCCACGAGCTCGGCCACTACTTCGGGCTCGAGGACGACGAAATGCCGTACTGATCACCAGATCGTGCGCACGCCCTCGGCGCCCCTGAGCATCTCGTCCCTCGTGACCAGCGCCGCGCCGAGCACCCGCGCCGTCGCGACGAGGATCCGGTCTGCGGGGTCTCCGGGGAATCCCGCCCCGAGACGGGTCGACCGGACGGCGATCTCGGGAGTGAGCGGTGCGAGCGTGACGCGAGGCAGCGCGAGCGCCTGGCGGATCCAGACGAGGACGTCGCGGTCCAGTTCGAGCCGGCCCTTCGCGACGAGGATGGCGACCTCCCAGGCGGAGATCGCACTCACTCCGACCGTGGGGGAGTCGGCGATCGCGCGGCGGGCCCGCGCCGAGAGGCGCCGGGGCGTCTCGGCCGCCCACCAGACCCAGGCGTGCGTGTCGAGGAGGATCACCGGGCCGCGCGCCAGACCTCGCCGGTCGGGCGGACGAGATCGCGCTCTCGGCGCACGCTGCCCTTCAGGCTGCGGACCGCCTCGGGCGCGGCGGCGGTCACGCGAGCCACGGGCCGCCCCCGTTTCGTGACGATGATGGGGCGGCCCGTCTCGGCGACTTCGTCGAGGAGCGCGAGGCACCTCGCCTTGAACGAGCCGGCCGGGACGACGCGCGCGGTTTTCATGGTCACGAGAATATGGTCACTTCGGCAACGCGTCAAGGGGCGGCGCTCTCACGGGGCTGCTTCGGCCAGGCGCAGGGCCTCGGCGTTTCCGGGCTCCCGCTTGAGGGCCTTCCTCGCGGCCTTCCGCGAGGCCTCGGGGCGCCCGCGCACGAGCTCGGCCCGCGCGATCGCGAGCCACGGGTCCGTGAGCTTCGAGTCGAGCGCCGCGGCCTCGCGGTAGTTCGAGATGGCGCCCTTCACGTTGCCCGCGTGCAGCTCGAGGTCGCCGCGCACGATGAGCGCGTACGGCGAGGAGTCGGCGACGTCGAGCGCCGCGAGAGCGGCCCGCGCCTCTTTCGGTTTCTGCTGCTCGACGTAGAGGGCGGCGAGGTTGTGCAGGACGGAAGGGCAGTGGGGCTCGATCTCGAGACCCCGCCGGAAGGACGCAAAGGCCCCCGCGACGTCCCCTCTTCGCCACTTCGCGAGGCCGAGGTTCGCGTAGAGGGATCCGAGCCGCGGGGCCAGCTTCACGGCGAGCTCGAGATCGTGCTCGGCCGTGGCGTACTCGCCATGGCCGAGGTGCGCGATCCCGGCGTTGCTCGCTCGAATCCCGGCCACGGCGAAGTCGTCGAGAAGGGTGAGCCTCCCGGCGAGCTGCTCGGTCATCGCGTAGAAGTCGTAGATCTTCGCCGATCGGCCGCTCGAGCGCGGAGAGACCGCCACCATGTGGTTGTACGTCACGATGAGGTCGCCCTCACGCTCCGAGATTCCGTGGCCCGAGACGAGCGCCGCCTGCAGGCGAATGCCGCGCGAACGGGCGAGCGCGATGAAGAGGTTCGTGAAGGAGACGCAGTTCCCGCGGCGCGCCTCGAAGGTCTCGGCGGCCGAGAACGTGGAGCCCCTTTCGTACTCGAAGGTGAACTTGGCCTTGTCGAGGAGCGCGGCGCGCAGGCGCTCGAGCCGCTCGTCGAGGCTACCCGTGCCACCGAGCTCCTTCGCCGCCGCTTGCATCGCGGGCGTCGCCTCCATCGGATTCGGCACGTCGGGAGGGTCGATTCCCCGCCGAGCCACCCCGGCGCGCCAGCGCCCGGGGCTCACGACGAAGCCCGCCGGCGAGTCGTAGGACGCGCAGCCCGTCAGCGCCGCCGCGAGCCCGGCGGCCAGGAACGGGAGGGAGCGCACACGAGCCACCAGAAGGACTCTACGCACACGGCGGCACCGGGTTGCGTCTTTCTCGAGCTGTTCACCGAAGGCCTTACGACGAGCTCCGACCCCTCACCCGCGCTTGGTCTTGGGATCGATCTTTTGCGAGACCTTCTCGTTCAGGTCGAGCTGGTGCTTCAGCGTGTCCTTGAACTCGTGGCCGTGCGTGTGGTGGAGTTCGTGGAGCAGCTCTTTTCGCGCAGAGTCGAGTAGGTGCTTGAGGTACTCGCACTCGGGAACCGTGAGGTCGATCTGCATGGGACCCTGGCCTCCTACGCCGCTCCCAGCGGCCTGGGCGTCTTCCGGAGGGGCGGCGCCTCCCTCTTCTCGTCGAGGAGGTGGCGGATCGCGAGGACCGGGTGGCGGAGAAGCATGCGCGGCCCCGCGAAGCGCATGACCTCGGCCATCCGCTCGCGCTGCTCTTTCGAGTAGCAATGGATCGGGCATTTCCTGCACGTGGGCTTCTCCTCGCCGTACGGGCACTTGAGGAGCCGGTAGGACGCGTACTCGAAGAGATCCTGGCACTCGGCGCAAAGCGCGCCGCGGCGGCCCTCGGCGTGGAGAGGATGCGCCGCGCACCAGACGTGGAGCATCGCCTCGATCGTCCGCTGCTCGCGGCTCAGGCGTCGCGTCGTGAGCTCGACGCCTTCGTGTTCCTTCGGGACCGCGCTCACGGGGAGATCCTGTCTCAAGCCGTCGTTCTCGTCTTTCATGCAGGTGCATCAAGGCCCCGGACATGACGCCCGTCATGCAGGAGCCCGGAAAGGTCAGGGGAGAGAGAGGCCGACGTCGAGGTGATGCATGAGAAGGTCCGGCCCCTCGAGCCCGACGCTCATCCGGATGAGGCCCGGGGTGATCCCGCGCGCGAGGCGGTCGGCCTCGGGGACGACCGCGTGCGTCATCGTGGCCGGCTGCTCGACGTAGGTGATGGCCGAGCCGAGGCTCACGGCCAGTTCCATCGGGACGTCCTTGCGGGCGAGGTAGTTCATGAGCCTCTCGCCCGCGGCGGCGCCGCCCTTGACCTCGAACGAGATGAGCGACCCGCCGTCGCGCATCTGCTTTCTCACGACGTCCCTCTGCGGGAAGTCGTCGAAGCCCGGGTACGTGACGAACGAGACCTTCGGGTGCGTCCTCAGGAAGGCGGCGATCTTCGCGGCCGCGTCGCTCTGGGCCTTCTGTCGGACGGCGAGGGATTGGACGGTCATCGAGTTGAGCCACGAATCGAACGGCGAGGGTGTCGCCCCGAGGTCCTTGTACCAGGGGAAGAGGTCGGTCCTGAGGAAGCGGAAGGGCCCGAGGAGGGCGCCGCCGACGGACGTCGAGTGGCCGTTGATGAATTTCGTGAGGGAGTGGACGATGAAGTCCGCCCCGAGCCGGAAGGGCTGCTGGAGGTAGGGCGAGCAGAATGTGTTGTCGACGACGAGCGGGATGCCACGGGCCTCGGTCAGGCGCGAGATTGCCTCGATGTCGCAGAGCCTCAGCGTGGGGTTCTCGGGCGATTCGAGGAACACGGCCGCGACGTTCGGGTGCCCCTCGAGCGTCCGGGCCACCTCGGCGACGTCGCCCGTGTCGCAGAAAACGGCCTCCACGCCGAACTTCGACAGGTTGCGCAGGAGGCTGTCCGTGCAGCCATAGATGTTTCCCGCGAGGACGGCGTCGCCCGCCCTCAGGAGCGAGAGGAGGAGCGTCGAGATCGCGCCCATGCCCGAGCCGAAGATCAGGCAGCCGATCGTGGGCTCCTTCTCGTCGGCCGCGAGGGCCTTCTCGATGACGTGCTGGGCCTCCAGCCGGAAGAGGACGCGCTCGAGATACTCCGACGTCGGGTTGCCGAGGCGGGTGTAGATGCGCGCGTAGGGCCGCTCCCCGCCCTTCGACATCCCGAGGAAGCGGTCGGCGCCGTCCCTCACGTCGCGGAACGCGAACGTGGAGCGCTGGTGGATGGGGGGAAGCCCCGTGCCCGCCGCCAGCGCACGGAACACGCCTTCGTCCAGCTGGTGCACCTCGTCGCGCACCCAGCGCGTCTTCCGTTCGATCCACCAGTCCCAGAACGGGTAGCGGGCGGCGCCGTGGAGGACGGGGGCCGGCGAGGTCGTGGTCATGCCCCCAATTTAGCCCGCGAGACGCGGTCCGGCACGCCAATCCGGTGGCCCGTTTGTGCCGGGCGGGGAGGGGGACTAGAATCGCGGTTCGATTCGGTGGCCCAAGGAGTGTCGGTGGCCGAGCCCAGCCCGCGCACAGAGCAGCGGCGGAGTCCACGCAGCGGCGTGCGGATTCCGGTCGCGCTGCGCCACGAAGGGGAAAGGTTCAAAGGAACGACACTCGTCGTGAACACCCACGGTGCTCTGGTGGGCGCCCACCGCAACGTCCCGGTGGGCGACATCTTCGAGCTGGAGAACGTGCGCAACCGGGTCTTCTGCCACTGCCGGGTCGTGTGGCAGGGCGGTCTCGCCTCGGACGGTTTCTTCCGGCTCGGCGTCGAGATGCTCGAGTCGCACCCCGCGGTGTGGGGGGCCGACTACTCCCTGGGTACGGCTCCCGCGTTCTGACCCCCGAGCTTTCGCGCGGCGGCGCGCGTCTCGGCGTCCTCCTCCGTCTCGCCCTCTTCCCGAAGAGACTTCAGGCTGAACCCTCCCGCGAGGAGGAAGGCGAGCCCGAGGAGCGTGATCGGCACGAACGAGAGCGCGTGCGAGACGAGCGCGAACGCCGCAGCGCTGTCACGGGAAACGCCGTAGAAGCCCGTGAGCGCATACGCGACCGCCGTGTGGTAGCCGCCCACGCCTCCCGGTGTCGGAATGAAGAGGCCGAGGATGGCCCACGTGAGGACGAAGAACGCGACGGGGAACGGGAACGAGAGGTCGAAGGCGCGGAGCGTCGCGTGGATCTGGACGCCGATGATGAGCCAGAGAACGAGCGAGGCCACGGCGACGACGGCGACGTCGCGCACGCTTCCGAGCGCGCCGAGGCCGTCTAGAAAGGAGAGGAGGATCGCCTCGATCCGCGCGCCGATCCGCTCGGGGAGCGGTCTCAAGAGCGGCTTCACGAAACGGTCGGTGCGCTCGGGCTTCGCGGCGAGAAACGCGAGGACGGCGAGCCCGATCAGCGTGCCGGCACCGGCGACGACCGCCGACCGGCGCAGCAGCAGGAACCGGCCGGCCGCGTCGCCCGCCATTTCCGGCGCCCAGCCCAGCGCATAGACGACGAAGAGCGAGACGCACGTGACGAGGTCGATGAGGCGTTCCAGGGCGATCGACGCGAGACACGGCGCCACCGGAAGCCCCGTGGTCTTCGCGAGCGCGACGGGGCGCACGATCTCGCCGGCGCGCGCCGGCAGGAGCGTGGAGGCGGCGAAACCGATCGACGTCGCGGAGTTCAGTCCCCAGAAGCTCGGCCGGCCCGCCTTTCTGAGGAGAAACCCCCAGCGCCACGACCGGAAGAGAGGCGTCGCGACGAGGCCGCAGGCCGTCGCGAAGACGAGCCAGCCGGCGTGCGCGCCCCGGATGGCACGGCCCACGGCGGCGAAGTCGAGCGTGCGCAAGAAGAGCACGAGGAGGACGGCCGCGAGCCCGAGGGAGATCGCGACGCGAAGGGCTTTCCCGCCCTTTCTGGAGGCGCTCACCGCACGATCGTAGCCCACACCTGGAGTACGCTCGCCGCGTGCGCGACGTCCCCGTCTTCTACGATCCGATCTTTCTCCGGCACGACACGGGCCCCTATCACCCCGAGACGGCGCACCGGCTGGAGGCCGCGGTTCACGCGCTGCGCCGGGAAGGCCGCCGGTTCGAGTGCCCGCCCGACCCCGAGCGCACGCTCGAGGCCCTCGAGCGCGTCCACGACCCGGCCTACATCGCGCGCCTGAAGGCCGCCTGCGAGGCGGCGCCGGCCGGCGAGGAGTCGGCCTTCTCGCTCTTCGACTCGCCGGACAACACGATCTCGGCCGCGACGTTCCCGGCCGCCCGCCGCGCGACCGGGCTCGTCCTCGCGGCGGTGGATGCCG
>JBAUSZ010000149.1:0-4426 GCA_049581965.1 Thermoanaerobaculia bacterium | reverse complement strand
GCCGACGCCGTGGCACGACGCGCAGCCGCGCCTCTCGTACGACGCGAGGCCGCCGAGGAGGCGCGGGTCCGGGACGTCCCCCGGCCCGAGGCCGGAAGGCGCCCTGACCTTCGGCGCGTCGAGCACGCCGAAGACGAGGAGCGCGAGGAGGCCCGCGCCGGCGAGGCCGCCGAAGGCGAGGACGGGCTTGCGGTCGCGCGGGCGACGCGACGCGCCGCGGTCGAGCCAGGGGACGAGAGCGAGAAGCAGCATCGAGACGCCGGGGAGGACGGCCGTGCCGATCGGCTCGAGCGGCCCTCGGAAGAGCTTCAGGAGCTGAAAGAGCGGGAGGAAGTACCACTCGGGCCGCGGCACGTAGGACCTGTCCGTCGGATCCGCGAGACGTTCGAGCGGCGCGGGCGATCCGAAGGTGAGCGCGAAGAGAAGGACGACGACCGCGAGGCCGACGGCGGCGTCGCGCGCCGCCTGGTAGGGGAAGAAGGGCTGCCGCGGATCGGGACCTTCCGTCGGGCCGGCGTGGCCGTGCCTGCGGAGGAGGAGAAGGTGCGCAGCGACGAGGCCGAGCGTCAGGATCGGGAGGAGGACGACGTGCACGGCGTAGAAGCGCGTGAGCGTCGCGGCGCCGACGCCGGACCCGCCGGCCATGAGGCGCGAGGCCGCGCGTCCGACGAGAGGCAGGGCCGCGGGCACCTTCGTCCCGACGACGGTCGCCCAGTAGGCCTTCTGGTCCCACGGAAGGAGGTATCCCGTGAAGCCGAACGCGAGGATGAGAAGGAGGAGCGCGACGCCGACGAGCCAGTTCAGCTCGCGCGGCTTGCGGTACGCCCCGAAGAGGAACGTCCGCGCGAGATGGAGGACCGCGAGGACGACGGCCGCGGAGGCCCCCCAGTGGTGGAGGCCCCGCACGAGCGCGCCGGCCGGGAGCTTCGTCTGGACCGCCTTCACGCTTTCCCACGCGTGGTCGGGCGTCGGGGCGTAGGAGAGCGCGAGGGCGAGGCCCGTCAACGCCTGAACGACGAGCGCCAGGAGCACCGCCGACCCCAAAGTGAAGAGCCAGGCCCGCCGCACGGGGACGGCCTCGTCCGCGAAGGCACGCCAGAGGGAGGACGCGCCCGCCCGCGACTCGAGAAAGGCCAGGAGTCTCTTCATGCCTCGAACGCCGCCGCGTCGACGGTGGCGCGGCCGCCCGCGATCGCGAGCGGGGCCTTCGCGAGCGGGCGCGGCGGCGGTCCGGAGAGAACGCTTCCGTCCACGCCGTAAACGCCGCCGTGGCACGGGCAGAGGAACACCTTCCGCGCCGCGTTCCAGGCCACGCCACACCCGAGATGCGTGCACGTCGTCGAGAGCGCCGCGAGGCCGGAGGGCGAGGCCGGGTCGCGCACGACCGCGAGGCGCTCTTTGACCCTACGCGTCATGTAGCCGTCCTCGATCCGGCGCTCGACGACGACCTCGGCGGCTCCGGCGGCGCCGCTCGAGACCGCATCGAAGTCTTTCGCCACGCCCAGGTCGAGCGCCTCACCGCTCCTCGCCCCGCGGCGCAGGAGCGGCGAGAAGGCGAACGCGAGCGCCGCACCGGCCACGGAGGCCACGGCCACGGCACCCGCGCCGAGAGCGGCGAGCGTGAAAGTGCGTCTGGTCGGCATCACCTGGTCCCGGAGAGAGACTTCGTCTCGGGGAGGATATTCCGGCCTAGGTCCGTCCGGGACCGTAAATGAGGACCGCGCAAACTGTGGCCCACGTCACGACCGTCGCGAGGAGACCGGGGTCCGTGAAGAGGTCCTTCGTCGCGTCCTCCCCGCCGCCGCGCGCCTCGAGGAGGCGCCAGCGGAAGAGTCCGAAGACGACGATCGGCACGGTCGCGAGGAGGCGGTCCGAGTGAAACCAGAGGATCGTCTCGGGGGCCACCGTGTAGAGGGCGTAGCTCACGATCGTCGTCCCGAGCGCGATGTTCTCGAAGGCCTCGAGGAGCGCGACCGGCATCTCGTGGAGCGAGGAGCGCCCGGAGGTTCCGCGCGTCGCGAGCTCGCTCCGTCGCTTGCTGAGCGCGAGAAAGAGCGCCAGGAAGAACGTGCAGAGGAGGAGCCAGTGCGACGGCGCGACCTGCGCGGCGGCCGACCCCGCGAGGACGCGCAGGACGTAGCCGGACGCGACGATGAAAACGTCGAGGAGCGCGACGCGCTTGAGACCGAGCGAGTAGAGGGCGGTCGTGACGGCGTAGACGAGCGTCCACCCGAGCGCCCCTCGAGCCGTGATCGCGACGACCGCGAGCGCCACGGCCGCGAGGACCGCCGCCGCCGCCAGCGCGGTGCCTGCGGGGAGGGTCCCCGCCGCGACGGGCCGGCTCTTCTTGACGGGGTGCTGCCGGTCCGCTTCGGCGTCCCTCACGTCGTTCAGGAGATAGAGCGCCGAGGCGAGGGCGCAGAAAGCGGCGGCGACGACGGCCGTGCGCCCGGCGAGGTCGGGCCGGTCCGCGACCTTGCCGAAGAGGACCGGTGCGAGGACGAAGAGGTTCTTGACCCACTGGGCGGGGCGCAGCGCCCGAACGAGCGCCGTCACGGTCTCGGACCAGGGAGCGCTCTCATCGCAAGAGGCTCGCGCGCGTTACCGGGGGCCCTTCTCGAGCTTGAACGCGAACGTCCCGAGCAGCAGGGTCTCCTCGCCGCGCGCCAGCGTGGTCTCCATGACGTAGTTGCCGAGAGGCCACGTCCGCGTGTCGGCCTTGAACGAGAGGGAAGGCTTCTCGCGCGTCACGGCGCCCTCGTCCCGGGCGACCGACTTGTTGTCCGGCTGGTGGAGCCACGCAACGCGCACCTTGGCGCCCGCCGCGGCGTCGTTCACGTCGAAGGACGCGCACGCCGCGTCGCCCTCGGCGAGCGTGGAGGTCTCGAAGCTCACGGTGCCGTCCGCCCCGATGCCCGAGCCGAACCGGAACTTCGTCATGGTCGCACCGGACAGGTCGCCCGGCGCGGCTGCGGTCGCCGGCGCGGTCGAGGCCGCGGCGCCCGCGTCCGGCTTCGGGGCTTCGGACGCCTTCTTGCCGCAGGCGAGGCAGAGAACGAAAAGGGATGCGCCGAGGACGTACGACTTTCTGGTCATCTCGTGGAATCGTACCGCGCGACCCGTGCGCGCGCCAACCGTCCGCCGGTCACCAGCGGATGGAGACGGCCTTGTCGGGGCGTTGACGCCCGTCCGGACCGAAGGCCCGGGCCGGAAGCGGCGGCCCCACGCCGGCGCCCAGCGGCATCTCGAGGACGGTCGGCGGCACGATGGACGTGGGGCCTCCCGGCGGCGTGAACGTCCACTCGATGCCGCCAGGACTTACTGCCTTCTCGAAGGTGATCTCCACGCGGTGCGCTCCGCGCTCGAGCGTGACCTCGGACGTCGCGGGTTGGGACGGCTCCGTCCCCGCGCCGCGCACGACGAGACGCCCGTCCAGGGAGAGCGCGGAGTCTCCCTGCGAGAAAAGGCCCATGCCGTAGACGCCGTCGGTCCCGGCGAGAAACGAGCCGGTCCAGACCACGCGGTACGCGCGATCGCCCAGTCCGGCCTCATCCGAGAAAGAGCCGGTCGCGACCGCGCCGTCCCGCCTTTCCTGCGTCGTGCCGTCCTCCGCCGTCACGCGGCCGAAGAGGCCGCCCGCCGGGGTATCCCGTGGCGTGAGCGCGGAGGCCGCGGGCCGCTCGAAGTGCCGGGGCGGGGATTCGGGCGACTCGTAAGGCCCGAGAAGGAGCGTCGCCTCCGCCCCGTCCGCGGGCACGGCCGCCGTGAACTCCACGAAGTGATCTCCGCGGGCGAGGTGGACGGCCGCCTCGCCGGCCTGGGTGCCGGCGCCCGTACGCAGCACCTCGATCCCGTCCACGGCGAGCCGTACGGGCCCCGGCCCCGTTCGAAAGGCGTAGTTCCAGAAGCGCCGGATCCGAAGCGACGCGGTCCAGCGTACGGAGGCTCCGGGCGCCGTGCCGGCGGGCGCGTCCCCGAGGCGCGCGACGCGCAGGACACGCCCGCCCGTGCGCGCGAGCGCACCCTGGCCGGACGCCCAGACCTCGCGCGGGACGCGGTAGACCGTGAAGACCGGCGCTCCGTCCGGCTCCGTCACCCGTCGGATCGCCCCCCCGGGGTAGAGCGCCTCGAGGTACGGCAGATATGCCGCCTGGCCCGGGTAGAGAAGAAACGCGAGGTCGCGGTTCGGCGGGAAGGCGAGCGGAAGAGCGGCGCCGGGGGTCAGAACGCCGCCGCGGAACGCCTCGGGCGCGAGGTGGTAGACCCAACCGGAGTTCGCCATGTGCTGCTGCCCCGCGAGGCTGAGCGCCCACGCGTCGCGCCCCTCTCGGGCGATCTCCCCTCCCTCGGTCCGGGTGTGGGCCCATCGGTCCGACGCGGCGTAGGGCCCGAAGTAGAAGGCGACCTCGCGCGCGGCCATCCCGGC
>JBAUSZ010000148.1:0-4683 GCA_049581965.1 Thermoanaerobaculia bacterium | reverse complement strand
CGGCTGCGGCGAGCGCAGGGTACGCGCGGTCGCACGTGATGTCCTCGACGGCCGGACCCGCTCGCACCGGGCGTGCACACCGCGTCGCTCCCGGAGGACCGGCGTCTGCGGCCGGGACTCGCGCCCTCGCCCTCGGGATGCCTGTGACGGGCAACGTGGTGGAGGCTTACGACGACACCCCGACGGCCCTCGGCGCGAACCCGCAGATTTCGTCCCGGCACGGAAAGACGTGGCCGGGGCGGTATCACTTCCTCGTGAGAACCAGCCAGAAGATCGCCGTCAAGGGCGGCCCGATGTTCAGCCTGGGGAACGTCTCGCTGAGCTATGGGTGCTCCGCGACCCTCGGCGTCCTCTGGACGACGGCCGCGGCCGCGGACGACCCGAACTTCATCGGCGGCGAGGGGCTTCAGAAGCTGTCCCCATCGAACGGCTCGTACCCCTATTACGCCGACGTGGATTTCTCGTACCTCCCGATCGGCCAGCCGCGGTCCGCCCAGCTGACGTTGTCGTTCGAGAACGTCGTGACGGCGCCGTTTCAGGTGACGCTCGAGCCGGACCTGGGCACGGCGACGGTCTCGGTCACGATCGACCACACCCCGCAGGTCACGGGCGTCGGTTTGGTCTACCCGTGGGGCTCGACGAACCTCTCGAACGCGAACACGAAGCTCGGCAGCGCCTCCACCCAAAGGGTCGGCGGCGGAGACTGGCAGACCCAGACGACCGGTGACGATCTCGTCGGCGTGGCCGTCTCGCTCGGCCAAGGGTGGAAGGTCACGTCGACGGCCGTCAAGAGCGCGATGTCGGCCACGTCGCCACAGGACCTCTCGCCCGACAACACGTGGCGCGGCGCCGCGGTGACGACGGCACCCTCGGGCAACGACCTCAGAACCGCGGTCCACTGGCACTACAGCGGGATCGACTCACTCGACTACACGCTCGAGTGGCAGCTCGCCGGGCCGATGGGGCAGCGCCCGCTCCTCACGATGGCCAAGTACGGAAGCTGCGACCAGTAAGCGAGCGTCACTCCGGATACGGCGCCGTGAGGAGAGCCACCAGCGTGCGCATGCCGGAGAGGTAGTTGCCGATGCGCAGGTTCTCGTCGTAGGCGTGCTGATTGTTGTCGGCATTGACGACGGAGACGAGGACGAACGGCGCCTTCAGCGGCCCGACGATCTCGTGCGTCGGAAGCGTGCCACCCATCATGCGGATGCGAACGAGGGGCGTGGCCGGCCACGCGCCGGCAATCGCGGACGACGCCCACCGGCCGACGGGGGAGTCGATGGGTTGACGCGCCGCTTCCGCAGGGAGGTGCGGGCTCAGGCGCGCGAGTTTCGGCCAGCGCGCGCGCTCCTCGTCCGTGGGGTCCTTCTCGACGAGGTGCCAGCCCTGCGCCTCGACGTGTTTCTTCATGAGGTCGAGGAGATACGCGGGGTCGGACTCGACCGTCGTTCTCAGGTCCAGCTCGGCGACGGCGTCGCGGGGAACGACGTTGGCGGCCTTGTCGCCGACGCTCGCCGAGGCGAGGCCGCGCACGTTGAGTGACGGGTACTGGAGCGATTCCTGGTACGTCGCGCCGACCTTCTCCGGCTGCGCGATGCCGGTGCGGTTCTTCAAAGCCGCCTCGTCGTCCGGCACGTCCGCGAGGACCTTGCGGTCGGCCTCGGTCAGGGCCGTGCGCGCGTACCAGCCGGGGATCGTCGCACGCCCGCCGTCGTCCTTCATGCTGGCGAGAAGCTGCGCGAGGCGCATCGCGGGGTTGGGCACCCAGTTGCCGAAGTGCCCGCTGTGGAGCGGCCCACGGGGTCCGTACACGGTTAGTGTGGCCGTGACGAGCCCGCGGTTGCCGAAGACGATCGTCGGGCGACCCGACGCGTGGGAAGGCCCGTCGACGAGGACGACGGCGCCGGTCGAAAGGAGCGCGGCGTTCGCGGCGACGGCGGCCGCCATACCGGGCGAGTTGACCTCCTCTTCGCTGTCGAGGAGGACCTTGACGTGGACGGCCGGGTCGATCTTCCTCGCGCGGAGGAGATCGAAGACCGCAAGGAACATCGCGATCGGGCCCTTGTCGTCCGAGGACGAGCGCGCGAAGACGCGCAGGTCGGGGTCGAAGTCCCGCCTCGCGAGCTCGCCGCGGTCCACCTCGGACCATTTCCCGTCTGCGCCGCGGCGTTTGACGACGGGCTGAAACGGGTCCTTCTGCGCCCACTGCGACGGGACCACGGGCTGGCCGTCGAAGTGGAGGTAAAAGAGGACGGTCTCCTCCTTCCCGCGGGCACGGCCGTACTCGGCGAAGACGAGCGGGCGGCCGCCGTTTTCGAGGAGGCGCGTCGCGAAGCCGCGCCGACCGAACGCCGCCTCCAGCCACACGGCGTTCTTGCGAACGTCCTCGGCCTTGATCGAGTCGTTCGGAAGGGCCAGGAGCTCGAGGTACTCCGGGAAGCTCGCGACGGCGGCGGCGGCGATCGCAGCATCGTCGACGCCCGGCGGAAGGACCGCACGCGCGGGGAGCGCGGCGGCGGAGAGGGCGGCGCCGACGCACAGGGCGAGGGCGGTCGAGCGCATACAGGGCCTCCGGAAGCACTCTACCGCCGTCGGCGTCCTAGACTGTGCCGGACTGGAGGATCCATGCCACGCCTTTCCGGCCTCGCCCTCTCCTTCTTCCTCGCGCTTCCTCTCGCCGCCTCAGACGCTCCGGCCCAGGCCCCTGCCAAGGAGCTCCTCGCGGCCGACTCCGACCGGACGACCGCCGCCGGCGCGACGTTCACGGCGCCGGCGGGGTGGACGATCACGGCGGAAGGGCCTCTCGTCGTCCTCGATCCGCCCGAGGGCGACTCGCACCTCGCGCTCGTGGACGTCGAGGCGAAAGATGCCGACGCCGCGGTGGCTGCGGCATGGGCCGTCTATCGCCCCGACACGAAGCGGCCGCTGAGGCTCGCGACGCCAAGCGCTCCGCGCAACGGCTGGGAGGAACGGAAGAACTACGAGTACGAGACGTCGCCGAACGAGCGCGTCGTCGTCGTCGCGGGGGCGTGGCGAGCGGGGAGGACGTGGGTCGTGTTCATCCTCGACGCGACGGAACCGACGGCCGAAAAGCGCGGGGCCCCGATCGGCCTCGTCCTCCAGAGCCTCCGCCCGAAGGGCTACGCGCGCGAGAGCTTCGCCGGGAAGAAGGCGCACTCGCTGGACACGGCGCGGATCGCGACGCTGAAGGCGTTCGTCGAGGACGGGATGAAGCGGTACGGGGTGCCGGGCGTGGGCCTGAGCTTCCTCGACGGCGGCAAGGTCGTGTGGGAGGGTGGCCTCGGCGTGAAGGAGCTGGGCAAGCTCGACAGAATCGACGCGGACACGCTCTTCATCGCGGCGTCGAACACGAAGGCGCTCACGACGCTGCTTCTCGCCGAGCTCGTCGACGAGAAGAAGCTCGGCTGGGACCAGCCCGTCACGGAGGTCTACCCGGCGTTCAAGCTGGGCGACGCGGCGACGACGAAACAGGTCCTCGTGAAACACCTGATTTGCGCGTGCACGGGGCTTCCCCGGCAGGACATGGAGTGGCTCTTCGAGTACCGGAACGCGACGCCCGCGTCGGCTCTCGCCCTCCTCGGCACGATGCAGCCGACGAGCAAGTTCGGAGAGGTCTTCCAGTACAGCAACCTCATGGCCGCCGCGGCGGGATTCATCGGCGGATCTCTCGCGTATCCCGGCCGCGAGCTGGGCGCCGCGTACGACGAGGCGATGCGGACGAAGGTGTTCGCGCCCCTCGCGATGAAGAACACGACGTTCGACTTCGGGCGAGCCCTGAGGGGGAACGTCGCGCAGCCACACGGCGACGACCCGGACGGGAAGACGACGCGGGCCCGGATGGACCTCAACGAGTCGATCGTACCGGCCCGGCCGGCGGGCGGCGTCTGGACGAGCGCGCGCGACCTCTCGAAGTACGTCGCGATGGAGCTCGCGAAGGGGGTGCTCCCGGGCGGAGCACGGCTCGTGTCGGAGAACAACCTCCTCGCGCGGCGCGCTCCCCAGGTGCTGGTCGGCGAGGATGTGACCTACGGAATGGGCCTCTTCGTGGACAAGAAGTGGGGGATTCCCATCGTGCACCACGGCGGGGACCTCGCCGGGTACCACAGCGACATGATCTGGCTGCCCGAGCACGGCGCGGGCGCGGTCATCCTGACGAACTCGGACTCGGGCGTCGCCCTGCGCGGGCCGCTCCTGAGGCGCCTCGTCGAGGTGCTCTTCGACGGCAAGCCGGAGGCCGAGGAGCAGATCCGCGTGGGGGTCAAGCAGCGCGCGGCGGCGATCGCAAAGGCGCGCGAGCGGCTCGTGATCCCGGCCGACGCGGCCGCCGCGGAGAAGCTCGCGCCGCGGTACGCGAGCAAGGCGCTCGGCGAGCTCGCGGTGAGGAAGGGCGCGAACGGCGCGGTCGTCTTCGACGTGGGTGAGTGGTACAGCGTCGTCGCGTCGCGGAAGAACGACGACGGGACGATCTCTTTCATCACGATCGACCCCACGATCGAGGGCTTCGAGTTCGTCGTGGCGGACAAGGACGGGAAGCGCTCCCTCGTCCTGCGCGACGCGCAGCACGAGTACGCGTTCGACGAGACGAAGGCAAACTAGGCGTGGTCCGCCGAACCGCCTGCGCGGCGCTCGTCCTCCTCGCAGCATGCGGGGCGGCCGCCGCGC
>JBAUSZ010000147.1:0-10743 GCA_049581965.1 Thermoanaerobaculia bacterium | reverse complement strand
CTCCTCTACGCGGGGCTCGGCGCCGCGCGAGCGGACCTCGTGGCCCTCGCCGAGCGGCTCGAGGCGCCGGTCTCGACGACGTTCCAGGGCAAGGGCGTCTTCCCGGAATCACATCCGCTGTTCCTCTGGCCCGGCTTCGGAGACGCCGCGCCGGAGTTCGTGCGTGACATCGCCGGGACGTGCGACGTGACGCTCGCGCTCGGCTGCCGCTTCGGCGAGGTCGCGACGGGCAGCTACGGCCTGAACCCGCCCCGCCCGCTCGTCCACGTGGACATCGACCCGGCCGCGCTCGGACGCAACTACCCCGCCGACCTCGCCGTCACGTCCGACGCCGCGGCCTTCGTCGCGGCGCTCCTTCCGCGGCTCGGGCCGCGCGCGCCGGACGCTCTCTTGCGCGAGCGGATCGCGGCCGGGCACGCGGTCGTGCACGAGGAGTTCTCGCAGCCCTCCGACGGCCGCGTCTCCCCGCACCTTCTCCTGCGCGCACTCCAGGCCGTTTTCGGCCCCGATACGATCTTTACGTCCGACAGCGGCAACGGCACGTTTCTCGCCGTGGAGGGCCTCCGCCTCGAGAAGCCCGGCCGGTTGCTCGCCCCCGTCGATTTTTCGTGCATGGGGTACGCCGTGCCCGCCGCCGTCGGCGCGAAGCTCGCCCGGCCCGAGTCGCCCGTCGTCGCGCTCGCGGGCGACGGCGCGTTCCTCATGACGGGTCTCGAGCTCCTGACGGCCGTCCAGAACGGCCTCGGGATCGCAATCTTCGTCCTGAGGGACACCGAGCTCGCGCAGATCGCCCAGTTCCAGGCGACCGCGCTCGGGCGCAAGGCGTCGAGCACGCTTCCGGATCACGACCTTCCGGGGCTCGCCCGCGCGCTGGGCGCCGAGGCCCTGACCCTCTCCTCCGACGCCGCGATCCGCTCGACCGCCTCGAACGCGAAGGAGATCGTGGACGCGGGGCGCCCCGTCCTCGTGGACGTCGCGATCGACTACTCGCGGAAGACCTTCTTCACCCGCGGCGTCGTGAAGACGAACTTCCTCCGTTTGCCATGGGCCGACCGCCTCCGCTTCGTCGCCCGCGCCCTCGCACGGAGGGCCCTGCCGAGACGCTGACCGCGCGGCGCCAGGCCCCGCTCTTGCCGCCCGTCTTCTCGAGAAGCGCGACCGGCCCGATCACGATCCCCTTGTCCGCGGCCTTGCACATGTCGTAGAGCGCGAGGGCAGCGGCCGTGGCCGCGACGAGCGCCTCCATCTCGTAACCCGTCTTCGAGGTCCCGCGCACGTCGGCCGTGAGGACGACGGCCCGACGCGACTCGAGGCGCTCGGGCGTGACGTCCACGGCGTCGAAGACGAGCGGATGGCAGAGGGGAATCCACTCGGCCGTCCGCTTGGCGGCCTGGATCCCCGCGAGGCGCGCGACCGCGAGTGCGTCGCCTTTTCGGTTCTCGGACGCGTTCAGCGCGGCCCAGCCGGCGCGTCCGAGCGTGACGACCGCCACGGCCCGCGCCGAGCGGGACGTCGCGCGTTTTCCCGAAACGTCCACCATCCGGGCGCGGCCCTCAGCGTCGAGGTGGCTCAGCCGCGGCGCCGGCGCTCCGGCTCTGGGCTTCTTCATAGTCCTCCGGCGTGTTCACGTTCAGGAAGTTCTCGGGGGCGCCGCCCGGCAGCGCGGCGGTGACCTCCTCGGGGATCAGTACCGTGCGCAGTTGCTGGAGCGCGCCGAGAAGCGCGTAGTCGCCGGCGGCGAGCCGCTCGAGCAGCGGCGCACGGGCCGACCAGCGCCAGACGGCGCAGAGCGGCTGCGGCGAGCCGCCCGAGACGGGAACGACGGCATCCGCCGTGATCGCCTCGGCGACGCTGAGCAGGGCCTCGAGAAACGACTCGTCCACGCGGGGCATGTCCGCCGCGAGGACGAGGTTCGTGTCGTCCGGCGACGCGGCGAGCGCGGCGGCCACCCCGAACGCGGCGGCGACGGTCGAGGCACCGTCCTCGATGAACGGGTACTGCGACCCGGCGAACTGTTCCTGATTCTTGCCGACCAGCGCGGCCCGGCCGCACACGCGCGCGAGCTTCGCGGCCTGGTGGAGCGCCATCGGCTGCCCCTGGTACGGCAGCAGCGTCTTGTCGCGGCCCATGCGGGCCGACCGGCCGCCAACGAGGACGAAACCGTACGCCACCGTGCCATCATGCTAGCGCGTTGGCCTCCCTCTCGATCGCCGTCATCGTTCCGATAGGCACGGGCGAGGCACCCCCACCGGAGCTCTTCTTCGAAAGGGTAAGAAGGGCTGCGGCCCCCGTCTCGCTCCTCGCAGCAGCCGATGCGCGCATCCGCGCCGAGACGCGCGAGGTGTTTCGGCGCGCCGGGGCCGCTCTCCTCACCTTCGAAGAGATCCCCCGCGGCGCGCGGCTCGCACGCGCCGTGCAATCTCTTTCTCTCGAAGAATCGTCCCTTCTCCTCTTCCTCCACGCCGACACGATTCTTCCTTCCGGGTGGGAGGAAGCCGCGCGCGCCGCTCTCACGCGCGGCGCAGCCGGCGGGGCGTTCCGGCTCGGTTACGCGGGTGGCGGATGGAGGATGACGTGGGTCGCGTGGTGGGCCAACCTGAGGACATGGTGGACGCGCGTCCCGTACGGCGACCAGGCGCCCTTCGTAAGGCGCGACGCTTACGAGCGACTCGGCGGGCACCGCCCGTGGCCGCTGCTCGAGGACTGGGACTTCTCGCGGCGGCTCGTCGCGGCCGAGGGGCGCAAGCGCGTCGCGCTGCTCCGCGCGCGCGTCGCGACGTCGCCGCGTCGCTACCTCGAGAAGGGCGTGTGGAAGACTGTAAGAGGGAATTGGGAGATTCTTAGAAGGGTAAGAGGGGGGGAATCGCCGGTGGAACTGGCGAAGCGATACCGGCAATGACCGCCGCGCGCCGTTGCTCTATTACCTTCTAAGAAATCCCGATCCGAATCCCCGGTCTATCTCCCACCTTCAACTCCGCGGCTCAGGGCACGCCGACGGTCGCGCTCGCGGTGTTGTTCCCCTCGTTCGATTCGGCGACACGGCACCCCGCCGGAAGTGCCGGCTCGAGTGCCGGGAAGCAGCCGTCCGCCATGAACTCGACCCTCTCGCCGGTGCCCGCCCGGTGGTCCGCCGGAAAGGTCACGTAGCCCGAATACGTCTTGCTCGCGCCCGCGGCCAGCGTTCCTGTCTCCCAGACCGACGCGCAGGATGCCGATCCGCCGGCGTGGCTCGTCTGCGCGCAGACGGTGAAGAGCAACGGCCAGCGCTTCGGCTGGAGCTGGAACGCGTCGACACGGAAGTTCGAGGCGGGCGCCGACCCGACGTTCCTCACCGTGACCTGCGCCGCCCGGCTGACGCCGCTGACCGCACCGACCGTGACGCCCGTGATCGTCAGGTCCGGAAGGGCTCCGGCGCCGGGCGGGGCGGCTCCCGGGCGGACGCCTTCGAGACTGCCCGGCGAGGCGCCCGGAATTCTCGGGTCGAGACCTTTGCCGCCCGTTACCGTCAGGGGCTTGCAAAGCCGGTTGTTCGAGTCGTTGCTCTCGGCCACGGTGTGACTGACGTCGACGTCCGCGCATACGAGATACCGGCCCGGCGCTTTACCGGCCGGAATGGTGGCATGGCTCGTGTACCGCTCCCGTCCGCCCGGGGGGATCGCCCGGGTTGGCCCCCAGCCGGCAAGGTAGTCGCCGTGAACGTCGGAAGCGCCCGTCATGAGGCGGATGTCGACGGAGGTGGTGGCGTCCCGGGGCCCGATGTAGGGCAGCTCGCCCGCGCCAACGTTCTGGATCTCCGAAACGATCTCGACGGACCCGCCCGGAGCCACGCTCGCCGGCGTGACCGTCAGGGACGAGACGACGAGGTCCGGCAGCGGGCCTTGCGCGGCGAGCGAGGCCGCGAACGGCGCCGCGAGCCAGAGGACGAGGAGGGCGTCACGGAGGCTACGGCTGGGGCGCATCGAGGGAGCTCCTTTCGTTGAACCGCGATTGGGTCTCACTCGGGCAATGTAATAGCCCGGCCCCGCCCGTGCAACAAGGCCCGTGGTCTCGGCGCGCCAATCTGCCGTCCCGGCGCGCCAGGTGACGTCGCGGCCACCCGAACGAACTCAAACGAGCTTGAGCAGGTGCCCCATCTTCGCCTTCTTCGTGGCGAGGTAGTCGCGGGTGCCGTCCGTCGGCGGGATCTCGAGCGGCACCCGCTCGACGATCTCGAGCCCGTAGCCGTCGATCGCGACGTACTTCGACGGGTTGTTCGTCATGAGGCGCATCTTCCGCACACCGAGGTCGCGCAGGATCTGCGAGCCGATCCCGTAGTCGCGGACGTCCGGCGCGAAGCCCAGCTTTTCGTTCGCGGCGACGGTGTCGAGCCCCTGTTCCTGCAGCTCGTAGGCCCGGAGCTTGTTGAAAAGGCCGATCCCGCGCCCCTCCTGAAGGAGGTAGAGGAGGACGCCGCGGCCCTCCTGCGCGATCTGGGCCATCGCGCGCTGAAGCTGGGCACCGCAGTCGCAGCGTCCCGAGCCGAACACGTCGCCCGTGAGACACGCCGAGTGGACGCGCACGAGGACCGGCTCGTCCTCCGCCCAGGTTCCCATCACGAGGGCCACGTGCTCCTCGTTCGTGAGGTCGGAGCGGAAGGCGACGACGCGGAAGTCGCCATGGGGCGTCGGCAGCAGCGGTGCCGCGACCCGGTGGACGAGGCGCTCCGTCCGCATCCGGTAGCGGATGATGTCGGCCACCGAGACGATCGGGATGCCGTGCTTCTCCGAAAACTCGAGGAGGTTCGGGACCCGGGCCATCGTCCCGTCCTCGTTCATGATTTCGCAGATGACGGCGGCGGGCACGAGCCCCGCGATGCGCGCGAGGTCGACGGACGCCTCGGTCTGCCCCGCCCGCTTGAGGACGCCTCCCCTGCGCGCCCGAAGAGGAAAGGTGTGCCCGGGTCTGAGGAGGTCGTACGGCTTCGTCTTCGGGTCGATGAGCGTCAGGACCGTCGCCGCTCGGTCGGCCGCGGAGATGCCCGTCGTCGTCTTGCCTCGGGCCTCGACCGACACGGTGAACGCGGTCCCGTAGTTCGAGGTGTTCTGCTCGACCATCGGGTGGAGGTCCAGCTCCTCGCAGCGCTCCTCCGTGAGGGAGACGCAGACGAGGCCGCGTCCCTCGCGCGCCATGAAGTTGATCGTGGCGGGCGTGACGTGCTCCGCCGCGAGGCACAGGTCGCCCTCGTTCTCGCGGTCCTCGTCGTCCACGATGATGACGAACTTCCCCTGCTTGTAGGACGCCACGGCGTCGGAGACGGAGACGAAGCCCACGGGTGTTCCTTTCGGTTCTCGAGGCGCAGGACGCGCCTCTCCTAATTGTACCGGGAGGCACCGCCCGGCCTCGCCTCCGGCCGGAAGCCCCGGAAGGGGTGATCCGCGAGGACGGCGCGCTTGCCGACTTCCTTCACGAGCGTGCGAAGGAAGCCGTCGAACTGGTGCGCGGCCGGCAGGAAAGCGCGGGGCACGCGCTCGCGCGAGAAACCCGCGAGGAACCTCTCGAAAAGGGACCAGTCCTTGAACATGAGATGTCGCATCCCGCCACGGCGGAAGCTCTCGATTTCGGTCACGAGAGCCCGGAGCGACTTCTTGTCCGGCGCCTTCAGGAAGTCCTGGGTCGCGCGGACGAGGTGGCCGATCTCGTCGCGGAGCTTGAGGCTCTGATCGAGGCGCGCACGGTACTCCGGGAAGAGCGCCCGGGCGTCGATCCCCGCCGAAAACGTCTCGGCGAGGCCGATCACGCCCTGCTGGTAGAGGTCGCGGACGAGGTCTGCGGCGTCCTCGAGGCGGGTGAGGACCACGTCGGCGTCCGTCATGAGCGCGACGCCGACGAGGTCGACGTCCATGACTTTCCGCATCTCCGCTTCGAAGGCGACCGCGAGCCGGTCGAGGCCCTCGGCCTCGGCCGTGCCGTCCGCGAAACGCGGGCGCAGGCGACGGCGAAGGTATCCGACGACCGAGTCGCTTTCGGCCTTCAGGAGGCTGAAGATGAGAAGCGCGCGCTTGCGGGTCGCCGGCGTGTCCGCCGCGGCCGACACGCGTTCGGCGTAGCGGAGCCCCTTGAAGAGCGCGACGAAGAGCGTCGCGAGGGCGCGGCGCTGCGTCGCGTCGGGCAGGCTCGCGAGCACGGTTGCGAGCGACTGCTTGGACTCGCGATCGAAGACCGGCCGCAGGTTTTCGCCGAACAGGATGCCGAGGTTCGGATCCTGCCGGAGCGTCCCGACCGCGACGCGTCCGAGCGAGAGGTACGTCTGGAGCGGGATGAACGGCGCCTTGGCGAGCTCGTCGAGGATCTTCGTGAGGTCGTCGAGCGTCTCGACGATGCGTGCGAGCTCCGTCTGGCCGTCCCCCCGCCGCCGGCCCCCGGAACGCGCGACCTGCGTGTCGAGGTAGAGCAGAAAGGACGCGAGGTCCTCCTGCCCTTCACCCAGGAGCTGCGTCCCGATCAACGCCATGTAGGCGACGCCGGACCGGGCCGCCGCGACTTCCTCCGCGTAGTTCTTCAGCGACGCGTGCGAACGCTCGAAGGCCGAAAGAGGCAAACAGTCGACCTGAAAGAAGCGCTCGAGTCCCTTGAGCCACATCTCGAGCTCGAGAAGGTAGTCGTACTTCACGCGGTTCGAGAACAACGCGGACGTCTCGAGGACCGTGAAACGGGGCATCTCGAGGGGAATTGTAAGCCCGCGCTAGAAGCCGAAGCCGACCGAAAACGCGAACGCGCCCGCGTCCTCGCCGGGCTTTCGGTCCAGCTTGAGGCCGTATTCCAGCCGGAGCGGACCGACGGGTGTCAGGTAGTGCAGGCCGATCCCCGTGCCCGTTCGGATCTCACCGAGGTTGACGTTTTTCGGGTCCGCCCAGGTGTTCCCGGCGTCCACGAAGAGGGCGACTTCGAATCCGCCCGTCACGGGGATGCGCCACTCCGCGTTGCCGATCAGCAGGACGGCGCCGCCCACGCCGATGCCGCTCTCGTTGAGAGTTTCCCTCTGAATCCCGAGGTTGTCGCGTGTGAACGCGCGATGCGTCGAGGTGCCTCCCGCGAAGAAGCGCTCGGGCACCGGGACGATCAGGTTCGGCGTGCAGCTTTCACCGGAGACGTTCGGGCATGCGGCGAAGTTCCAGATGACGCCGCCGCGCAAGGAGAACGCGAAGCGGGTCTTCCCGTAGGGCCGGTAGAGGCCCGCCTGCGAGAGAACCTTGAAGAAGTGCGCGTCGGCGGCGAACAGCGGGAAGGCGTACTTGAGGTCCGTGCCGAGGAGGAATCCGGACCGCGGGTTCAGCGGATCGTCGCGCTTGTCCCACGTGACGCCGCCCGACACCGAGGCGATGCGGCTCTCGGTGTTGCCGCGCTGGTCGGCGCCGAGACCCGGGTCCGAGGACGGTTCGACGAGCTCGTATTGGACGCGCAGGCCGGTCCTGAGCGTGGGACCGAGACGGTACTCGCCCTGGAGGAAGGCGCCCGAGCGCTTGACGTCGTACGCGGGCGAGGGGACGTCCTTCGTCTGGTAGACGGCGAACGAGAGTGGAACCTTGCCGCCGAAGAGGGACCGCTCCCGCGCCGTGAAGATGAGGCGCGGATCGTTGTTCGAGACCCGCCCTTCGACCCCGACCTCCAGCGCACGGCCGAAGAGGTTGTTGTACGTCACCGCGAGGGAGAGCCGGACGGAGAGCTGGTCGCTCAGAGACGCCTTCTTCTGGGGGTTGTATTCGGCACCGACCGCGTACGTCAGGCCCCACGGGCGCGCCTCCGAGACCGTGACGAGGACGCTCCTCGACATCGTCTCGGGATCCGTCTCGAACGTCGTGACGTCGATCCGGTCGAAGACGCCCAGCCGCGCGAGGCTCTGCTGCGTGTCCAGGAGCTTCGTGAGAGAGAAGGGCGCCCCCTCGGCGTTTGCGAGGCGATCCTCGATGATGAAGGGTTTCGTGCGGCGGTTGCCGCGCACGATCGTCTTGCCGAAGAGAACGGGTTTGCCCTCGGTGATGACGTAGCCGACCTCGGCCCGCTGGCCTTCGGGCGGCGTGGGGCCCGAGAAGAGGGTCGTGGCCTCGACCTTCGCGTCCACGAACCCCCGGTCCACGTAAAGGGACTGCAGGAGCGCCGCGTCGTCGCTCACGGCCGACTCCGCGTAAGGCACACCGGGCTTCACCGAGAGGCGCGGAACGAGGTCCTTCTCGGAGAGGAGCCGCATCCCTTCCACGCGCATCCGGTCCACGACGGTCCGGACGCCCTCGTCCACCGTGAACGTCACATCGAGCGTGTGCTCGCCGGCCCCGTCGGCCAGGGAAGGCGCCGCGACTCTCGCGTCCCGCCAGCCGGCTCTGCGGTAGAGCGCGGCGAGCGCGTCCCGGTCCCGCACCGCCTCGTCGCTCACGTAGCGGCCCGTCTCGAGGACGCCGCGGGGCCGCGTCTCGAGCGCCGACTGGACCTGTTTCGGCGGGAGACTCACGGCACCCGGCACGTGAACGCGCCCGATGCTCCACCGCGCCCCCTTGGCGATCGTGAACGTGATGGTTTCGCGGTCGGGCTGCGTATCGAACGTCACGTCGACGGCAGCCTTCGCGTAGCCGCTCTCCTCGTACGAGCGCTTGAGCGCGAGGCGCAGGCGCTCGACGGCGTCCTCGTCCGGAGGCTCACCCTTTTTCCAGGGGGAGTCGGCGTGCTTCTTCACAACCGACTCGGTTTCACCCACGACGCGGAGGACGACGAGGGGTCCGACGAAGACGGAGTAGCGCGGCGAGACGGCCGCCTTCGCGGGGCCGTACTTCTCGTCCACGAGTCGGACTTCCGCCCGCGAAAAGCCGCGCTTGTGGAGCTCGGACTCGAAACGCTCGGCGTCTTCGCGTGCCGCGGCGTTCCGATAGGGCTGCCCGGCCTTCTGCTTCGCCTTCGCGACGAAATCGGCGGCCTCGAGCGGCGCGAGGTTCCCGTCCCACTGCGGCGGCGCCGCCACGGCGTGTGGGCCGGGCCTGACGTCGAACCTCACGTCGACGCTCGTCTCGTCGGCGCCCGCCTCGACGGACGCGACCACCGCGGGCTCGAAGTAGCCCTCCTCCTTGAGGACGCGCCGGATCGAAGCTTCGTACCCGGGTTTCAGGTCGCCCTCCCACGGGTCACCCACCCCGAGTCCGACCGCGTCGAGAATCCGGCCGCGGGCCGGGATTCCCGGCGTGATTCCGAGCGTCGCGATACGCGGCGCGGCGGCGAACACGACCACGACCTCGACGCCGTCGCCCGACCCAGTCGCCTCGATGGCGAGGTCCGAGAAGCGTCGCGTCGCGAAGAGGTTGCGAATGGAAATCCTCACGGCGCCGTCCGTCAGCAGCCTGCCGGGGCCGAGCTCCGTGAGGTTCGCCATGCGCTTGGCGTCGATGGGCCCGTCGCCGCGAAACGAGAGGGATACGACGGCCTTTCCGTAAAGCCCCCCCGAGGCGGCCGGGCCGGCCCGGGCGGCTGGAGCGACGAGGGTCAGGGCGAGGAGCGCGGCGGCGCCGCCCGGCGCTCTCACCGCAGCCGCTGCCGGAACCGCAGCTCCAGCGAGTAGACGCCGAACTCGTCCAGCCGCGCCTGCAGAAAGGCGATCGGCGAGAGCTGATAGTCGAGCGTGATGATCTGTTGCTGGTTGCTCGAAAGCACGAACGAGACGGTCGCGTTGAAGTCCCTCCCGAGGGACTTTCCCACCGTGATGCGCGGCGCGTCGAACGTGGAGCCCGTCGAGAACGCGGGGTCGATCTGGAAGCGGTCCAGCCGGAAGAACTCCTTCGTCCGGCTCGTGACGGCGTCCGAGGCGAGGCTCGCGAGAAGCTCGCGTGCCGCCTTCGAGACCGACTCGTCCGATGAGACCGGAGCCGGGCCGATCGGGCCTCCGGCAACCGACGTCGACGGGACGTCGCCCGTCGCCATGAGCGAAATGATCTGGGCCTCGGAGAGCTGCGGGTCGGACGAGAAGTGAGGCACGAGGCGCGCCGCGGTGCCCGTGAGGCCGAACGTCACCTGGTACTTGCTGATCGTCCCGCGGGCCTCCATCTCGAAGAACGGCTCGATGCGGATCGGGTTCGAGAGGAGAATTCGCCCGGCCACGAGGTCGTAGCGCTGGCCCTGCAGCGTCAGGCGCCCACCGTCCTCGGCGCGAAACTCCCCGAAGAGAAGCGGATGGCCCCACGTCCCGCGCGTGAAAAGCTCGCCCGAGGCCTTCAGACGGGCGACGTTCGTCCGGACCTCGATGGACCCGGGGGGCGCCACGAGCCTGACGTCGAGGGTCACGGGGTCGAGGAACGTCGGGTTCGTACCGACCGTCGCGACCCGCTTGCGCTGGAGGAGCGCCGCGAGGTCGATCGAGAAGTCGCGGTCGTAGAGCGCACGGTCGAAGACGAGCTCCCCGCGCACCGCGCGCGGAGCCGTGTCGCCGAGGAGGAGGAGGTTGCCGGAGAACGTCGCGCGGAACCCGTCGAACGGGGACGCCTTGACGCGTGACACGAGCGCCGAGATGCGCATCCCCGCCGGCTTCCAGCCGTCGAGGAGAACGGTCCCGCCGAGATCGACCGTGCCCCCGCCGTAGCGCAGCGACAGGTCGCTGATCGTCACCTTTCCCTCGCTGAAAACGAGAGAGCCCGTCGCCGCTTCGAACGCGGGGCCGCCGCCCGGGCTCACGACGTCCACGCCGTCGAGTGCCGCGCGCCCCGTCACGACCGGAGACGATGCGGTCCCGCC
>JBAUSZ010000146.1:0-18592 GCA_049581965.1 Thermoanaerobaculia bacterium | reverse complement strand
CGTCGGTGCTGCTCGACGCGCCGTGCTCGGGCACGGGCACCCTCCGCAAGAATCCCGAGATCCGGCTGCGTCTCGCGCCCGCCGATCTCGAGGGCTTCGCGCGCGCGCAGCGCCGGCTCCTCGCCGCGGCACTGTCGCTCCTCGCACCGGGAGGCTCGCTCCTCTACGTGACGTGCTCGCTCGAGCCGGAGGAGAACGAGGACGTCGTGGACTCCGTGCTTGGGACGCGCCCCGGGTACCAGCGCATGAACACCCCCGAGGAAGTGACGGCGCCTCTCGTGAGGTCGACGGACGCCTCCGGGCTCGTGCGCATCCTTCCGGGCGCGGCGCACGACGGGTTCACGGCCCTCCTCGTGAAGCGCGTGCTTCGTTGACAAGCCGGTGCGGCGAGCCTAGATTCCCCGCGTTTTTCGGTCCGAGGGCGGCAAGGAGGATTCCCATGGCCGGCAAAGCCGACATCGTGGACGCCATCGCCAACGACGCCGGTCTCTCCCGCAGGGACGCGACCGCGGCGCTGGACGCGGTCGTGAACGCGATCACGGGGATTCTCAAGAAGGGCCAACGCGTCGCGCTGCCCGGCCTCGGCGTCTTCCACGTCGCCGAGCGCAAGGCGCGCGCGGGCGTGAACCCCCGCACGAAGGCCGCGATCCGGATCGGCGCCGCGAGGGTTGCCCGGTTCCGGGCGGGCAAGGACCTCAAGGAGCTCCTCAACCGCAGACGGAAGTGAGTCCCGCCGCGCCCGTATGATGGGCGCCGCGTGATCCCGCTGCGCGACACCATTCCGCGTCGAACGGTCCCGTTCGTGACGCGCCTGCTCCTGTCGGCGAACGTCGCGGCGTTCGTTCTCGAGGTGCTCCAAGGCGACCAGCTCGACGCGTTCGTGAACACATTCGCATTCGTCCCCGCGCGTCTCTTTCACCCAGGACAGTTTCCCGGCTGGACGCCCGGCGCGGCCGTCGTGACGATCTTTACGGCGATGTTCCTGCACGGCGGGATCCTCCACCTCGCCGGGAACATGCTCTATCTCTGGATCTTCGGGGACAACGTCGAGGACGCGCTCGGCCATGCGCGCTTCCTGCTCTTCTACCTCGTGTGCGGCGTGAGCGCGACCTTCCTGCAGGCCTTCCTGTCGCCGGCGTCGACCGTCCCGAACCTCGGCGCCTCCGGCGCGATCGCCGGCGTCCTCGGGGCGTACTTCGTGCTCTACCCGCGCGCGCGGGTCGTCACGATCGTCCCCCTCTTCGTCTTCTTTCCGCTCGTCGAGATCCCCGCGGGGCTCTACCTCCTCGGGTGGTTCCTCATGCAGTTCTGGATGGGCTCGGCGCAGCTCGCGTTCGCGAGCCGAGGCGTCCCGGGCGGCGGCGGAGTCGCCTTCTGGGCGCACGTCGGCGGTTTCGTGGCGGGCGTCGCCTGGCTGCTGATCTTCCGGCCGAAGCGTGCGCCGCCGGCACGCTACCGGATCTCGTGAAGGCGCGCGGCTCGACGATTCTCGCCTGGAGCCTTTACGAGCTCGGCGCGACGAGCTTCGCGATGAACCTTCTCTCGCTCCACCTGCCGCTCGACATCGCGGGGCGGGTGCCGCGGGGGAGCGAGAAGTTTTCGCTCGCGTTTGGGCTCTCGATGGCCGTCGTCGCGATCGCAGCGCCTTTTCTCGGCCACCTCGCGGACCGCCGGGGCAAGCGCCGTTTCCTCGTCCCGTTCGTCCTCTCCGGCGTCGTGCTCACGGCGCTCGTCGCCGCACCCGGGCCGGTCCCGCGCGTCCTCGTCCTCTTCGCCCTCGCGAACGTCGCGTTTCAGTGCGCGTACGTCTTCTACAACGCGCTCCTGCCTGACGTATCGGACCCCTCGAACTCCGGCCGTGTCTCGGGATTCGGCGTCGCGGCGGGATACGTCGGCTCGCTCCTCGGGATGTTTCTCGTCCTGCCTTTCGTCTCCGGGACGATCCGCGTGGGAATGCCGTCGTCCGTTTCGTCGATCTGCGACGCATTGTCCGTCGCCGCTGTCTCTTCGAATGGGGACTCACCCTGGGTGCGCCGGAACGCCTACGTGCCGACGGCGCTCCTGTGGCTCGCCGCGGCCGTCCCTCTGCTCTTCTTCGCGCGTCTGCCAAGCACGGGGGGCGCGGGCGAAGCCGCGCGCGCCCCGGAGATTGGAGAAAGCGAAGAGAAAGAGATTTCTGAGAATGAGAAAGAGGGTGCGGACAGCGGCGGGGCAGCGGGCGATCCTTCTGCTGGCACTCAAGCCCAAGTACCTTCTAAGAAATCCCTTTCGGCGTCACCTCTGCGAGATGTCCTCGACACGGTGCGGAGCCTGCCCCGGACTCCCAGCCTCCTGTGGTTCCTCGTCTCGAATTTCCTGTACGTCGACGTCATTCACACGATCCAGATCCAGATGGCGACGTACTCGAAGTTCGCCGTCGGGCTGAGCGACGGGCAGGTGCAGGTCCTGCTCCTCGTCGCGACCGCCGTGGCCGTTCTCGGCGGGCTCCTCTACGGGTATCTCTGCCAGATCGTGACGATCCGGACCGCGACCCTCGTCGCGCTGGGGAACTGGGCGCTGGTCTTCGCGCTCGCGCTCCTCGTCCGCGACCCGACCACCTTCACGGCCGTGGGCGTCCTCGCCGGCATCGGCCTCGGCGGAATCAAGGTGACGGGACGCCTCGGGCTCATCGCGCTCGTGCCGAAGGAGCGGACGACGGAGTTCTTCGGGTTCTTCACGCTCGCGGGCGAGGCGGCCTCCGTCCTCGGGCCCTTCCTGTGGGCCGCGACACTCGCGCTCTTCCCGGATCGGAGCCCGACGGGGTACCGCGCGGGCGTCGGCGTCCTCTTCATCGTCCTCGCGTTCGCGATCCTGACCTTCCTCAAAGTCCGCTTCCCGCGGCGCGGGGCCGCCTCGGTCCCGTGAAAGCCGTCGTCCTCGCGCTCGTCCGGACCGCCATTCGCCTTTTCTATCGGCGGATCGAGGTCTCGGGCCTCGAGAACCTCCCGCGCGACGGGCCGGTTCTCCTCGTCGCGAACCACAGCAACGGCCTCGTGGACCCGATGGTCGTCCTCCGCGCGCTTGGGCGCCCGGTCGTCTTCGTTGCAAAGTCCACGCTCTGGAAGGTCCCGGTCCTGCGCTCGTTCCTCGACCTCCTCGGCTGCGTCCCGGTGGTGAGGAGAAGAGAGTTCCCAGAAGGGGAAAAGGCCGGAGGGCCGGAGCGCAACGAGGAATCGCTGCAGCGTCTTGCGGCGGTGCTCGAAGCCGGGGGCTGCGTCCTCATCTTTCCGGAGGGCCGTTCCCACTCCGATCCACGCCTCTCGGAAATTCGCACCGGCGCGGCCCGCATTCTCCTTCTTTCGAAGAAATCTCCGGTCGTCGTCCCCGTCGGCCTGTGGTTCACGAAGAAGGAGGAGTTCCGTTCCGACGTTCTCGTGAAGATCGGCACGCCGGTCCCGCCGCCGCCCGATCCGACCGTCGAGGCGTGGACGCAGGCGATGGGCGCCGCGCTCGAGGCCGTCACGCTCAACGCGGACGACTGGAAGGACCACGAAGTCGTCGCGGCGATGGAGGCGCTCTACGGGGAGAAGATAAGAGGCGATTTCCTGGAAGGTGAAGAGGGAGAAAGGGGGCCGTTGGCGCGTTCGCTTCGAATCCGCCAACTGCTCGTCACAGCGCGAGCCTCGCTGGAGAGGACGCATCCCGGCGAAGTGGCGTTACTCGTGCGCCGCGTCCGCGCCTTCGACCACCTTCTGAGAAGAATCTCTTTTTCCTCGTCTTCCCTCGATAACCCGCCGAACGCGGGGACGATCGCGTGGCACACGCTCAAAGCCCTGGCCGCGATCGCCCTGGGGTTTCCCGTCGCCGTCCTCGGCGTGATTGCATGGTGGGTACCGTACCGGCTGTGCGGAATCGTCGCGAACCGCGTGCCCGGGGCCCCGAAGGAGCGCGACCAGGTTGCGCTCTACAAGCTACTCGGCGGGGCGGCCCTCTTTCCTCTCTTCCTGGCTTTCTGGAGCGCGACGGCCTGGCACATTGGCGGCCCACTCGCCACGGCGCTCGCCTTTGCTCTTCTTCCATTCGCAGGAATCTCTTCTCTCTTCTTTTTCGAGTACGCCACCTGGCGCGAACGTCAGGCCCGTGAGCTGCTCGCGCTCCTCGTCGCGCCGGGCGCGATCGCGCGGCTGAGAGCCGAACGCGACGCGCTCGTCGCCGTGTGCGACCGGCTTGCCGAAGCCTATGTGAGCGGGACGGATAATCCCGTGCGATGACCGAAGCCGCCCCGGTCCCGGCCGCCGGCCCCTACGAACGCGCGTCGTTCGTGCTCTCCGCGCTCGCGCTCCTGGCCGCGCTTTTTCTCCATCTCGTCCCCGCGCTCCTCGCGGGATTCCTCGCCTTCGCCCTCCTTCGCGCGATGGCCCGGCGCCTTCGCGGCGACCGTGTCTCGCACTCGCTCGCGCAGGCGCTCGCGGCGGGCGCTCTCGGCCTCGCCGCGGCCGCCCTCGTCGCCGTCCTGGTCGTGCTCCTCTACGGTTTCGCCCGGGGCCGGATCGGCGACCTTCCGGCCGTGCTCGAGAGGATGGGGGATGCGCTCGGGCGCCTGAAGGAGACGCTCGAAGGAGCCGGTGTCTCGCTCCCGCTCCCGGCCCGCGGCGGATCGACCGAAGCCGTTGCGGATTGGCTCCGCGAGCACGCGGGCGAGCTGCGCCACGCGGGCACCGTCGGCGTCCGCGGCCTCGTGCACGCGCTCCTCGGGGCCGTCGTCGGCGTCCTCGTCTTCTTCCGTTCGCCGGCGAGCGCCGGGGGCCCGCTGGCCGCCGCGCTCGGCGAGCGGGTCCGCCGCTTCGGCGAGAGCTTCCGCTCGGTCGCGAAAGCGCAGGTCGAGATCTCGGCGGTGAACACGGTTCTCACGACGGTCTTCGTGTTCGCCGTCCTGCCGCTCCTCGGAGCGGGGCTCCCCCTGCCGGGCACTCTCGTGGCCCTGACCTTCGTCTGCGGCCTGATCCCCGTGGCGGGGAATCTCGTCTCGAACACGGTCATCGTTCTCGTGTCGCTGGGCGTCTCGCCGTGGGCCGCGGTCCTCTCGCTGGCGTACCTCGTCCTCATCCACAAGCTCGAGTACGTCCTGAACGCGAGAATCGTCGGCGGGCGCATCGGCGCGTCCGCATGGGAGACGCTCCTCGCGATCCTCGTTTTCGAAGCGGCGTTCGGGATCCCGGGTGTCGTCGTCGCGCCCGTCGTCTATGCGTGGGCCAAGTCCGAGCTTTCGGCTCGCGGCCTGGTGTAGGGTAGCTGCGTGCCGTCGACGAGCGCCCCTCCCGCCGTTCCCGTGCCCCTCCTCGACCTCAGGAAACAGTACGCGACGCTGAGGAACGAGATCCTGCGCGTGACCGCGGAGGTCTACGAGACCCAGGGCTTCATTCTCGGGCCACGGGTCGAGGCGTTCGAGAAGGCCGTGGCGGCCTACGTCGGCGCGCGACACGCGATCGGCATGTCCTCCGGCACCGATGCGCAGCTCGCCGTCATGATGGCGCTCGGGATCGGACCCGGGGACGACGTCGTGACGTCGCCGTACACGTTCTTCGCCTCGGCTGGCGCCGTCGCGCGCGTCGGCGCGCGGCCCGTCTTCGTCGACATCGAGGCCGGGACGTTCAACCTCGATCCGTCGAAGCTCGAGAGGGCCCTGACGCCCAAGACGAAGCTCATCCAGCCCGTGCACCTCTACGGCCAATGCGCCGACATGGACCCGATCCGCGACGTCGCGAACCGGAAAGGGATCCACGTTCTCGAGGACGCCTGCCAGTCGCTCGGGTCGGCCTACAAGGGCGTGAAGGCGGGCGCGCTCGGCGGTTCCTGCGCCTTCTCGTTTTTTCCCTCGAAGAATCTCGGCGGGTTCGGCGACGGCGGGATGGTCACGACGAACGACGACGCTCTCGCGGCGGCGCTCCGCGCGATGCGCATGCACGGTGAGACGAGCCGGTACCACCACAAGTTCGTGGGCGGGAACTTCCGGCTCGACGCGCTCCAGGCGGCGGTCCTCCACGTGAAGCTCCCGTACCTGGACGGTTGGGCGGAGGCCCGCCGTTCGAACGCGAAGGAGGTCGAGCGCCGGTATTTCGAAAGCGGCGGCCTTCCGTCCGGAAAAGGGGGGCTGCAGTTCCCGCGCGAGGCGGCGGGCCGGCACCACGTGTTCAACCAGTTCGTCGTGCGCGTCGGGGGAGGGAGAAGGGACGCTCTGAAGGAGTTTCTGGAGGGAAGGGCCATCGGGTGCGCCATCTACTATCCGGTTCCGCTCCATCTCCAGGAGTGTTTCTCCGCACTCGGCGGCAAGCCCGGCGACTTCCCGGAGTCCGAGCGCGCGGCGCAGGAAACCCTCGCCCTGCCAGTCTTCCCGGAGCTCTCGGAGGCTCAGAAGGCCTTCCTCGCCTTCACGCTCGCGGAATTCTCGCGGCGCTAACTCGTTCCTGTAAAATACTTTGCACGGGATCTTATATGAACCTTGACAGATCCTGTGTTCTTGGCTATGTTTATTGGCACTCGTGGTGAGGCTCTGCTAACAGAGCTTTCCGCGAGCCAACAAAAGATCACTAGAGGGCAAGGCCCTCAGCGTCTTTCGAAGGAAAGGAGTCACTCATGAAGGTCCGTCCCCTGTACGACCGGATCCTGGTCAAGCGCGTCGAACCCAAGGAGCAGGTTCGCGGCGGGATCATCATCCCCGACACCGCCAAGGAGAAGCCGATGGAGGCCAAAGTCGAGGCCGTCGGCGAAGGCAAGTTCGACGACAACGGCAAGCGGATTCCCCTCGACGTCAAGAAGGGCGACCGCATCCTGATCGGCAAGTACGCCGGCACCGAAATCAAGATCGAAGAGAGCGAGTACCTGATCCTCCGCGAGGACGAGGTTCTCGCGATCGTCGAGATGAAGTAAGGAAGAGGGAAGAGAAATGGCTGCCAAGAACATCACCTACGGCGAAGACGCCCGCCAGAACATCCTCCGGGGCGTCAACAAGCTTGCCGACGCGGTCAAGGTGACGCTCGGTCCCAAGGGCCGGAACGTCGTCATCGACAAGAAGTTCGGCTCCCCGACGATCACGAAGGACGGCGTCACGGTCGCCAAGGAAATCGAGCTCGACAACCCGCTCGAGAACATGGGCGCCCAGATGGTCCGCGAGGTCGCCTCCAAGACCTCGGACATCGCCGGCGACGGCACGACGACGGCCACGGTCCTCGCGCAGGCCATCTATCGCGAGGGGATCAAGATGGTCACGGCGGGCGGCAATCCGATGGAGATCAAGCGCGGCATCGACCTCGCCGTCAAGAAGGCGGTGGACGCGGTCAACTCCATGAAGAAGACGGTCGACGCCAAGGAGATCGCCCACGTCGGCACGATCTCGGCCAACGGCGACCAGGAGATCGGCGGGATCATCGCGCAGGCGATGGACAAGGTCGGCAAGGACGGCGTCATCACGGTCGAGGAGGCCAAGGGCCTCGACACGACTCTCGAGGTCGTCGAGGGCATGCAGTTCGACCGCGGCTACCTGTCGCCGTACTTCGTGACGGATGCCGAGCGCATGGAAGGCATCCTCGAGAGCGCGAAGATCCTCATCTACGAGAAGAAGATTTCTTCGATGAAGGACCTCCTCCCGGTTCTCGAGCAGGTCGCCAAGCAGAACCGTCCCTTCCTCATCATCGCGGAAGAGGTCGAGGGCGAGGCGCTCGCGACGCTCGTCGTGAACAAGCTCCGCGGCACGCTGCACGTGGCCGCGGTCAAGGCCCCGGGCTTCGGCGACCGGCGCAAGGCCATGCTCGAGGACATCGCGATCCTCACGGGCGGCAAGATGATCTCCGAGGACCTCGGCATCAAGCTCGAGAACGTGAAGTGGGAAGACCTCGGTGAGGCCAAGAAGATCACGGTCGACAAGGACAACACGACGATCGTGGTCGACACGGGCGACAAGAAGCGCCGCGAGGCGATCACGGGCCGCGTCAAGCAGATCCGGGCGCAGATCGAGGAAACGACCTCGGACTACGACCGCGAGAAGCTCCAGGAGCGGCTCGCGAAGCTCGTCGGCGGCGTCGCGATCATCAAGGTCGGCGCCGCGACCGAGACCGAGATGAAGGAGAAGAAGGCCCGCGTCGAGGACGCCATGCACGCGACGAAGGCGGCCGTGGAAGACGGCATCGTTCCGGGCGGCGGCGTCGCGCTCCTGCGCGCCATCGTCGAGGTCGACAAGCTCAAGGAGCACGGCGACATCCAGATCGGCGTCAACATCGTCAAGCGCGCGCTCGAGGAGCCCGCTCGTCAGATCATCGCGAACGCGGGGCTCGAGGGCTCCGTGATCGTGAAGGAGCTGAAGGAGAAGGGCGGCTTCATCGGCTTCAACGCCCAGACCGAGAAGACGGAAGACATGCTCAAGGCGGGCATCGTCGACCCGGCCAAGGTTACGAAGTCGGCGCTCCAGAACGCCGCGTCCATTGCCGGACTCATGCTCACGACGGAAGCCCTCGTCTCCGAGATCAAGGAGAAGGACAAGGCTCCGGCCGGCGGCGGCATGGGCGGCGGCGGCGGCATGGGCGGGATGTACTAAGCCCCGTCTCTCTTTTCCTGGTTCTTTTCGGGCCCGACGGAAACGCCGGGCCTTTTCTTTTGTTTTCGGGTTCGGAGGAAGAGGAACTCAGATTTCCCGGAAGGTGAATATCCCGCGCGGTGCGTCACCCTTCTCGCGCCAACCCGCCCGCCTCTCCTTCGGGGCCGCGGGCGCACGGTTCCCGTAATATCGTCGGATGGAGAGCACGTCTCGTGCGGGACGCGTCGATTCAGGCTTATGGATCGCCTCAGGGGCGTGCGTCCTCCTGATTCTCGTTAAGGTCCCGCTGCTCGTCCTGGCGTCTCTTCGGGCCCGGATCGTGATGGACGAGTTCTTCCAGGCGGCCTTCTCGATCGTGATTCCCGACGGCCTCTACCGTGGGTACGACCCCGTTAAGACCGTTCTCTATGCGTACGTCTTCGACCTTGCGCGGTCCGTCACGCACGATGCGGCCTCGTTGATGCTCGCCGCTCGCGTCGAAGGCCTCGTCCTTGCGCTTTTCGTCGCCCTTCTCGTGGGATGGATGGGGAGGCGACTGGGAGGGACCGCGGCGGAGTCCGCGTTCTCCGTTGCCGTCCTCCTGTCCTTCTCGAACTTCATGGAACGCTCGTTTCGTGTTCGTTCCGATTCGGTCTCGGTGTTCTTCATTGCCTCCGCCATGATGGCCGCGACGTGGCCGGGCGTGCGCGCTGCCGCTTTTTCCGGTTTGCTGGCCGGAGCCGCGTTCCTGAGCACGCAGAAGGCGGCCCTCGCCGTCGCGGCTTTGGGCGTTGGATGGGCATGGGGCGCTCTTCGCCCCACCTCGAGGGCTCTGGCCATTCGGGAGACCCTTGCGTTCGCTGCCGGCATCTCCTCGGCGATCCTCGGTTACGTGGCCTGGTTCGGAGGCCTCGGAACTGGCGCTCTAGCGGTTCTGCGGATGGTGTTCGTCAGTCCCCTCCGATTCGCGGCTCACGCGCTCGGCATTTACGGCGGACTCGACATCTACGTCACCCAGACGTTCACCCGAAACCTCATCCCGTATGCCCTCTGCGCGGCCGGGGTCATCTTTGCGGCCCACCGCTTCCGGGAGCTTCCCGACGGCGCCCGCCGCCTCCTCGTCGTCGCAGTCGTCGTGCCTCCGTGCGTGTTCTTCGGGGTGCAGACGTGGCCTTATGTGTTCGTACTTCCGATTGTCGCGCTCTCCGTCTTCAGTTTCGAGGTGCCGCGCGCCTTGGCCCGCCGGGCGCCCGGGCTGGCATCTCGCGTTCTTCTCGTCCTGGTGGCGGCCCTCGTGCTCTCCGTTCCCCGAAACCTAAGATACGTGCGCGCATCGAATGAGGATCAGTTGAGCATCGTTCGAGAAGTCGAGAGCCTTCTCGGACTTGAGGATCGCTACCTCGATGGTACGTGGATGATCGCGACGCGCCGGCACGTCGGCTGGATCTGGTGGGACGCGCAGGCCGTGGGCGTCGTCGTCGAGGCCGCGAGGCGAGGCGACTTCTCCGAGCTCGATGCAGCATTCGCGGAACAACCTAAGGTCGTTATCCTCAACTATCGGACGCAGACGCTCGCGCCGCTTCTAGCGAGGTACGTGGTCCGCTCCTACGTGCGTGTGAGCCCGAACGTACTCCTCTCCGGCGTGCAAATTAACGGCGCGGGCGAGACGCCTTTCGAGAGCCGCTGGGCGGGCCGTTATCGTCTCTACGATGGGAAGGGGCAGCCCTGGAACACTGCGTTATACATGGACGGAAACGCTGTGGACGGGGAGCTTCAGGTCGGGCTCGGGCGGCATCGTGTGGCGCTCCGGGACTTAACGGGGCCGGGGTTTCTGCTTCCGGCCGGCTTGCGCCTTCCGGGATCGCTTCCCGAGACGCGCCCCCCCAGGGATGTCTTCCACGGGGTCTATGACTGACGTCGGAGCGCCGGAGCGCGGCTTGGAGCCATGGCTCTCGGTGATCATGCCGACCTACAACGGGGGACGCTACCTCGCACGGACTTTCGCTGGGATCGAGTCCCAAGGCCGTGCAGTCGACGAGCTTGAGATCCTGGTCGTCGACGACGGCTCGACGGACGCGACACTCGACGTCGTGCGGCGGTTCGTCGGGCGGCTTCCGATCCGCGTGCTTTCCGGGGAACGCACCGGAAACTGGGTTGCGAACACAAACCGCGCGCTCGCGCAGGCCTCCGGACGTTACGTCGGCTTTCTCCATCAGGACGACGTGTGGCTGCCGGGGCGCATCACGGCGTTGAAAGGGGTTCTCTCGGATCATCCTGGCGCGGCGATGGCCCTTCACCCCGTCTGGTTCATCGACGCGGCCGGCTGGAGACTTGGAAGGTGGCGTTGCCCGCTGCCCGAGGACGGAGAGCCTCTTCCGCCCGCGCTCGTGATCGACCGGCTCCTCGTGCAGAACTTCGTCGCGCTCCCGGCGCCAATCGTGAGCCGCCGGCTTGCGCTCGAAGTGGGAGGACTGGACGAGCGCCTCTGGTATTCGGCCGACTGGGATTTTTGGCTGAAGATCGCCTCACAGGGTGAAACACTCTACGCACCGCTGCTTCTGGCGTGCTTTCGCGTCCACGGCCGTTCGCAGACCGTTACCGCGGCAGGGCGGCCGGCCGAGATGCGCCGCCAGCTCGAGGAGGTCCTTCGCCGTCATGCGAACGCGCTCGGCACGGCACGCAACGCCCCCTCCGTGCTTCGTGCGGCGCATATGTCCATCGACCTGAACTGCCTCCTCGCCGCCTGGGGTCGCGGATGGCCTCGTGTCCTCCGAGGGGCGTCGGCGCTCTCCCGGGCCGAATGGCGCATCCTCCTGCGCGACTCACGGCTGGGGGAGCGCCTCGGCGCGCGAGCTGTGGGGCTCATGGGACCTTCGCGGGGGCCAGGTCTTGACGGCGGCCCCGCGATCACCGGGCTTGGCGGGAGCGGAGCGGTGGGATCGGCGGCCGAGGCGGCGAGTGGCCGCAGCGCCGCGGGGGTAGAAACGCCCGGGGTCACGGTACTGATCCCGTGCCGCAACGAATCGCGCACCATTGGCGGATGCATCACGGCCGCAAGGGACGGTCTGGCGCGTAATGGCGTCTCGGGCGAGGTTCTCGTCGTGGACGACGGCAGCGAGGACGGATCCCCCGAGGAGGCGCGCCGACACGGCGCGCGCCTCGTGACCGCTGCGGAGCCCGGTTACGGAGGCGCGATGCTTGCCGGAATCGAAGCCGCCCGGGGCGCGAACATCGTGACTGGCGGGGGAACTGGAGGTGACGACTTCACAGCAATTGGTCCGTTTCTGCGTGCGCTGAGCGCGGGCGCCGATCTCGTTGTCGGGTGCCGGCTGTCATCGGGGGGAGGAAGCTCGGTGCCCGGAGCAATCTCGTGGCACGACCGGCTCATCCTCTTGCCCCTTCTCTCATGGCTCTCGCGGCTGCTCTTCGGCACGAAACTCCGGGATGTTGCGTGCGGTTTTCGCGCGTTCCGCCGCGATGCGATTCGCGGTCTCGATCTTCGTACGACGGGATTCGAGTACGCCTCGGAAATGACAATCAAGGCAGCGCGGGGCGGCCTCGCGATCGCCGAGGTACCTGTCGTTGCACATCCTTCGGAGCCGTTCGGCTGGAGCAAGAGCGGTGCGCGGCGGGTCTGGCGGCACCTGCGGTTCATGCTGCTGTTTTCGCCCCGGTGGCTCTTTTTCCTGCCCGGCGTCCTGTCCCTGCTGTTCGGGGCGACGCTCGGGGCGCGGCTCCTTCTCCGGCCTCTCGAGCTCTCGGGATTTACTCTGGACACGAACAGCCTCCTCGTCTGCTCGATGGCGATCGTCGTCGGGATGCAACTCTGTCTCTTCGCAGTCTTCACGGAGATCTTCTCCGTCACGGAGGGATTGATCGCGCCCTCGCCACGCTATCCGATTCTCTTCCGCATCTTCACGCTGGAGCGGGGCCTCAGTGCGGGGGCGCTGATCGTGGCCGGAGGCCTGGCGCTCATCGGCCGGGCCATACAGCTGTGGAGCGGCGCCAACTTCGGCGGGATTTCGTATTCCGAAAGCTTGCGTCTCGTGATCCCGGCCGCCACCTGCGTGACTGTGGGGACGCAGATTGTGTTCTCGAGCTTCTTCCTGAGCATCCTGGGCCTGCGCCGGAGGTAAAGGCGGCTGGGTGCGAGGGGTAGCCTGTAATATGTTCGCACGTTGAGCTTGGACTCCTCGCTCCCTACGGAGTGCGCGAACGATCGCACTTGTTCAGGTCTTGGGGTCCCGGTCGAATCGAGATGGCTCGTGAGCTTCGACGGAGCCGTTCGGCGCCGTGAATCCGTCGCTTGCCCCGATCGTTATCGCCAGATCGCCCAGCTCCCGCCCGACGCGCTCCGAACGGTTCGCGGGGGTGGCTACTCCTATGCTGCGGCCAGCTTCGGCGCGCGGACGACGGTGCAGGAGACGCGGGCCTTCAATCGCATCCTCGCTTTCGACACAGAGCGCGGAATGCTGGAATGCGAAGCCGGACTAACGCTCGGTCAGCTTCACTCGGTGGCCACGCCGCACGGCTGGTATCTGCCCGCGCAGCCCGG
This sequence comes from Thermoanaerobaculia bacterium, assembly GCA_049581965.1. Taxonomy (GTDB): domain Bacteria; phylum Acidobacteriota; class Thermoanaerobaculia; order UBA5066; family UBA5066; genus Fen-183. The sequence goes on along the minus strand of JBAUSZ010000146.1, from coordinate 5,492 downwards.
CTACCCCTTGATTACGATCGGCGGATGCATCGCTGCCGATGCCCATGGAAAGAACCATTTCCGGGACGGCACCTTCCGGCGACGCGTCCTCGCGCTCAAGCTCTTTCATCCCGCTCATGGGATTCTCGCCCTGAGCCGCGACCGCCATTCAGATCTCTTCGAGCTGACGTGCGGAGGCCTCGGCCTGACGGGACAGATCCTCTCCTCGACACTCGCTCTCGACCGGCTGGACGGGACGCGAATGGAGATCCGGAGGTTCTCACTGGGACGGCTGGAGGAGGCCGTGCCCCTCCTCGAGCAATGGGCGCCGAACAGCCGGTTTCTCTACACATGGCACAACCTGTCCGTTTCGGGCTCGTCCTTTGGCCGGGGATTTCTTTATACCGGGAACTTCCGGCCCGGATCCGGACCCGCCCGCTACGGCGGCGAGGGATTCGTGCCGATAAAGGCGGAGGACCGCGGCCGATGGGGAATCTCTCTTTTCAACGGTGCAACGACCCCCGTCTTCAACGCCGCTTTCGAGCTTGCCCAGAGAACCTCTAGTCGCGCGCAGGGTCAATCCCTCTTCGAGTTTCTCTTTCCGGTCGCCCGCAAGGTTGCCTACTACAAGCTGTTCGGAAGCAAGGGCTTTCGCGAATACCAGATGCTCGTGCCCGTCGCAGCCTTCGAGAACCTTGCCGCCACCCTTCGCCGAAGCCTTGCGCGCTTTGGTGTCCCGATCGCGCTCGCGTCCTGCAAGCTCTTCAAGGGAGAACGCAGCCTGTTACGGTTCGATGGGACGGGGGTCTGTCTGGCTTTGGACTTTCCCAACGGCCCGGGGACGGAGCGCCTGGCTGAGTTCCTCGACGCGGTGGTGCGGGAGGCGCGAGGCCTTCCCAACATAATGAAAGATTCCCGACTGTCGGAGGAAACCGTGGAGGCGTGCTATTCGGAATTCGAGTCCTTCCGGCAGTTTCTTCGTGTCTTCGATCCGCTTCGCCTATACCGCTCGGAAATCTCGGAACGCCTCAGGCTATGACATGTGTCGTCATTGGCGCTTCCTCCGGGCTGGGCCGTGCCCTCGCTGAAGAGCTCGCCCGCAGGGGCCACCCGCTCGTTCTCATCTCTTCCGACGCGCTGGACCTGCTGCCGCTGGCCTCCGATCTCACGATCCGGTTTGGAGTAACCGCGCGGACCATTGCTGCCGACGCCGCAGAGCACGAGGGCCTCGCCGCGGCGGTCGAGCGAGCCGTACCTTCGGGTCAGACGATCGCGGCTATCCTGTTTCCGGTGGGAGCGGTGGAGCCGCGCGACAACGGGCTGCTCGGGCCCGAGCTGGCCGAGCGGCTCGTCCGCGTCAACCTGCTCAGCGTTAGCTCCGTAGTGGCACGGCTGCTGCCGCGGCTGATCTCCCAGGGGCACGGGACGATCGTCGGCTTCGGTTCCGTCGCTGGCCTTCGCGGTCGATCCAGCAACGTCCTTTATGCCGCCGCAAAGCGGGCGCTCGAGAGCTACTTCGAGAGCTTGCGGCTCTTGGGCGAGCCTCGAGGGCTCACCGTGGCGTTTTACGTGCTGGGATACATCGACACGCAGCTTTCCTATGGACGCAGGCTTCTGCTGCCCGCGGCGGACCCCAAGCGGGTGGCGAAGCGAGTGAGCCGTGCCCTGGGGCGCGAGCGAGGGCGGCGTTATCTCCCCTGGCTTTGGTATCCTGTCGTCATTCTCTTGAGAGCAACCCCTTGGGCCGTGTTTCGCCGGCTCGACATTTAGTGGCTGCGATGACGGAGAGCGCAATCCAGATCAGCCTCTTTTTCCCGGTCTATCGGGACGAGGCTACCGTCGAGCGCGTGACTCGCAAGGCCGTGGCGATCATGAACGAGCTGGCAAGCGAGTACGAGGTGATTATTGTCGACGACGGTTCGCCGGACCGTGCCGGGGAGGTGGCAGACGAGCTTGCGCGTACGATGCCCTGCGTTCACGTCGTTCATCACGCGCGGAACATGGGGTACGGAGAAGCCCTCCGAAGCGGATTCAAGGCGGCACGCTACGAGTGGATCTGCTTCACGGACGGAGATGACGAGTACGACATGAGCGACCTGAGGAGACTGATCCGGCTCCGAGATTATTACGACCTGATCATCACGTTCCGCTATGCGAAGCGGTACTCCGGCCTCCGGATCTTCATCTCATACGTCTACAATAAGGTGCTGCGGCTGCTTTTCCAGACTCGGTACCGTGACATCAGTTGCGGCCTCCGAATGATACGGAAAGGTGTGGCCGACGAGCTCGACCTGCAGTCGACAAGTCCGTTCGTTGGAGCCGAGATCGCCATCAAGACGACGGTCAAGGGCTTCCGCGTGGGTGAAGTGGGTGTTCAAACCTTCCCGCGGGAATTCGGTAGGGGGTCTTCGACCACGCTGCCCAACATTCTCGCCACGATCCAGGACATGTTTCGCGTCCATCGGACGATCTTCTCCCCCCAATACGACCGCCCGCTCAACCGGCCGTAACCCCGATGAGAGACCCCGGAAGGGACTCGATACGAGGCAACCGCAGACCGGAGCCGTCGGGCGCTTCTGGCGTCGAACGGCGGTGCTGCGATCTCCTCGTCAAGGGGCGTGGCGAGTTCGACCCTTTGGCGCCTCGGGGCTGGCGAGCGATCGCCAAGCGCTTCGTTGAGATGGTCCGTCCCGACAAGGTCTCGCGTCTGTTCGACATCTCCGAGGCGCACCGGAAGTTCTCCGCGTCGGACTGGGGCCAGGCCGACTCCTGTCATCTTCCCTTCGCAGACCGTTCCTTCGACGCCGTAGCCTTCAGCAGCGGGCTGCACCACACACCGACTTTCATGCCGGCCGGAAGGCGCTCGAGGTGAAGAAGGGATGAGCGCCCCGCAGGTCGCCCAGACGCCGCCGGTTCGCCTCGCGGAGAACCGGCGCGAATCGGGTTCCCGCACCAGCAGCCTCGTTCCCCGGATTCTGACGTTGCTCGTTCTCGCCGCATCGGCTCTCGGCCTTCTTTCGGTTCCGGTCAACGTCTACGACGACAGTCTCTTTCTGTTGGGGGCCCGACTCGTCGCCAGCGGCAAAACGCCCTACATCGATTTCTACACACACTACGGTCCGCTCGGCTACACGATCTTGGCTTTTCTGCTCCGTCTCGTCGGTAATCCCGGGCTGGCACTGCGGGTGGGAGAAGTCCTTCTGTTAACGGGGATGACCCTCCTGTTGCATCTCCTCTTTCGCTCGCTGCACTTGGAGAGCCCTAGACGAGAGTACCCAGTCCCTTTCCTTGTCCTCGCTCTTTCCTTTCTCGCGCTTTACGCCGCATTTATTGGATTCGCATTCGCGACAGGGTCCGTTGTACTTTTTCTCCTGGCTCGAAGCGAGCGGGGGCTGTCGGCCACCCTTCTTTACGGCGCGGCCGGTGCGGCGCTCGCCGTCGGGGTTCTGACCCGCCCCGTCTTCGGCGCATACTGCGCCGGCGCGGTCTTCCTGCTGGAGATCGTCTGCCGGTCTCGCTCGGAAGAATCACGCAGCCTGCTCGTGACGCCCGCCGTGTTCTTCGGGGCCGCGGCTGGTGCGGTGCTGGTGCTCTGGTTGTCTCTTTTCCGGGGGATCCCGTGGACCCTCGCGTTCGACGCTACGATCCTCCGGCCGGCCCGCCTCATGGGAGCCGGGGGGGAACGGTACCTCAAGCCGGATTTCCTCACGGCCGCTCAGATCGGAGTCCTCGGCATCGTGAGAGCCATCGCTACGGAGGCAGCCCTCGTCGCGACGACCATCGCATGGACTCTCGCCGTCTCCCAGGGCAGAACTCGTCGTCTGGCCGCGGGGTGTGTCGCCGTGGGAGGCCTCCTCCCTCTCGTGCTCACAGTTTCGGAGGATCACGCTCGAGACGCCGGATTCCTTTCGTTGGCGTTCTTCGCCCTGGCCTGCACCGTCGTTTATTCCGCACGGTCGGCGCTCCGGGAATCGCCACTCCTTCGTGCGTCTGCCACGTTTGGCCTCGTGGCCGCGGCTTTCGGGCACTACTTCTGGGCGCGCGCGGACAGGCAGCACCTGCTTCCCATGTTGACTCTGTCCCTCTTAGGAGCGGCACTCCTGCTTGAGCCGCTTCGCCCGGCTCGCCGTGCCGCTGTGATCGGCCTTGCCCTCTTCACCTGGGCGTCGGCCGTGCCTTCTCTGTCCTTCCCAGCGGCCGTGTTCTTTAACCGCGGACTCGCCGCGAGCCTCTGGCCCTGGCAGTGCACCCTCGTTCGGGCGGACGCGAAAATGGCCGTCGCTTACGCCGACAGCTTGGCGGCGCCGAAGAGCCGCTTTGTAGCAGTGGGCTCAACCCAGGCCCTGACCTCCGCCAACCCAATCCTTTTGTTTCTGATTTCTTCCCGCCTTCCGTATACGAAGTGGTTTCAATACGACCCCGGCGTCCAGACCTCGCCCGCGGTCCAGAAGGAAATGGAGCGCGAGTTGCTGGCTTCGGGTAGTCGCAGCGCCGTTGTCTGGAGAACGGAGAAGTATCTCGTCGATTCAGTCAGCCCAAGCCACGGGCCTCGCTCTCAATTCGATGATTTCTTCGATCGGCTTTATCCGATTACGGCCGCAAAGTTCGGCGATTACGAAGTCCGGGTGCGTGCCCTAGCTCCGACGGACTGACTCCGCTCCCCGGAAAGTCCCGAACTGCCCTGAGTCCTATGCTGCCTTCTCTCCGATCGTGACGAACTCGTTGTACTTGAACAACCAGCCGAAGAACCGTGGCAGAGGGAAGGAGTATTGTCTCGAAATCTCCAACCCGCAGCCTTCGAGGAGGAGAGCCGCCAGACGATGGTCCACGAAAGTCAGGTGCGTCCGATCGGATTTGTATCCCGCCTCCTGGGGAGTGATGAGAACGACGCGCCCGCCTGGCCTCAAATAACCCAGGTACTCTCTGAGAAGCGCGGCGGCTCCGTCAACGTGCAGATGCTCGACGACATGCGAGAGCAGGAGCGAGTCGAAGCCCCGCTCCTCCGCGTAAGGCGAGGCGCGGAATTCTTCGGGAGTGAGTGCGATTAGCCCTCGCGATCTCGCGACCGCAACGGAGTATGCGTTGTGGTCCACACCGACTCCCGAGCCGCGGCCCCCGAGATTGATCAGGTTGCGGCCAATGCCACAGCCAACCTCGAGGACAAGCCCGAGTCGAAGGTGCTGCAGATGCCTTCGGTAGGGCCGCTGCACGTCGAGCAGGCGCTTCCACCACGTCGACTGGCTCAAGAGGCGTTGCGTATATCTCGCCTCTTTCGTGCTCATCGTCCTGGGTGATCTTATCAATCGAATCCGGGCCCATAATCGATCCATGTCGCACGTGACCGTACTCGGAGCCGGCCTCGTCGGAGCGTTCGTCGCACGGACGCTCGCGGAGGACGGCTTCGACGTGACCGCGGTGGACCGGAGCGAGGCCGCGCTCGGCGCGCTCGCGGGCGTCCCGCGTCTCGCGACGCGGCGGGCGGACCTCTCCTCGCCGGACGCGCTCGCTCAGGC
>JBAUSZ010000145.1:0-17261 GCA_049581965.1 Thermoanaerobaculia bacterium | reverse complement strand
GCGCTGGACCGGGCGGCGCTCGCGATCGACGCCGAGCACGCCCGCACGCTCGCGCGCTACGAGAAAGCACGCGCTGCAAAGACGCGGCTCCTGGCGCTCTCCCCGCGCTTCGACGCGGACGAGATGGCCGTCTACGAAGCGACGCTCGTCGAGATGGGAGGCCGCCTCGCCGAGGCGCGCCGCAGGACCCGCGCCCGTCTCGAAATGGAGATCACGCGAGCCGCGGAGGCCCTCAGCTGCCCCTTCCGCAACCTTGCGCTCGAACTCGAGAGCGATCTGCCGGCCGAGGGCGACGCCTCCCGGCTCTCGGCGGCTCTCGCGGCACTCGTGAGGGAGAACAAGGCCGACGAGCGGCGCGCCCGGCGGTGTCTCGTCGGCCCCCATCGTGACGACCTCGTCCTCCGCGCAGAAGGAATCCCCGTGGCGGCCCGCGCGTCCTCCGGCGAGACGCGGACGTTCTTGCTCGCGTGGACGCTCGCGGAGATGACGCTCATGGCCGAGTCGGCGGGCGACCCGCCCGTCCTCGCCTTCGACGACTTCGACTCCGAGTGGGACCCGCGCCCCCTCGCCGCCTTCGCCGAGGCGCTGCCCGGGGACGGCCAGGTCTTTCTCTCGTCCGCCCGGCCCGACGCCGTACGGGGGCTGCCGCTTCCGGCGGGAGCGCTCTACCGGATGACGGCCGGCCGCCTGGGCCGCGAAGGCATCCTCGGCGCCGGCCGTGCCGCAACCCGCGTGGCACGCGGAGGGGCGCGATGAGCACGACGGGGGAGCCCGTGGCGACTCCGCCGGGCAGCGCTCCGCCCGCCGCGGCCGGGAACGGCAGCGGCGACTATGGCGCCGCGTCGATCAAGCTTCTGAAGGGGCTCGAGGCCGTGCGCAAGCGGCCCGGGATGTACATCGGGAACACCGACGACATCACGGGCCTCCACCACATGGTGACCGAGCTCGTCGACAACGCGATCGACGAGGCCCAGGCGGGCTATTGCGACACGATCAGCGTCGTCGTTCACGCGGACGATTCCGTGACGGTGGAGGACAACGGGCGCGGCATCCCGGTTGGGCCACACCCGATCCACAAGCGCGAGACGCTCGAGATCATCCTGACGGACCTCCACTCCGGCGGCAAGTTCGACGACAACGCCTACAAGGTTTCGGGCGGCCTCCATGGTGTCGGCCTCTCCGTCGTGAACGCGCTGGCCGGCGCCCTGCTCGTCGAGGTCAAGCGCGAGGGCAAGGTCTGGCAACAGCGGTATGCGAGGGGCGTGCCCGTCGAGCCCCTCCGCGAAGTCGGGAGGACAGGAAAGACAGGCACAACGATCACGTTCAAGGCCGATTCCGAGATCTTCTCGGTGACCAGCTACAACTTCGACGCGCTGTCGCAGCGGCTGCGCGAACTCGCGTTCCTGAACCCGGGTGTCACGATCGAGGCGGTCGACGAGCGGGACCCGAAGGGCGAGAAGAGGCATACCTTCAACTACGAAGGCGGGATCAAGTCGTTCGTCGAGCATCTCAACAAAAACAAGGCACCGCTTCACGACGCGGTCATCACGTTCGCGGACGTCAAGAACCCGTCCGGCGACGCCGCCCAGGACGCGAAGCACGAAAGGCTCGACGTTGCCCTCCAGTGGAACGAGGGGTACGCCGAGCAGATCTTCTGCTTCACGAACACGATCTCGAACAAGGACGGCGGGACGCACCTCGAGGGGCTCAAGGCCGCGCTCACGCGCGCGATCCAGCGATACGCCGAGGCGAGCGGCCTCACGAAGAACCTCAAGGACACGACGCTCTCCGGCGACGACTGCCGCGAGGGCCTCACGGCGGTCGTCTCGCTCAAGATCCGCGACCCGAAATTCTCCGCGCAGACGAAGGAGAAGCTCGTCTCGCAGGAGGCCAAGACGTGGGTCCAGACGGTCACCTACGAGAAGCTCTCGAGATTCTTCGAGGAGAATCCGAAAGTCGCACGGCGCGTCGTCGAGAAGATCGTCGACGCCGCGCGCGCCCGCGAGGCGGCCCGCAAGGCGCGAGAGCTCGTCCGCCGCAAGGGCGCGCTCGACGGCGCGGGGCTCCCCGGAAAGCTCGCGGACTGCCAGGAAGGAGACCCGGCGCTTTCGGAGATCTTCATCGTCGAGGGCGACTCGGCCGGCGGCTCGGCCAAGCAGGGCCGCGACCGCCGCACGCAGGCGATCCTCCCCCTCAAGGGAAAGATCCTGAACGTCGAAAAGGCGCGTTTCGACAAGATGCTCGCCTTCGCCGAGATCCGCTCGCTCATCCTCGCGCTCGGCGCCGGGATCGGCGAGGACTTCGACCCGGCCAAGATCCGGTATCACAAGATCATCCTGATGACGGACGCGGACGTGGACGGCAGCCACATCCGGACGCTTCTCCTCACGTTCTTCTTCCGCCAGATGCGCGCCGCGATCGAGCGCGGGTACCTCTACATCGCGCAGCCGCCGCTGTTCCGGGCGGCCGAGGGAAAGAAGGAGACGTTCCTCAAGGATGAGAAGGAGAAGGCGCGCTTTCTCCTCGCACGCCTTGGCGAGGACCGGACGCTCATCTCCGAGACGTCCGAGAAATCGGCCTCCGGCGCGGCGCTCACGGCCCTCGTCGCGGAGATGCAGGAGTGGCGCGGGCTCGTCGGGCGCCTGTCGGTGCGGGGTTTCCCCGAGGCTCTCCTGAGAACGCTCGTGCGCTGCGGCCTCACGGAGCCCGCGGCCCTCGCGGAAGGCCCGCGGCTCGAAAAGGCCGCCCAGGAACTCGCGGCCGTCGTGGAGGCCTTCGAGATCCGCGTCGACGAGGAGCACGGCGGTCATGCGATTCACGTGAGGCAGACCGTCAATGGCGTCCCGAAGACGGGCGTCGTCGACGCGGCGTTCCTCGGGGGCTACGAGATCCGCAAGGTGGGAGAACTCGCGGGTCGCCTCGACGGATTCCTGGACGGGCCCTACCGTCTCCTCGCGAACGGCGCCCTCGCCGAACAGACGCTCGCGACGCTGCCCGAGGCGGTGGACGCGGTCCTTCAGAGCGCCGAGAAAGGACTCACGATCAACCGCTACAAGGGCCTGGGCGAGATGAACCCCGAGACACTCTGGGGGACGACGATGAATCCCGAGACGCGCCGTCTTCTCCAGGTTCGTGTCGAGGACGCCGTCGAAGCCGACGAGATCTTCACGATCCTCATGGGCGACGCGGTCGAGCCGCGCCGCGAGTTCATCGAGGCGAACGCGCTCAACGTTTCCAATCTGGATATTTGAGAGAGACAGGCCTGTTGGTTTTTTTGGATTTCTTCGAAGGGTGAAAAAAGGAGAGGCGGCGCGCCCGCGCCCCGCAGAGCACCGGCGCGTTTCCGGCCCTTCACCTTCTAAGAGAATCTTCCGTTCCCCGATGCGTATCGAAAGCAGTCTTCTGGAATGACCGACACACCCGAAAAGCCCCCGACACTCGACCCGACCGAGAAGATCCCCGTCTCGATCGAGGAGGAGATCCGGAGGAGCTACCTCGACTACGCGATGTCCGTCATCGTCGGCCGCGCGCTGCCGGACGTGCGCGACGGCCTCAAGCCCGTGCATCGCCGCGTCCTTTTCGGGATGTGGGAGCAGGCAAACCGGCACAACCGGCCGTACAAGAAGTCGGCGCGCCTCGTCGGCGACGTCATGGGCAAGTACCATCCGCACGGCGACGCGGCGATCTACGACACGATCGTCCGAATGGCGCAACCGTTCTCCCTGCGCGAGCCGCTCGTGGACGGGCAGGGCAATTTCGGCTCCGTGGACGGCGACGCCGCTGCCGCGATGCGCTACACGGAGATTCGTCTCACACGCCTGGCCGAGGAGCTTCTCGGCGACGACATCGACAAGGAGACGGTCGACTGGACGCTGAACTACGACGGCTCGCTCCAGGAACCCGTCGTTCTCCCGTCCCGGTTCCCGAATCTCCTCGTGAACGGTGCCGAGGGCATCGCGGTCGGCATGGCGACGAAGATCCCGCCGCACAATCTCGCCGAGGCGTGCGACGCGGCCGTCCTGCTTCTCGACGACTCGAAGACGGACCTGGCGGCGCTGATCAGGGCCGTGCCCGGCCCCGACTTTCCGACGGGCGGGATCATCCTCGGCCGACAGGGGATCGTGGACGCCTACCGGACGGGTCGCGGAATTCTCCAGGTGCGCGGGAGGGCCGGGATCGAGAAGTCGAAAAAGGGCGACCGCGAGTCGATCGTCATCACGGAGATCCCGTTTCAGGTCAACAAGGCGCGCCTCATCGAGCTCATCGCCCACCTCGTGAACGAGAAGCGCCTCGAGGGGATCACGGCGATCCGGGACGAGTCCGACCGCGAGGGGATGCGGATCGTCGTGGACGTCAAGCGCGACGCCGTGGCCCAGGTCGTCCTGAACCAGATCCTCGCCCTCACGCCGCTGCAGTCCTCGTTCGGGATCATCTTCCTCGCCATCGTGGACGGACAGCCGCGCGTCCTTCCGCTCAGGGACCTCCTGCGGCTTTTCCTCGACCACCGACGCACGGTCGTCGTCCGGCGAACACAGTACGACCTGAGAAAGGCCGAGGAGCGTGCGCACCTCCTCCTGGGTCTCGCCGTCTCTCTCGCGAACCTCGACCGCGTCCTCGCGATCATTCGGGGGAGCAGGGACCCCGCGGACGCCAAGGAGCGCCTGTGCGCCGAAATCGCCGTGGAGAAGGGCAAGCTCGAGCAGTTTCTCGGTGTCGAGAGCCTCGAGGTCTCCGCGTCGGCGCGGGCCGAGAACGGGTTCTTGAGGCTCGACGGCGTGCAGGCGCAGGCGATTCTCGACATGCGCCTCCAGCGCCTCACGGGCCTCGAGAGGGAGAAGATCCTCACGGAGTATCGCGAGGTCCTCGCCCTCATCGCCGACCTCAAGGACATTCTCGCGAAAAGCACGCGGGTCTCGGCGATCATCCGCAGCGAGCTTCTCGACGTGAAAGAACGTTTCTCAAGCCCGCGCCGAACCGAGATCCAGGCCGAGGCCGGAACGCTCGAAATGGAGGACCTCATCGCCGAGGAGGAGGTCGTGCTCACGATCTCGCGCGGCGGGTATGCGAAGCGGACGCCGCTCTCGATCTACCGCGCCCAGCGGCGCGGCGGCAAGGGCCGCATGGGCGCCACGACCACGGCCGAGGACATCGTCGAGCACCTGTTCGTCGGCTCGACCCATGATTACCTCCTTGCCTTCACGAACAGAGGGCGGGTGCACTGGGTCAAGGTCTACGACCTTCCTTCGCTCGGCCCCGCGACGCGGGGAAAGGCGCTCGTGAACTTCCTGGCCCTCGAGGAAGGCGAACGTGTCGCCGCGATGGCGACGGCGCGGACCTTCCCGGAGGACCGGTTTCTTCTTTTCGCGACGCGGAACGGCACCGTGAAGAAGACGGTTCTGTCCGCGTACGGCAACCCGCGCGAAAAGGGGATCATCGCGATCAAGCTCGAGGAGGGCGACGAGCTCCTGTCGGCTCAGATCACGGACGGGACGCGCAAGGTCTTCCTCGGAACGCGGGCCGGAATGGGAATCAAGTTCGACGAAACGAACGTGCGGGGGATGGGCCGCGACACGACGGGCGTCAAGGGCATCCAGTTGCGCAAGGGAGACGTCGTCGTCGAGATGGATCTCGTGGGGGAATCCGGAACTCTCCTCGCCGTCACGGAGAAGGGCTACGGCAAGCGCACCGATGCCTCCGAGTACCGCGAGCAGGGCCGTGGCGGGACCGGCGTCATCAACGTGAAGGTCACCGAGAAGAACGGCCCCGTCGTCGGCATCTCCTCGGTCGCGGAGTCGGACCACCTCCTCCTGATCACCGAGCAGGGAATCCTCATCCGGATCGCCGTCTCGGACGTGCGCGAAACGGGCCGCGCCACCATGGGCGTCAAGCTCATCGACCTCGCAGAGGGAGACCGGGTCGTCGCGGTCGCGAAGCTCGCGGGTGAGGACGAAACCAACGGCGAGGGCGAGAGCCTCGACCCAAACGAGCCGCCGCCCGAAGACCGGCAGAGCACGTAAACTCCGCGGCTCATGCGTTTTTTCCTCGACACCGCCGACGCCGACGAGGCCCGCCGCGCCCGCGAGTGGGGTCTCCTCGACGGGATCCTCGTCCGGCCGGACGCCGCGGCGGCCACGGGTCGCGACACGCGGCGGATCCTTGCGGAGCTCGCACAGATCGGTGACGGCCCCGTGATCGCGACACTGGCCGCCGGCGATCCGAAGGCGATGTACAAGGAGGCTCGTGAGCTCCACAAGCTCGGGAAGAACGTCGTCCTGCGCGTCCCGATGACCCGCGAGGGACTACGCGTCGTACGCCTCCTCGGCGACGAGCAGATTGCGACGGACGTCGGACTCGTCTACACGGCCCCGCAGGCCCTCCTCGCGGCGCGCGCGGGCAGCGCCTACGTGAGCCCGTCGGTCGGAGAGCTCGACGACGCCGGCCAGATCGGGATGGACGTCGTCGAGTCGATCGTGCGCGTCTATGACAACTACGGCCTCGAGACGCAGATCTGCGTCCAGGGAATCCAGAACCCGATCCACGTCCTCGATGCCGCCGCGCTGGGCGCCGACATCGCGACCCTGCCGTTCGTCGTCCTCGACAAGCTCTTCGACCATCCGCTCACGGCGAAGGGCGTCGCGCTGTTGAGGTCTCCCGCGGGGGAAGGTCCGCGGAGGATTCATTGATGGCGATCTCACGGGAGCGAGCCGTGGACCTGTCACACCGGATGGTCGAGCGCCTCGCGAAGACGCCGGGCGTCACGTTCGCGGGGGAGCGCGAGTACGTGCGAAACCATCTCCTGCAGGCGATTCTCGCGTGGGACAAGGAGAACGAGAAGCTCGCGGCGGCGGCCCGGGAGAAGATCGGGGCCCGCGCGCGGCGCGTCGCGGAGGGCACGCGCGAATGGGATCTCCTCCTCGCCGAGGAGATGGAACGGGCCTACGCGGCCCTCCTCTCGCGCGGAGAGTAGGGGGCTGGCCGCCGCTCCGGAATCTTGGTTGGTTCGTAGGTTGCCAGGATTTGACGTTGGTCTAGGCCAAGCCTAATGTGACGGGTATGGCGACGAACGCGCCCGAGCCTCTGGTGCCGCCGACCCGCGTGCCTCTCTACCGGACGATCGCCGACTCGATCATCCGCGACATCCGGAAGGGAAAGCACCTCGAGGGCGAGCGCCTGCCCGCCTCGCGCGACCTGGCGCGGGCCCTCGACGTGAACAGGGCGACGGTCCACCAGGCGCTCCAGGTCCTCAAGCGCGAGGGCTGGATCGAGACGAACAAGGGCGGCGGAACCCGCGTCGCGCGACGCTCCGGCGCGGGGCCCGTCCTCGGGCCGTCGCCCGCATGGGACCGGATCGCCTCCGCGCTTCTCCTCAGGGTCGTCTCCGAGCCGCCGGCGGCCGAACCTGCGGGTGCGGTGTACGACCTCTCTCGCCTTGCGCCGGACGAGCGGGATTTTCCGGCGGCCGCATTCGCTTCCCTTCTCGCGGAGGTCGCGCGCGACGGGGCCCTCCTGGCCTATGGCTCGCCCTTCGGGTATCGGCCGCTGCGCGAAACGCTCGCGGAGCGTCTCTCTCGCCGGGGCATTCCCGCCGACCCCGACGCGCTCCTGATCGTGAACGGCGCGCAGCAGGGCCTGGACCTGATCACGCGCGCCCTCGTCGACCCTCTCGATGCGGTCGCCGTCGAGAGCCCGAGCTACGCGGGGGCCCTCTCCCTCTTCAGGGCCCACCGCGCGCGCCTTCTCGGCGTACCGCTGGATGGGGAGGGGATGGAGCTCGCGGCCTTCGACCGCGCGCTCGCCGAGCGGCCGAAGTTCGTGTACACGATCCCCGACCTCCAGAATCCGACGGGGCTCCTCGCCTCGGCGCCCCGCCGGGCCGAGATCGCGCACCGTGCGGCCGCCGCGGGGGTTCTGGTCGTCGAGGATGCGTTCGAGGCCGACCTCCTCGTCGAGGGCGAGCTCCCGCCCCCGCTGGCGGCCCTCGCGCCCGACCACGTCGTGCACCTCGGGACGATCAGCAAGGCGCTCTTCCCGGGTGTCCGCGTCGGGTGGATCGCGGGCCCGAGGGAATTCGTCCACCGGCTCGCGGCCCTCAAGCGCGTCGGCGAGCTCACGTCGCCGCCCGTCCTGCAGGCCGCGCTGAACCTCTTTCTCGCGCGGGGCGACTACGACCGGCATCTCGCTCGGACCCGCGCGCGGCTGAAGAACCGGCTCGCGCTCGCGCACCGGGCCATCCGGAACCGCTTCCCGATCGGTTCTCTCGTGGATCGACCCGCCGGCGGCTGGGTGCTCTGGGTGCGCTTGCCCGAGGGGGTCTCGGGCCGCGCGCTCGCGGCCGCCGTCCGCGAGCGCGGCGTTCTCGTCTCGGCCGGAGCCGACTTTGAGAGCGATCAATTCGACGTGCCCGCCGTTCGCGTGTCCGTCGCCCGCGGAACGAACGCGGATCTCGAGAAGGCCCTCGAAATCGCGGGCGCCTGTGCGCGCGACCTGGCCCGCCGGGCTGCGCGACAGAGGAAGAGCCGCCCGCGGAACGCGCGTGAAGCCAGCGACGCCCAGGAAGCCGCGCTCATTCAGATCTGAGAACGAAAGGAACTCCCATGACGACCCCCGGTCTCGCGTTCGCCTCCCCGTTTTCCTCCGACGCCTTCCGCGTGAAAGTCGGCCTCGCCGAAATGCTCAAAGGCGGCGTCATCATGGACGTCGTGAACGCCGAGCAGGCGAGGATCGCCGAAGACGCCGGCGCGGTCGCCGTCATGGCGCTCGAGCGCGTTCCCGCCGACATCCGGCGCGACGGCGGCGTCGCCCGCATGTCCCCCGTCACGAAGATCCGCGAGATCGAGGCCGCCGTCTCGATCCCCGTCATGGCGAAGTGCCGCATCGGGCACCTCGCGGAGGCGCGCATCCTCGAGGCTCTCGCGGTGGATTTCATCGACGAGTCCGAGGTCCTGACGCCGGCCGACGAGGAGAACCACGTCTACAAGCACGACTACAAGGTTCCGTTCGTATGCGGCTGCCGGAACCTCGGCGAGGCGCTTCGCCGCATCGGCGAGGGCGCGGCGATGATCCGCACCAAGGGCGAAGCCGGGACCGGTGACATCGTCCACGCCGTGCGGCACCTTCGCGAGGTCACCCGGCAGATGAAATCCCTCACGCTCCTCTCGAAGGACGAGTGGATGACTGCCGCCAAGAACCTCCAGGCGCCGTTCGAGCTCGTCGCGTGGGTCGCGGGACACGGCCGGCTCCCCGTGCCGAACTTCGCGGCCGGCGGAATCGCGACGCCCGCCGACGCGGCGCTCTGTCGGATGCTCGGGGCCGAGGCCGTTTTCGTGGGCTCGGGGATCTTCAAGTCCTCCGATCCCGCCAAGCGGGCCCGCGCGATCGTCGAGGCGACGACGCATTTCGAGGATGCGGATCACGTCGCACGGGCGTCCGAGGATCTCGGAGAGGGCATGAAGGGCATCGAGGCGGCGAAGCTCACGGAGGCCGAGCAGCTCCAGACCCGCGGCTGGTAGGGGATGATCGGCGTTCTGGCGCTCCAGGGCGACTTCGATGCCCACCTGAAGGCGCTCGGGCGGGCAGGCGTGGCCGCGTGCGCCGTGCGGACGGCGGAGGAGGTCCGAGCCTCGGACGGCCTCGTGCTCCCGGGCGGCGAATCCACGACCTTCCGCACGTTGATGGAGGGCACCGGCATCGAGGAAGCGATCCGTGCCGTCGCCCGGCGCGGCGATGCCGTGCTGGGAACGTGCGCCGGAGCCATCCTGCTGGCGGACGTCGTGACGAATCCCGACGGGCACGGCATCGGCCTCCTCCCCGTGACGGTCGCGCGGAACGCCTATGGGCGCCAGCTCGACTCGACCGTCCTCCGCCTCACCGATCTCGACCGCGAGGCCCTGGGAAACGCGCCGCTCGAGGCCGTTTTCATCCGCGCGCCGAGAATCCTCGCTACGGGGCCGGGCGTCGAGGTCCTCGCCCGGCGCGACGGCGATCCCGTCCTCGTGCGCAAGGACAATGTCCTGGCGGCGACGTTCCACCCGGAGCTCACGGAGGACCGTCGCATCTTCGACCTTTTCGCCACGGCCCGCGTGAGAAACTCGCCGCCATGAGCCCCGAGACGCAGACCCCGCCAGGCGTCACGATCGACCGGCCGACGGACCTCCTCGTCGAGGACCGTGCGGGGATCCGGATCCTCTCTCTCTGTCGCGGAAAGGCGAACGCCATCTCGACGGATTTCGCCCACGCGCTCCACAACGCGGCGCTTGCGGCGCAGGAGGACCCCGCCGTTCGGGGCGTCGTCCTCACCTCGACGAACCCGAAGATCTTCTCGGCCGGGTTCGACCTGAGGAAGCTCGCGCACCCGACCGACGAGGAGTTCGCGCGCTTCGTGCGTGTCTTCGACTCGCTCTTTTTCGACCTCTTCCTCCTCGGGAAACCGCTCGTCGTCGCCCTCACGGGGCATGCGGTCGCCGGCGGCGCGCTCCTCGCGTCCACGGCCGATTTCCGCCTCGCGGCCGAGGGGCCCGGGACGATCGGCCTCCCCGAGGTGACGCTCGGTATCCACGTCCCGCGGCACTACCTCGAGGCGATGCGAACGACCGTCGGCGAGCAGGCGCTCACACACTGGGCGCTCCTCGGCGAGACGATGCCGTTCGCCCAGGCTCGCGATCTCGGCGCGATCGACCGCATCGTCCCGGCCGAGCGCCTCGTCGAGGAGGCGGTCTCGTTTGCGCAGCGCCTCGGAGGGGCCTCGAGCGAGGTGTACGCCGCGATCAAGCGCGACTTGCGCGGCACGGCCTACGAGCGCGCGATCGACATTCTGCCCGACGCGCGCAAGGCATTCGTGGACTCGTGGTTCTCCGAGACGGGGCAGCGGGGCCTCGCCCGCGCCCTCGCGCATTGACCCGGGCCGCGTGACGGTGACGCCGGCCGCCCAGGTGTGGCTCGAGGCGCTGGGTCTCGAGCCCCGCCTCCCCGACGCACGCTTTTTCGAGGATCTCTTCCTGCGTTTCCAGCGCCGCGTCGCGTGCGAGACGCTCACGCGTCCCGCAGGCGATCCCTCTTCGTTCGACCCCGAGACGTTCGCCGCGGAGTGGGTGGAAGAGGAGCGCGGGCTGGCGGGGGAGGAGCGCGCGCTCGCGTTCGCGTGGCTCGCGGGGCAGCTCGGGCTCGAGGTCCGGATCGGAGAAGGTCTTTGCTCCCGCCCGTGGGAGTGGGCGGAGCGCGGCGAGGAGCGCCCCGACGTGGCCAAGGGTGGTTTTTCTTCGCAGGTGAACGGGGCGGAGGCGCACCGGAGCGTCATCGCGACGATGTCGGGCCGGCGCATTCTCGCGGATGCGGGCTTTCCGCTGCCGGTCCTTCTGCCGCTCGATCCGCCTGCACGAGAGATTCCGACGGGATTTGGAACGCTGACGGTCGAGAGGCGCGACGGCCACGAGGACGTTCGCGTCAAGCACGACGCCCGAGGGGAGGTTTCGGAGCTGCTCCGCCTGGGCCCGGCGCCGGCCGCACCCGCACTTTCACTCGAGGAGAATCGCAGGCCGGCCCCCGACGCTTCTCCAGAACCCGGCGCGGGCGGGAGCAAATCGCCCTTCGCGCTTCGCATTCTCGACGACCGCCTCCTCTACTGGGCCGGCGGTGTCATGACGATCCTCGACGCCTGGAGCCGGTTCAGCTACCCGCTCGCCGGCACGGAGCGGGCAGCGCTCGAGTCGCTCTTCGCCCTCGATCTCGGGGGAATCGAGCTCCCCGGGGTTCGGGCGCCGGAATTTCCGCCGGCGTTGACGGTGTTCCATTCGGTTCCACTCGGCGCGGAGGAGGCGCGCCGCGGCCTCGATCTCGGTGCGCCTCCTCCGTCGCCTCTCATATGCGCACGCACGGCCCACGTGGCCGACGCGCCGGGCGGATCACGCATCTCCCTGACCGCGACGCTCGCCGAGAGGGTCCCGGCCGCGGGGCCCGGCGAGTCCGTGCGCAAGACGCTCGTCTTCGGCCTCGCGATGAAGCTCCTCGAGCTCGGCCGCGGCGCCTAGAAGGTCAGGTCGTCGCCGTCGACGAGAACCCTGAGGCGCGAGTCACCGAGGGCCGCGATCTCGGCCGTCAGGCGCGCGAGGGCGGGCGGCTTCATGTGGTAGAGAAAAATCGGCACGTCCGGGAATTTCGTCATCTCGGCGCGCAGGGTCGCAGGCGTCAGGTGGCGAGACACGTCGGCGATCCGCTGGAGATCGCTCGGGAACGAGCATTCGACGAAGAGGGCCCTGAGCCGCGGGGTGCGGTGCGCGACGGCCCAGAGCTCCTCGGTCGGCCCCGTGTCGCCGGAGAAGACGATCGACGAGGTTCCGTCCGAAAGGACGTAGCCGTAGGTGGGCACGACGTGAGAGACGCGCACGGCCGTGGCCGTGATTCCGTCGGCGGCGAACGGGACGCCAACGGGGACGGGCCGGAACGTGACGCTCGGCCCGCGCTCGCCCGAGATCCGCGAGAAGTCGGGCCAGAGCGCGCCGTTGAAGAGATGGGTCTGGAGGGCGTCGAGGACGTCCTCCGGCGCGAGGATCTCGAGCGGGCCGAGCGATCGGCCGAAGACGTTTTCGACGAGGAACGGGAGCGATGCGACGTGGTCCATGTGGGAGTGCGTCACGAGGACGGCCTTTACCCGCAACTGCTCTTCGAGCGTCAGGGCCTCGGTGACGGCCCCGGCGTCGAGGCAGAGCGCGTCGTTCAGGAGAAACGACGTCTGTCGGTGCCGGGGCGTGGAGCCTCCGTGGGCTCCGAGGACGCGAACGCGCACGGGCCAGGGATTATGAGGCCCGGCGCGGCCCCGGGATCAGGTAGTGACGCTGCTCACAACCGAGAGGACCCCGCGCGGGGGAGGGGCGCAGGGGGGAACCCGCGCGCGGGTTCCCCCTCAGAACGTCGTCCCCACGTAGAAGTTCGTCTGCCAGCCCGAGAGGGTGTGCTTGAAGTCCCACTGCTTGGCAAAGTCCAGGTTCCAGGGCAGGCCGAGGAAGTAGAGCGAGAAGCCTGCGCCGAACGAGGCGAGGCCGCCCGTCACGTTCGGCGTGGAGGGGTTGACACCCACGAGGGCGCCGTCCTTGATGAACACGAAGCTCTGGTCGTTCAGCCAGGCGCCACCGACGTCGAGGAAGATACGCCCGCGAACGCCCTGGAACGCGAGGACCGGCGTCGAGAGGACGTCGATGAGCGGGAAACGGAACTCGCCGTTGAGGTAGAAAGTGTTGTTTCCGATGACGGTCGCATAGTCGTAGCCGCGCAGCGTGTCGAGGCCCCCGAAGGCGAAAACCGTCGGAGCCGAGCCCCGGGAGATGCCGACGAACGCGCGAAACGCGAAGAGAACGCGCCGCGAGACCGGCAGATAGAGGCGCCCTTCGGCGAACGTGTCGAACGAGAGCGTCGATTCGCCGGCCTTGAAGGACGGCGAGTACTGGACGTTCAGGTCGAGGCGGTGGCCGGAGAGCGGCCCGAAGAACGAGTAGCGCGTCGTGTCGTTCGAGAGACCGAGCCCGGCGGTCGGCACGTTGTCGGACCGCGCGTTGTAGACGAACTGCTGACCCCCACCGATGTTCGTCTGCAGGAGCGGCACGTCGAGGGAGCGGCTCACAAACCCGATGTTTCCGTCGAGGCGCGTGTAGCGGGTGAAGGGGTACGACCCGAGGACGGAGACTCCCGTGTCCCTCGAGATCCTGCGGTCGCGGACGATGTCGCCGGTGGTCGTGTCGTAGCCGTAGAAGTAGCTCCGGTCGTCGTAGGCCTGCGCGCCCCACTGGAAGCGGTGGCCGATGCTGAAATACCCGACCCGGAAGTTCGAGAAGGTCGACACGGAATCGAACTGGAAAAACGCGCGGCGGTCGCCGAGGTAGTCGGAGAGGGACAGAAGGACCTGCGAGACGAAGGTCTGATCCGAGTTGACGCCCGCGATGACCGACGCGTTGTCGAGGAAGAGCTTGAACTTCGGGCGCGAGATCTTCTCGGGGTCGACCGAGACCTCGACGGAGGGCACGAATCCGGAGCTCGCCTCGGCCTTGAGGGGAGCGGGGGGGGCGGCCTTCTCGTCGAGCTTCTTGAACGGCTTCTTCGCGTCCGCCATGTAGAGCTGGAAACGCAGGCCCTGGAAACCGGAAAAGACGACCTTCTCCTGCCCGTCCGGTCCCGTGAAAGCGGCGGGCCCGACGGCGGCGCCGATCACGTCCGTGTACTGGACGATCTCGCCGGACTCGAGGTCCTGTCCGTAGATGTTGTAGATGCCGCCGCGCGACGAGGCGTAGTAGAGCCTCTTTCCGCCGGGCGAGAAAGCCGGGTCCTCGTCGTTGCCCTCGCCCCACGTCACCTGCTCGACCTTCGTCGGGTCCGCGAGGGGGAAGCGAACGATCTTCGCGCGCCCGCCGACGATTTTCGAGTGGTAGACGTAGGCGCCGTCGGGCGAGAAAACGGGAGCCTCGTCGTAGGCGACGTCGTTCGTGAGGTTCTTGACCGAGTGGGTCTTGAGGTCGAGCAGGAAGATGTCCCGGCTGTTTCCCTCGATCGCCGAGAAGACGATCTCGTTGCCCGAGGGAGACCAGGAGGGCGCCATGGGGACGTCGGGCGCGACCGCGATGCGCTCGAGGAGGCCGCCGCCCTTCGCGGAGAAGATGAGGAGCTTGCGGCCGCGCTCCTGCCGGCCGAAGACCGCGATGCGGTCGCCGTCCGGGGCGAACGAGAGATCGCGGCCGCTTTCCGGGCCCGTCGTGAGGTACTGCCCGACGATGTACTCGTATTTCGTCGTGCGCCCGGGCGAGAGGTTCTTGTAGAGCTTTCGCTCCTTGACGGAGAGGAGGCCGATGTCGACCTCGTTGCGGTACGTCGTGAGGGTCGCGACGAAGTCGCCCGAGGGGGACGGCGCCGCCCCGATCTCGAAGGACTCGCGGCCGTAGGGCCCCACGCGGAAACGCTCGCCGTATTCGGACGCCTCGCCCTTGACGGCGAGGAGAGGAAGGTACTTGCGGCGCAGATACCTCCGGAACTTGAGGTCGAAGTCGTCTGGCTGGATCTCGAAAGTCCGGCGGAGGGCGACCGAGATGTCGCGCCCGAGAAAGGAACGGAACTCGAAAATGAAGTCCCTCACCCCGTCCTTGCCCCACTCGGACTCGATGAAGTCGAACACCGCGTGGCCGTAACGGTAGGCCGGGTAGCCCTCGATCTGGACCTTCGTGATCGGCGGGATGAGGTCCGAGTTCACGGCGTCCCGGAGGTACATGCGGTCCTTGTCGTCCTCGTCGTTTCCGAAGTAGGACGCCATGCCCTCCATGAACCACGTCGGCGGATTCGCCGTGAGGGCGCGGGAGAGCCGACCGCCGAAGAGCACCTCGTACTGGAAGACGTGCGTGAGCTCGTGCTGGATGAGGGCCTGGAGCTTCTCGTCCGGCACGTCGATCGGGAGGACCATCCGATTGCGAGCCGGCTCCGCGAAGGCGCCGACGCCCTCGGGGATGAAGTTGAGCTCGATGTTGTTCTGCTCGAACTCGGCGTGCGTCGCGTAGTAGATGATCGGAATGCGCTTCGGTATCTGGTAGTTCAGCCGCCGCGAGATCTCGTCGTAGGCGGACTCGGCCATCGAGACGACCTTCTGGAGCGTCGCCTTCTCGCGCGAGTAGTGATAGACGTCGAAGTGCGTCGACTGGTAGATGGACCAGTCGAACGTGTCGTAGACGATCTTGTTCTGGCCCGCAGCGCGGACGCGTGGTGAGGCCGACACGGCGACGCCGAGCAGGAGAACGAGGGCGAGGGCCTTCCTAGTCGAAGACATAGCGATTGGCCTCCCGCTCGCGCACGACGAAGAGCCCGAGGAGCTGGTTCTCGAGCGAGAAAAGGTTCTCGAAGAGCCCGGCGAGCTCGTCGGCGGAGCGCCGGTTTTTCTCCTTCGTGTCGCGGAAGTTCTCCTGGAAGAGCCGAGCGCCCGTGCGCCCGTCCATCGCGAGAACGGTGACGTCGAACGTGAAACCGGTGGATTCGATGAGAACCTGCCGGTAGTACTTCCGGCCGTCGATCGGGCTGATGTACTCCTCGGCGCGGTAGCCGGACCTGTTCTCGACGCGGAAGTCCACGATCCCAGTCAAGAGGATGTCGGCGCCCGTGCGCGCCCCGACGCCGCGCCAGAAGTCCCCGGCCTCACCGAGCTCCTTGAGCTGCTGCGTCGGGAGGCGGACGTCCGCCGGCATCGCGACGACCGTCAGCTTCGTGCGCTTGGTCAGCTGCTTGGCGAGGTAGCGGCGGAACTCGGCGTCGAGGTCGAGGTCCTTGTACTTCGGCGCGTCCTTGCGGTCGGAGAGCCGCGAGGCGACGACGAACGGGGCGAGCGAGATCCGTTCGCGTCCCGTGACGGCCAGTTTGGGCCGGAGCGGGAGCTTGAGCTTGACCTCGTTCGACGAGGAGCATGCGCCGGCGAGAGCCGTCGCGGCGAGCGCAGCGGCGAAGGAGAAGGGCCTCAAGGCCGAACCCCGGATGGCGTGGGCGTGGGTTGCGGAGGGGCGGCCGGCGCCTGGACGGGCGGTGCGGCCGGTGCCTCCACGGGAGCCGCGGGCCTCTCCGCAGACACGGGGGACGCCGCCGCCGGCGCGGACGAGGAGGGTGCGGGCAGCGAAGAAGCCCGCTGTACCGACGTGTAGTACTCGGCGAAGCGCGCGTAGTTCCTCTTGATCTTCGCATCCTGCGGCGCGAGCTCGAGAGCGCGCTTGTAGGTTGCGAGGGCCCGGGCCGTGTTCCCGACGCTCTCGTATGCCACTGCGAGATTGTTCTGGATCTGCGCGTCGCCGGGCTTGAGGGCGGCGGCCTTCTCGTAGCGAAAGAGCGCCTCGCGCCAGAAGCCTTTCCTCGCCATCTCCGAGCCATAGGCGTTCTCGGTCTTCCAGGCCGAGCCGGTCTTGCCGGACGAGCAGGCACCGCCGCCGGCGGCGAGCGCCGAGAGGGCGGCAGCGGCGACGGTTCGTCGAAGACTCGTCACGGTGCGATCGGGCATTATAGACAGCGACTCCGGCGCAATTTCTCGCAAGAGGGGTGCCGCATCCAAACCGTGTCCACCGATCTCCGGACAGGACTCGCCTGGTCTCGAATGGTCCGCGGAAGGCGCTCCCGCGCGCTCCGAAAGCTCCTCGAAGCCGTCGAGACGCCGTCGAGGATTCTGGCGCTGTCCCCCGCGGAGGCCGCCCGGATCGCGGACGAGGCGGAGGAAGTCGTCGCCCCGCTGCTTTCGCCCGACGGGTCCTTCGTCGATGCCGATC
>JBAUSZ010000144.1:0-27344 GCA_049581965.1 Thermoanaerobaculia bacterium | reverse complement strand
CCGCCGCGTCGAAAGGAGCGACCCGCAGTGCGCGCACGCGCGGTCTCCCTCTCGTGCGCTCGCCCCGCACGAGGGACAGCGCAGCGCCGGCGCCTCGGGAGCGTCGAAGGCGCCCTCAGCGGGGGGCGCGGGCGGCCCGTCGTTTCTCACGAAAGAACTCCACGAGGATTCTGCCGCACTCCGCGGCGAGGACGCCGCCCGTCACCTGCGGCCTGTGGTTCAGCCGGGCGTCGCGGCAGAGGTTCCCGAGCGAGCCCACGAAGCCCGCCTTCGGGTCGGACGCGCCGTAGACGAGCCGCGGAAGGCGCGCGAGGACGACCGCGCCCGCGCACATCGCGCACGGCTCGAGCGTGACGTACAGCGTACAGCCGTCGAGGCGCCAGGACCCGAGCCTCTTGGCCGCCTTTCGGATCGCGATCACCTCGGCGTGGGCCGTTGGATCGGCGCCCTTTTCGCGCGCGTTGCGGCCGCGGGCGATCACGGTGCCGTCCTTCACGACGACGGCGCCGACGGGCACGTCCGCGTGCGCAGGCGCCCGCTGCGCGACGGCGAGCGCCCGCCTCATGAAGTTTTCGTCGGCGGCGAGGTTCACGCATCGGAGATTACGCCGCGGCGCAGGGCCGTCAGTGGAAGTTCTTGGCCTGCAGGCCGACGTTCGCGGCCGCCGGACTGTACGGGTCCGTGATGTTGACCGTGAGGTCGGCCGTGAATCGCGCCTGGTAGGTCGCCTCGTCGATCAGGAGCCCGAGGATCGGGCTCGCCGGATGGCTCCGGACGACCGCGTTGTACGGGTCGTCGCCGTGGTCGAGGTAGAGCTTCTCGGACGTGAAATACGCGAGCTCGTGGCCCGCGACCCAGACGGGCTGGACCGGGACGTTCACGACGCGGAGCACCTCGTGGAGGAACGCGACGCTCCCGTGGCAGCCCGCCGTCCAGTGCGCGAAGCCCGCCGTCGGGCGGGCGGGGTCCATGTCGGTCGTCCCGTTCACGATCCTCGAGAGCGGGACCCAGCCGCGGTACTGCCAGACCGCGTCGAAGTTCCCGAACGTGTCCGTCCCGTAGTAGTGCGAGAGGTTCAGCCGCATCCACTCGAGGACGTTGCCGATCGTCTCGAGGCGCGTCGCCCCGACGAGGAAGGCCTGCCTCAGGAACGGGTACGTCCACATCGGCGGCGCGAACGCGGTCTGCGGGCGGTTGCTTGCGCGGAGCGGCGGGAAGTTGGCCCCCGCGTAGGTCCCCATCCCGTAGTTCCCGTTGGGCAGGTACCAGGCCAACACGGAGCTGTCGAAGAGGTACCGCAGCGTTTCGGGCGTGTCGCCCGCGATGCTCCAGGGGACCGCTTGCGTGATCTCGAGCGCGAGGGAGAAGCCCACGTGCGCGACGTAGAGCTTCCACATGTATGCCGGCGTCACCCACTCCATCACCGTGATCGAGTCGATCCCTGCCTGCGGGTGCTGGTTGGCGGGCTGATCGGTGAGGCCGCCGATCGGCATCGCGGCCGGTGGCGCTCCCTGCTCGAGCCACGCCTTCGCGTCGAGGTACGCCTGGTTGAGGTCGCTCTGCTGAGTCGCGGACCAGCTCGCCCACGCGATCTTGTCGGACTCCGCGGGCGGAACGTAGGAGTTCGACGGGTTCGCGGGCCGGAACTGCCACTTGATCGCGCCCGCCACGCTCGGGTGGAGGGAGAGCCACGTCGCGAGGTCCGGAACCGGCGCGGGCGCCGGGGGCGCGAAGTACCCGTTCACGTCGAGGACGACGTCGACGGCTCCCGCCGGCTGCGCGCTGACCACCGAGAGCGTCCCGAGGACGAGGCCGACGATCGCGCTGCCCGCGCGTGCCTCCAGCGCGTGGAAACTCACCGTGTTCACGGCCGGCGGAGCGCCCGCACCGGGATAGACCGTGAGCGAGCCGGCGGAGGCGGCGCCCACGGCCGTCACGTTCAGCGAAACGGCCGTCGCGTCCGGGGGCACGCCGCAAGTTCCGGTCGTCAGGTCGAAGGCACGCGGGACTCCCGCCGCGAGCGACGGCCCCCCGAGCGGCGCGACGGGCCCTCGGGTGTCGACGAGGCGGCACGGCGCGAGCGCGTAGAACTCCGAGGCAGCCGGGGCGGCGGCGCGGGTCGACAGCGGCGCGAGGCAAGAAAGCAGCGCAACGAGCGTCCAGGCCGGCCGCAGGAACACTCTCCGCACGCGCATCACACCCGCGACGGTGCAATGGCCCTGCCACCCGGTACGGGCGGCCCCGGGACCTGTTTGGGCCCGAGCGGAACGGGGCGCCTCGGAAGATGTGTCGCGTGCCGTGTTCCAGCGACTGCTTCAGGCACACTCGGCGGCCAGCAGCCTCGATCCGCGTGCGATATTGGGAAGAGGATGCCGAGGAGGTTCGAGATGTCCAGCTCGACGCGGTCCCTGGTCCTCGCCGCTCTGATGGCGTGCGCCGTTCCCGGCCGGGTGGCGGGCCAGGTTCCCCTTCCGACGAGGTCTCCGGGTGCCAACGCGGTGGCCGCGCGGTACGTGGCCGAGACCGGGGCCGACCTGGCCTCTCTCGAGAACCACTTCCAGAAGTACCGGCAGGCCGCCGAGAAGCTCTCCGACCTCTACGCGAAGCTCTCGGCGAAGGCGGCGGAGGTCGGCAGGATCGCGCAGGCCGCGGGCGCGGGAGGAGGCGCGCAGAGCCAGCTCCTCGAGGCCACGAAGCAGATGCAGGAGACGCAGATGAGCTTCAACCTCCAGTACCTGCAACTCCAGAGCCAGATGCAGAACGAGAACCGCTCGTACACGGCCGTCTCGAACATCATGAAAACGAAGCACGACACGGTGAAGAACTCGATCAGCAACGTCCGCTGAGCGCGAGGTGCTCGGCCGACCCCGCGCTCACTTGACGGATCTCGGGGATGATCTCCGTCACGGGACGCCCGTGACGCCGGTCTTCAGCTGGCGTTGGTACTCGGCTTCGTCGAAGTGTCCCCGGGACTCCACGATCAGGCCTCCGGCGCCGATCGTCCATTCCTCGTAGCCGCTGATCCGGACGGCCTTGCCCGTGCCTCCCGGCCCGGTGTTCGTCCCGGTCAGCGTCCAGCGATAGACGACGCGGCTCCCCTCCCGCCTCACGTCGTCCATCGTCACGACCAAGTCCGGGAAGGCCGTCATGAAACCCTGCGCCGCGGCCGCGATCGCAGCGCGCCCGACCGAGGGGTTCCCTTCGTTGATCTTCAGGGAGCCGTTCTCGGCGAAGAACGACGCCACGCTCGCCGCGTCCTGGCTGCACCAGGCGGCCGTATACCTCGTCGCGAACTCCCTCGGCCAGGCGGCATCCATCGTCGCTCCTCCCCAGGTGCAACCGGTCATCGCGACGAGCCAAAATGCTGCCACGACTTTCGTCCGGAGGGTGCCGTGTTCGTGCGGGTGGTCGATCATCGCTGGCGCGGCCCGTGATGTAATCCGCCCAACCATTCGAGCGAACGCATTCTATTCGGGGAGGCTCAAATGCGTCATCTCCTCCCGACCACCTGGAAGGGGCCTCTCGGCGCCGTCGCCGCCGTTCTCCTCGCCACCCCCCTCGCGCTCGCCGCCCAGACCCCGACTCCGACGAGGAGCCCCGGCGCCGTGACCGGCACGTTCGACGCGGGGAAGAGCTACGTGGGCGTGAGGACGCAGCAGGGGCGCGTCCAGACCGATGCCGACTGGAACGAGCAGCTCCAGGCCTGCAAACGCCGGAACGATTCCCTGGCGAGACAGCTGAAGACACACGCGAACGCGCTCGAGATCCAGCTGCGCCAGCTCCAGGCGGCCGCGGACAAGGCCGACGACAACATCAAGAAGGGCTCGCAAGACCGAGACCACAACAAGGCCATCAAGGACGCGATCCGGAAGATGCTGGATCAGATCGCGGAGATCAATCGCGCGACCAAGTTCTAGGGGACCGGAGGGGATCAGGTGGTGCGCCCAGGAGGACTCGAACCCCCAACCTTTTGATCCGTAGTCAAACGCTCTGATCCAGTTGAGCTATGGGCGCACGCGAGAACCGCGCGGAACGCGGACCATAGCGGAGTCCTCCCGCCGGCGCAAGTCCCTGCTCTGCAGGCCGTTTAGCTCCGCGAGTCCCACCCGACCTAAACTTCGCCTCCACCCGCCCGTATATCTCCAGTCCCGCGCAGGAGGAAGTGAACCGTATGACGGCCGCGATCTCGCTCCAAGGTGTCGTGAAGCGCTTCGGAAAGTTCACCGCCGTGGACCACCTCGACCTCGAGATCCCCCACGGCGTCACGTTCGGCCTCCTCGGGCCGAACGGCGCCGGCAAGACGACGACGATCCGGATGGTCATGAACATCACGAAGCCGGACGAGGGCGAGATCCGCGTCCTCGGCGAAGTCATGAACGAGAAGCTCCAGGAGCGCATCGGCTACCTGCCCGAGGAGCGCGGCCTCTACCGGAAGATGAAGGTCGTCGACCAGCTGCTTTTCTTCGCAGCGATCAAGAGCGTGGACAAGGCGACCGCGATGAAGCGTCTCTCTCCGTGGATCGACTCGATGGACCTGCGCCCCTGGCTCCAGAAGAAGACCGAGGAGCTCAGCAAGGGCATGCAGCAGAAGGTCCAGTTCCTCGGGACGATCGTCCACGACCCGGAGATCCTCATTCTCGACGAGCCGTTCAGCGGCCTCGACCCGATCAACGTCGTCCTCGTGAAGGACTTCCTGACGGCCTTCAAGAAGCAGGGAAAGACCGTCGTCTTCTCGACGCACGTCCTCGAGCAGGCCGAGCGCCTCTGCGACCGCATCGCGCTCCTCTACCGGAGTCGCAAGCTCCTCGACGGCACCGTCAAGGAGATCAAGCACGCCTACCGCGGGAAGGTCCCGCTGCCGCCGCCCGTCGAGCCCGAGCCCGAGCTCGAGAACATCTTCATCAAGTGCGTCCAGGAATCGGGCCTCGTGGCGCCGACCGCCGAGGAGCTGAAGTAGCCATGGACTCGAAGCTTTGGGCCGTCATCAAGCGTGAGTACCTCCACCAGGTCCGCACGAAGGCGTTCTGGATCGCGACGATCTTGATCCCCACCCTCGGCCTCGGCATGATCTTCATCCAGGTCGCGCTCAGCAAGTCGCTCGTCGCCAAGGGCCGCATCGGCGTCGTCGACCTTTCAGGCCGGCTCTTCGAGCCGCTCGTCGCCGAGTACAAGGCCCGGCCGTCGGACGAGGAAGCCGAGAAGCCGAAGAAGGACGAGAAGGCGCCGCCCACGAAGGTCGACGAGAAGTCCGTCACCGAGAAGATGAGCGAGAGCCGCAGCCAGAAGATCCTGACCCAGCTCGACCTCTTCAGGGTGGACGCGACGCCCGAGACGCTGCCCGAAGTCCGCACGAGGCTCAACAAGGACGTCCAGTCCGAGAAGATCAAGGCCTACATCGTCTTGACGCCGCAGACGCTCGTGACGGGCGCCGCCGAGTGGCGCGCCCAGAGCGTCAAGGCCGAGGTCGTCATGCGCCAGCAGATCGAGTCCTATCTCTCGCGTGCCGCGACGAAGGAGCGCCTGAAGGACAAGGGCGTGGACCCGAAGGTCTACGACGCGGCGCGCCTGCGCGTCGACCTCGAGGCCCACGAGGCGAAGGAGGTCGAGAGCGGCGAGAGCGGCAAGAACGTCGGAATGAACCTCGCGATCTCGGCGACCTTCTTTTTCCTGATCTACATGTCGATCTTCATCTACGGGGCGTACATCATGCGCGGCGTCCTCGAGGAGAAGAACAACCGGATCGTCGAGGTCATCGTCTCGTCCATGAAGCCAACGACGCTCATGCTCGGCAAGATCCTCGGGATCGGCCTCGTGGGTCTCACGCAGTACGCCGTGTGGTCGTGTCTCGCGCTCGCGATCGCCCTGCCCGGCGTCGCGGCCGTCGCGGGGATGGGCGAGGGCCTCCCCCACATCCCGGTCGCGACGATCGGCGCGTTCGTCCTCTTCTTCATCCTCGGGTACTTCCTCTACTCCTCGCTCTACGCCGCGCTCTCGGCGCCGTTCAACACCGAGCAGGAGGCGCAGCAGTTCGTGATGATCCCCGGCATGATGCTCATCCTGACCTCGACGACGTGGTTCTTCGCGTTCAACCAGCCGAACGGCAGGCTCGCGACGGTGCTCTCGTTCTTCCCGTTCACGGCGCCGCTCATGATGTTCATGCGGATCTCCGTCCAGACGCCGCCGCTCTGGCAGATCGCCGTCTCCGTCGCCATCCTCCTCGCAACGATCTTCCTCGTCGCGTGGTTCGCGGGACGCATCTACCGCGTCGGGATCCTCATGTACGGCAAGAAGCCCACGCTCCCCGAGATCTTCCGGTGGGCGCGGCAGGCGGACTGATGTGACCGGGAACCCGTCAGGCGGGTTCCCCTCACCCTTCCGCTCGGCGGCTGCGCCGCCTGCGCTACGCCGAGACGCGGAAGTTGATCACGTCGCCGTCCTTCACGACGTAGTCCTTGCCCTCGAGGCGCAAGGTGCCGTGCGTTTTGCAGTTTGCGAGGGACCCGGCCTCCATGAGCGTCTCGAACGGGACGACCTCGGCCCGGATGAAGTGCTTCTCGAAGTCCGTGTGGATCGCGGCGGCCGCCTTCACGGCGTGCGTCCCCTTCGGGATCGACCACGCGCGGCACTCGTCCTCGCCCGCCGTGAGGAACGACATGAGGCCGAGGAGGTCGTAAGCGGCGTGGAGGAGACGGTCCAGCGCGCGGTCCGGGAGGCCGAGGTCCTTGAGGAACTCGGTCTGGTCCTCGAGCGACAGCGCGGAGATCTCTTGCTCGATCGTCGCCGCGACGGCGCTGAACGCGACATGCGGCTGGCCCTTCCACCTCTCGAACTTCGCGCGAGAGAGCGCACCCGCGAGGTCGCCCGCGTCGCCCTCTCCCGCGTTCAGGACCACGAGCATCGGCTTTCGCGTCAGGAGGCCGAAGCCCTTGACCAATTTCTCCTCCTCGGCGTGGACGTCGAGGCCGCGCAGGGGCTCGCCCTTCTCGAGGGCCGCCTTGAAGCGCACGAGGACGTCCTTCTCGGCCTGAAGCTCGGGCGTCTTTTTCTTCGCGAGGTCCCTCTCGACCCGCTCGAGGCGGTTCGTGACGACCGAGAGGTCCGCGAGGAGCATCTCCGTCTCGAGGAGCTCGAGGTCGCGCGCGGGGTCGACCGAGCCCTCGGGGTGCGGCACGGCGTCGGAGGCAAAGCCGCGGACGACGACCGCGAGGCCGTCCATCTGCCGCAGCTCCGGGAGGTTCAGGCTCTGGGCGCCGCCCTTCGTGACGCCGGGGACGTCGACGAACTTCACGGTCGCGGGCGTGTGCTTCTTCGGCTTGAACATCGCCGTGAGCCTGTCGAGACGCGCGTCCGGGACGTGCGCGACGCCGACGTGCGCCTCGCGCTTGTGCGGAGTGGCGGCGGTCGCGTGGCCGGTCAGGAGCGAGAAGATCGTCGTCTTGCCGGAGAGCTCGAGGCCGAGGATTCCGAATTCCATGTGCGGATTCTGCTCCCGACTCGATTTGGGGCCGTTCCGGCCGGCGTGCTAGATTTCGCGTCCCCCGGGGCCGCGACGGCCCCACTCGGGTCGGGCGCCGCGTTCGTCTAGCGGTCTAGGACACCGCCCTCTCAAGGCGGAGATCACGGGTTCAAATCCCGTACGCGGTACCAGCTCTCCTCCCCTGCCCCCGCTCGCGGTACGCTCTGAGGGATGCGGCTTGCGCTCATGGCGGACATCCACGCCAACCGGGAGGCACTCGAGGCCTGCCTCGACGACGCCGAGGCGCAGCGTTCCGAGCGGATCGTCTTCCTCGGTGACTACGTGAACTACGGCGCGGACCCCGACTGGGTCGTCCGAACGATCATGGACCGCGTCCGCGCGGGCACGGCCGTCGCCCTCCTCGGGAACCACGACGCCGCCGTGAACGGGAAGAGCGCGACGATGGACGTGCCCGCCGAATCCGCACTCGAGTGGACACGCAACCAGCTCGGCGCCGACCAGCGCGCCTTCCTCGCCGCGCTCCCTCTCACGTTCGACGAAGGCGACTGCCTCTTCGTCCACGCGGACGCCGCCGCGCCCGCGAAGTGGACGTACGTGACGGACGCGCGCGACGCCACGCGTAGCCTCAAGGCGACGCGGCGGCGCGTCACGTTCTGCGGGCACGTCCACCGGCCGATGATCTACAACCTCTCCGACACCCTGAGGCCCGGAACGTTCCGTCCGGTCGCGGGCATTGCCGTGCCGCTCCTCCCGCAGCGCCGCTGGCTCGCCGTGATGGGCTCCGTCGGGCAGCCGCGCGACGGCAACCCGGCCGCGTGCTGGGCGTCCGTCGACACGGCACGGGCGGAGCTCACCTATCACCGGATCCCGTACGAGGTCGAAGAAGCCGCCAGGAAGATCCGCCGTGCCGGGCTGCCCGAGATGTACGCCGAGCGCCTCGAGTGGGGCCAATGAACGCGCGCGTCCGCATCCAGAAGGGCGCCATGGTGGACGGGTTCCTCGTGGACGAACTCATCCACAAGGGGGGGATGGCGACCCTCCGCCGCGTGTCGCGCCCCGGGATCTCGATGCCGCTCCTCATGAAGGTCCCCGCGCTGCTCGAGGGCGAGGATCCCGCCGCGATCGTCGGCTTCGAGATGGAGCAGATGATCCTGCCGCGGCTGTCGGGCATCCACGTGCCGAAGTTCGTCGCGTCCGGCGACTTCGCCGTGCAGCCCTACATCGTGATGGAGCACATCCAGGGGTCGACGCTCCTCGGCAAGCTCGACAGCCTTCCGCTCCCGTACGCCGAGGTCGCCGAAATCGGGGTCAAGGTCGCGGCCGCGCTCCGCGACCTTCACCACCAGAACGTCGTCCACCTCGACATCAAGCCCTCGAACATCGTGATGCGCGAGACGGGCGAGGCCGCCCTCGTGGACTTCGGCCTCGCGCACCACGATCAGCTGCCCGACTTCATGGACGAGGAGTTCCGCGTCCCGTACGGCACGGCGCCCTACATGGCGCCCGAGCAGATCCTCGGGACCCGCACGGACCCGCGGAGCGACCTCTTCGCGCTCGGCGTCCTGCTCTACTTCTTTTCGACGGGCGTCCGCCCGTTCGGCGACCCCAAGGGGATGCGCGGACTCAAGAAGCGGCTCTGGAAAGACCCGGTCCCGCCGCGGCGCCTGCGGCCCGACTACCCGTCCTGGCTGCAGGAAGTCGTCCTGCGCTGTCTCGAGGTGGATCCGCTGCAGCGCTATCCGACCGCCGCCCACCTCGCCTTCGATCTCGCGCACCCCGACCAGGTGAAGCTCACGGCGCGCTCGGAGAAGCTCCAGCGCGACCCGTGGACGACCGTCCTCCGCCGGCGTTTCAACCCCGTCCTGAAGAGTGTGCCGCCCCACGAGGCGGCTGCGGCCCTCTCGGCGGCGCCGATCGTGATGGTCGCCGTCGACGTGACGGACGGGGCACCCGAGCTCCTCGAGGCGATGCGCGTCACGGTCCGCCGGCTCATCGAGATCGTTCCGGGCGCACGCTTCGCGATCGTGAACGTCCTCAGGCACCGGCGCATCGGGATCGACATGACGCTGGACGAGGAGGGACGCAACAAGCACGTGACGCGCCTCGTCGAGCTCAAGCACTGGGCGAGGCCGCTCGCGATCGGCGAGACGCGCATCACGTTCCACGTTCTCGAGGCGACGGAGCCGGCCGAGGCCCTCCTCGAGTACGCGACGACGAATCACGTCGACCACGTCGTGATCGGCGCGAGGACCGACTCGGTCAAGCGCGCCATCCTCGGGAGCGTTTCCGCCGAGGTCGCCGCGAAGGCCGACTGTTCCGTGACGGTCGTGCGCCCTCCGCGGCGCAACGACGCCCCAGATTCTCCGAAATCCGCCGGGCCCGCCCGCCCCGCCGCCGTCCCCGTCTGAAGAATGTCGTCCTACTGCCGCGCCGCCCCGGGCGACCCCCTCCACGGCCCCTACCACGACTCGGAGTACGGTTTTCCCCTCGACGGCGACGCGGAGCTTCTCGAGCGCCTCGCCCTCGAGATCAACCAGGCCGGCCTCTCGTGGGCGACGATCCTCAGGAAGCGCGGCGCCTTTTACCGCGCCTTCGACGGCTTCGACCCCGACATCGTCGCGCGGTACGGCGTGAAGGAACGCCGGCGCCTCCTCGCCGACGCCGGCATCGTCCGCAACCGCCTCAAGGTGGACGCCGTCATCCACAACGCGGGCGTCGTTCTCGGGCTGCGCGACGCGCACGGATCGTTCCGGGGCTGGCTCGACGCTCACCACCCGCGAGAGAAAGCCGAGTGGGTGAAACTCTTCCGGTCGACCTTCCGTTTCACGGGTGGAGAGATCGTGAACGAATTCCTGATGTCCACCGGCTGGCTGCCCGGCGCGCACGCGTCTTTCTGCCCCGTCGCGAAGAAGATCGCGAAGGTGCGGCCGCCGTGGATGCGGCGCCCGCAGCGGTAGGCTGGCCGGTCCATGCCCTTCTCCGCTCGCCGGCTCCCCGCCGCGTGCGCCCTCGGCGCCGTCCTCCTCGCCCCGATGAGGCTCTCCGCCCAGCTTCCAGGGTTCGCGCCCACGCCGACGCCTGCCGTGGAGAGCCCGGGCGACCCGTACCGACGGGAGACCCCCTACGGCGCGTTCTTCGGCTTCATGCGCGCGGCGGCGCAGGAGAGCTGGGGGGTCGCGGCCGAGTATCTCCAGTGGCCGAAGAGCGCGAAGACGCCGCCCGAGGAAGTCGCGAAGGAGCTCAAGGCCGTCCTCGACGAGCGCTTCTCGGGCGACCTCGAAAAGCTGAGCCGCTCGCCGCTCGGCGACGGCAACGACGCGCTCGGCGCCGACTTCGACCGCGTGGGCTCGGTCCGGCAGGGCGACGAGTCATTCGACGTCCTCCTCGCGCGTACGATGCCCGTCGAGGGGCCCCCCGTCTGGCTCGTTTCCTCCCAGACGCTCCGCGAGGTCCCCGCGGCCTTCCGCGACCTCACGACGCCCGCGCTCGACGCGAGGATGCCCGCGGTCCTTCGCCGTCACGTCTCGGACTCTCTCCGCCTGTGGCAGGTGCTCGCCTTCTGGCTCCTCGTTCCCGTTGCGTGGCTCTTCGGGCGTCTCCTCGCCGCCGTCTTCCTCGGCGTCCTGCGCCGCGCGGCGACGCGGCATCCGTCCACGGAGGACTTCGAAGGTGCCTCCGGACTGTTCCGCGGCCCGCTCGCGCTGCTTCTCGCCGTCCCGCTGCACGCGGCGGCCGTGTCGCGTCTCGGGCTCCCGCTCCTCGGCCGCTTCAGCTACGGGCGGGCCTGGCGCCTCGTCGTCGTGGCCGCCGTCGCGTGGATCCTGATCCGGCTCATTGCGTTCCTGACGTCCCGCACGGCCCGGCGGCTTCTTGCTTCCGGCGCGTCCGCCGCCACGTCCGTCACGATCGGGCGCCGCGTTCTGCAGGGCGGCATCGTCCTCGCCGCGCTCCTCGCAGGCCTCGGGACCCTCGGCGTCAACCTCACGGCGACGCTCGCGGGCCTCGGGATCGGCGGCCTCGCGATCGCCTTTGCGGCCCAAAGGAGCCTCGAGAACCTGTTTGGCGGGTTCATGGTCCTCTCGGACAGGATCGTGCGCGTCGGCGACGTCGTGCGCGTCGGCACGTTCCTCGGGTCGGTCGAGGACATGACGCTCTACGCCACGCGCCTCAGGACGCCCGAGAGGATTCTCGTCTCGATCCCGAACGGCTCCCTCGTGACGTCGCAGATCGAGAATCTGAGCCGTCGCGACAAGTTCCTGTTCCGCCACGTCCTCGGCCTCAAGTACGAGACGACGGCGGCGCAGCTCCAGGCGGCCCTCGAGGCCTGCCGCGCCCGCCTCGCGGCGGACGCACGCGTCGAATCCACGACGGCGCGCGTGCGCTTCGTGAATCTGAACGCCTACACGCTGGACGTCGAGGTGTTCGCGTATGTCCTCGTCCCCGACTTTCTCGCGTTCCTCGCCGTTCAGGAGGAGCTCCTCCTCACGCTCATGCACGCCGTCGAGGAGGCCGGCAGCGGCTTCGCGTTCCCGACGCAGACGACGTATCTCGCGTCCGAGGCGAAGGTCCTCGAGCCGGGCGCCTCGCCCCCGACGCCGTCCGCGCCACGATGAGGCTCACCCGGACCTTCAAGGCCAGCGGCCTCCTGACGGCCACCGGCGTCCTCCTCGTGACGCTCGCTCCGGGTAACACCGGCTGGACCACCTTCGGGGTCTGTCTCCTCTGTTTCTCCGGACCCGTCTTCTGCGTGAGCGCGGCCCGCGTCCTCCTCCGCGGCCTGCTCTGGCGTGTCGGGAGCCGGCTCGCCGTCTCCTACTTTCTCCTGCTTTCGGCGTTTGGTTTCGCGGCGTTCTTCCTCTACGCGGGACTCCTCGTCGTCGCGGGTCAGCTCGGGACGCGCCGGGTCGAGGCCGCCCTCCAGAGGAGGCAGGCCGCTCTCGCCGGGCTCGCGCGTGATCTCGCGCCGCGCCTCGAGGCGACTCGCGACGCCGGCGGGCGGGCGAGGGCGTTCGTCGAGGTGGTCTCCTCGTCGCCGCTGTCGACCGAGATCGGAATGCTCTGGCAGCCGCGGGCCGGGCCCGTCGAAAGCGCGGGCACGCCGGCGTCGCAAGGCCTCGCGCCCCGGCCCTGGATGACCTCGCGCGGCTCGAAGGTCGCGAAGTGGGGAAGCGACGTCTTCGCGGCGGCCGTCGAGCCGCACGAGGCGGGCGTCCTCGTCCTCACGCTGCGCCTCGGCTCCGTCCTGCGCCGCGACCTCGAGAAGGAGACCGGCAACGTCATCCGCATCCTCGGCGCCCTGAAGATGAAAGAGGAGCCGGTCGAGACGCCGAAGGGCGGCGTGAGGATCACGCTCGACACCGGGGAGAAGGGTGGGAAAAAGAGCCTCTCGGACGCTCCGGACTCGGGCGGCGAGAAGGCGGTGTCCGGCGAGACGGCGGCGCCGCCGGCGGGCTCGGGTCCGTGGTCCGGGCGCTGGACGGCGTTCCCGTTGTTCCTGTCGGATCCCGTCGTGGACTGGGAGACGGGAAACGCGCTCGAAGGGCGGCCCGTTCTCGTCCTCGTGAGGACGTCGCTCGAGCGCGAGTCCCGCGCGCTCTTCGGCGACCTGCGGGTCGGGGGCTCGGAGCGCCTCGAGATGGGTCGGGTCGTTCTCGCGGTCATGGGGGCTCTCGGAATCGCGACCCTCGTCGTCTTCGCGGGGGCCTCGCTTCTCGCCGGCCTCCTCGTCTCTCGAATCGCGCGGGCGACGCGGCGCCTCTCGCTTGGGTTCGGCGAGATCGAGAAGGGCAACTTCGCGCACCGCGCCGCCCTCAAGGGCCACGACCAGCTCGCGGCCCTCGTCGGGGGCTTCAACCACATGGCGGAGCGGCTCTCGGCGAGCGTCGCGGCCCGCGCCGAGAAAGAAGCGCTCGAGCGGGAGCTGGAGGTCGCGCGCGCCCTCCAGCGGCGCCTCCTCCCGCCCGCGGGCTTCACGTTCCCCGGCGTCTCGATCGCGATCGACTTCCGGCCCGCCGCCGCGATCGGCGGCGATTTCTACGACCTCGCGGGTGACGCGCGCGCCCTCACGGTCGTCGTCGCCGACGTCTCGGGCCACGGGCTCCCGACGGGCATCGTGATGGCGGCCGCGAAGGCCTCGCTCTCGGCTCTCGCCCGAACGGGCGCGTCGGGCGCCCGCCTCATGGAGCTCCTCGACTCCGAGGTCGCCCGCTCGACCGACCCCCGCACGTTCGTGACGCTCGCCCACCTCGTGTTCGACCTGGCGGCGGGCACGGCCTCCTTCACGAACGCGGGGCACCCGTACCCCTACCGCGTCCGTCCCGACGGCACCGTCGAGGCACTCGCGAACGCGGCGCGCCCTCTCGGCCTCGCTCTCCCGCCCGGCTGGCGGACCGTGACGGCGCCGCTGTCCTGCGGCGATCTCTGGGTCGTCTACTCGGACGGCCTCGTCGAGGCGGCGGCCGAGGAAGGCGGCGAACCCTGGGGCTTCGTGCGTCTCGAGCGGTGTCTGCGCGAAGGGGCGCGCGACACGGCTGCCGCCCTGCGCGACCGCATCCTCGCCGCGCAGCGCGTGCACACGGGCCACGACGAGACGGACGACGACCGGACCCTCCTCGTCCTGAGGATCGAGGAACGCGCTAGAACGCCGAAGGAGGAACCATCGGCCTGACGCGACGTTCCCTCCGGATTCCCGTCATGAGCGGCCTCGTGGCGGCGGCTTGTGTCGCCTTCTGGTGGATCGCGCGGGCGCCGGCGCCGCCGCCCCGCCGCGACCCCGCGCTCCGGGCCCGTCTCGATCACACGATCGCCGGCCATTCCCTCGACGTGTGGCAGGTCGCCTTCAGCCCGGACGGGCAGACCCTCGCGAGCGCGAGCGTCGACCGCACCGTGAAGCTCTGGCGCCAGCCCGACGGATCGCTCGTGCAAACGCTGACGCACCCGGAGGGAGTCACGTCCATTGCCTTCAGCCCGGACGGAAAAACCCTCGCGAGCGGAAGCTACGATCGCGTCGTCAGGGTCTGGAGCCTGCGGGACGGCGCCGTGGAGCGAACGTTGACCGGGCATTCCGGCACCGTGTGGTCGGTCGCCTTCAGCCCCGACGGGCAGAGGCTGGCCAGCAGCGGCGAGGACAAGACCGTGAAGATCTGGCGCCTGAGCGACGGCGCGCTTCTTCGGACGCTGACGGGTCACTCGTTGACCGTCTGGTCCGTCGCGTTCAGCCCCGACGGAAAATGGCTCGCGAGCGGCAGCTTCGACAAGACGGCACGGCTCTGGCACGCGGACTCCGGCGCT
The DNA here is from genome assembly GCA_049581965.1 of Thermoanaerobaculia bacterium. Lineage (GTDB taxonomy): Bacteria > Acidobacteriota > Thermoanaerobaculia > UBA5066 > UBA5066 > Fen-183. The sequence continues at coordinate 12,577 of JBAUSZ010000144.1, read as the reverse complement.
CTCGCGTACGTCCTTTCGGGACACGCGCAGGCGATCGTGGAACTCGCCTTCAGCCCCGATTCCCGCCTGCTCGCCACCGGCAGCGACGATTCGTCCGTCAAGCTCTGGCTCGCGGAGGACGGAACACTCGTGAGGACGCTGACCGGCGGCTCGGAGCACGTCTACGCCGTCGCGTTCACCCCCGACGGCCGGTGGCTGGCGAGCGGAAGCCGCGAGAAGGGCGCCCTCGGGACGCTGTGGAAGCAGGTCGCGGGAGGCCGGCTGAGCGGGGCGCCCGGCAGGAACGTCCGCCTCTGGGACGTCCGCGGCGGGTTCCTTCAGCAAGCCCTCGCGGGGCATCCGGGGGACGTTCACTCCGTCGCTTTCAGCCCCGACGGGACGTGGCTCGCCGCGAGCGGCGAGGACAAGAGCGTGACGCTCTGGCGTCTCGAGGCCGCCGGTTCGCGCGCGGGCGTTCTGTTTCGATGACCGCAGGACTCGCCACGGCCAGGGCGCGCGTCCGCCTCGTGGCCCGCGTGATCCTTGTCGCCGGCCTCGGGAGCGCTGCCGTGATCTACGTCGTCAACTCCGGGCCGCGCAGCGCGGCGGACTTCGAGCTCGAGCACTCGAGGATGTACCAGCACGACCTCGAGGTGTACGGCGGCCGGGCGAACGTCCTCGCCGACGACTTCCGGAGCTGGTTCGCCGGCCTGTGGCACGGCCGGAACCTCGCGTTCACGGTGGCCGCGCTGACCGTCCTCGCGGCGCTCGCCTACCGCTTCGTCGCGACGCCGGTGCCGGGAGACCTCGGAACGGACATCCCGGGGGTGGGCGGCGTCAGCGCGTCAGGCGGAACGTCCGGGAAAAACCGTCCGTCGAATCTGTGACGGTGACCGTCACGGCGCCCTCGCTCCCGAGCGCGTAGGTCTCGGCGATCTCGGGGCCGTCCTCGCGTCGCCGGATCGGCGTCGCCGCAAGGTCCGCGGCGCGCAGGCCGGGCTCGAACGGGAAGTACGCCTCGTCCCACGGCGTCACGTCGCCGTCCGGCCGCCCGTGGGTGAGACGCGAGCACTCGATGAACCGGAAGTGGCCGACGTCGTGCGCGGCTCGGTACCGGCGGGTCACGACGACGGGTTTGCCGCCCGGCGCCGGGAGAGCCGTTCCCTTTTCGAAGATCGTGTCGAAGACGACGTCCCGGCCATCGCCGCCCTCGCGAAAGACGCCGAAGTGCCGCGAGAGCCGGTCCTCGAGCGCGTAGCCGCCCTCGCGGTCCAGCCAGACGGCGAGGCCCATCGCGGTCGCCGCGAAGGGGTGCGGCGAGCGCCGGACGCGCTTGTCGCCGAAGCGCTCCTTGAGGAGGCGCAGGACGAGCGGGAAGAGCCCGCCGCCGCCCACGACGTAGAGCGACGCGACGTCGGCCCACGTGACGTCCTCGGCCTCGTCGACGAGGGTCGCCACGGCCTCGAGGGTCCGCGCGACGAGCGGAACGCAGGTCTCGTAGACCTCGTCCACGGGGAGGACGAGCGGCTCGCGGTCGAGGGCCGCGAGATCCACGAGAAAGCGGCGGGAGTTCGGCGAGAGGGACTCCTTGACCCGCACGCACTCCTCGAGGACGAGCGCCCGCGTCGGCGCGTCCGCACCCCGCGCGCCGGCCTTCTCGAGGACGAGGCCGAGGATCGCCTCGTCGAAGTCGTCTCCGCCCAGCCGCCTTACGCCGTTCGTCGCGACGACCTCGTTCGTCTTCCCGGTCATCCTCAGGAGCGAGGCGTCGAACGTGCCGCCGCCGAGGTCGTAGACGACGAGATGCTCGCGTCGTCCGTCGCGGCGGTTGCGGTGCGCGTACTCGAAGCCCGCCGCGGACGGCTCGTTCAGGAGCGCCTCCACCCCGAAGCCGCCGCCCTTGAAGGCCTCGAGCGTCAGGAAGCGCTGCGCCGTCGAGGCGTTCGCGGGAGTGGACACGGCCGCCTCGATCGGGTCGTTCGCGGCGATGCCGGCGTTCGAGCGCGCGACGAGGTCGCGGTGGAGGGCGGAGAAGAACCCCTCGAGGAGGGCGCCGATCGCGAGGCGCCGCGGCCCGACGGCGACCTCCGTCCGGGGCCCCGCGTCGTTCAGGAGACGCTTGACGGACGGGAGGAGCGTCCACCCTAATTCGTGCCGGACGGCCGCGGCGTCCCAGCCCCAGCGCAGCGTCCCGGACGCGTCGTGCACGGCGACGAGCGAGGGCACGAAGTCCCCCCCCTCGAAGGAGACCACGGGGTAGTTCCCGCGGTCCACGAGCGCGACGACCGTGTGCGTCGTGCCGAAGTCGATGCCCAGTCTCATGGCCGGAGTTTAGTTAACATCGCCTCATGAGGCCTTCTCGCGCTTTCGTTCTCGCGATGCCCCTGTACTTCGCTTTCGTCGCCGCAGCCCAGGCGCCGCCCGTCCGCACGCCCTCCGCGTCCGCCCAGATCGTCGTCTCGGCCACGAAGGTTCCCGAGGACGCGCTCGACGTCGCGGGGATCGTCGCGGTCGTGACCGGCGAGGAGCTCCGCCGCACCGGCGCCCGCACGCTGCAGGACGCCCTGCAGAACGTCGTCGGCGTCGAAGCCGCGGGAGGATCGGACGGCGGACCGCGCTTCCCGAACCTCGGGATCTGGGGCCTCAAGGAGTTCGACGCTCTCCTCGTCACGGTGGACGGCGTTCCCGCGGGCGGGCCGTTCAACCCGTCGCTCGCGCAGATTCCCGTCGACGACATCGAGCGGATCGAGATCGTCAAGGGCCCGCAGGGCACGCTCTACGGCGTCTCGGCCTTCGCGGGGATGGTGCAGGTCTTCACGCGGCGCGGGAAGAACACGAGCCTGACGTTCGGGCTGGGCTCCTTCAACGACCGGCACGCGTCGCTCTCGTGGGAGAAGCACGACGGGGACTCGATCACGCGGGTCTCCGGCTCGACGCTCCGCGACAACGGCTTCCAGGACCGGACGGGCTCCTCGGTGGACCGGCTGTCCGTCGGTTTCGGCCAGAAGACCCGCGACGCGTCGTGGGACCTCACGCTGGGCATCCTGCGCGACACCGCCCGCTGGGGATCGCCCATCCCGGTGGACGCCGGCCAGTTTGCCCCCGGCTTCGAGATCGACCGCAACTACGCCGTGGGCGGTGCGCGGATGGACCACCGCGTGTACTCCCTCTCGTCCACGCTCTCGAAGAAACTCTCGGAGAGGCTCCGCATCGAGAACACGCTCGGCCTCGCCCGCGACGAGCAGATCGCCGTTCGCTCGTTCATCGACGGCATCGACGGGAGTCTCGCCACCGCGAACGGGACGTCGCTGCGCCCCGTCGAGACGAGCCTCTTCGATGACGCCCGCCTCGTTGCGACGTTCGGCTCGCACCGCCTCGTCGTTGGAACCGCGCTCACGTGGGGCCGGACGACGTCCTCCGGGACCGGCTTCGACCTCTCGTTCGCGACGGGGCCGAACCCCGTGGTCCCCTCCGTCGACTCGCTGCCCGTCGGCGACAACAGGTCCGCGGAGGACCGCCGGACGTTCTGGGGCTTCTACGCGAACGACACGTGGACGCCGTGGTCCTTCCTGTCCCTCACCTTCGGCGCGCGATATGACCGTACGTCCGAGACCCTGTCCGCCGTCGGGCAGGAGGTCGGCGCGCCGGCGCCCGACGTCGCCGCGGACAGCCGGACGGACGGCAAGTGGTCGGGAGGCGTCTCGGCGCTCGTCCGTGTCGTGGACGAGCCGGGCGCGGGCCTCCTGAACGCTCTCCACCTCTTCGTCGCGGCGAAGAGCAACTTCAAACCCGCCGCTCCGAACATCCTGGAGGCCGAGGCCGCGCGCATCCTCGAGCCGGAGCGCTCGCGCTCGGGCGAGCTCGGCCTCAACGCGCGCCTCTTCGGCGGAAACGTGTCGCTGGAGGCCTCGCTCTTTCATCTGACGCTCGAGAACATCGTCGTCTCGACGATCGGCCCGGACGGCGGGCCCGCCCTCACGAACGCGGGCGAGGAACGGTTCCAGGGCTTCGAGGGCCAGGTCACGTGGGCGCCCGCCGCCTGGAAGGGCCTCTCGCTCGGGGCCGGTTACGCCCACCACGACGCCACGTACGTGCGCTTCTCGTTTCTGACGCCGGAGGCCGAGCTCCGGGTCGTGGACGGCAAGCGCGTCGAGCTCGTCCCGCGGGACCTCTGGAACGCGCGCCTCGCGTGGGCCCCCAAAGAAGGGCTCGGGTTCTGGGGCGCCGTGCGGCACCAGGGCATTCGCCCCTACACGCGCCGCAACACGGCCTATGCGCCGGCGTTCTTCGAGTGGGACGCCGGAATCTCGTGGGAGATCGACTGGCTGAGGCTCTCCTTCTCCGGACGCAACCTCGGCGACGACCGTCACGTCGTGACCGAGAGCGAGCTCGGCGACGCGCAGTTCTACCTCGCGCCGCCGCGGCGGTACGTGGGCGAACTCACGCTGAGGTTCTAGCCCGCTGGTCGCGCACGAACTTCGCCATCGGGCTCCACAGGAAAAGGCCGGGGAGCGCCCGCACGAGCGCCGCAGGACCTTCGACGGAGAGGCCGCCGCTCCTCACGGCGGCGCTCCAATCGAGATATCCGAGCCACACGCGATAGAAGAGGCTGAGCTCGGCGCGCACCACGAGGTCGGATGGGAAGCCGGGCGGCTTCAGGCAGACCGAGACGTCGCGGCGGTCCAGCACGAGCCAGAGGCGGCGGCCGCTGCGGCCCGTTAAGTCGAACTCGACGGTCGTGCGCCGCTCGGGCAGCGCGGCCCTCCGGATCCGCTGGTGCACCTTCCAGAGGAGAAGAGCCGGATCCAGCTCGTCGCCATGCCGCATCCTCCCTCCGCCGCCCCGGCGACGCCAGTCCGAAATTCGAACCGGTCTGCCCCGATCTTCGTACTTCCTCCCACTGCGCAAACGACCTACGTTCGGCCCCGGAGGTGACGATGTCCGATTCCCTAGAGTCGCGAAGAGACTTCCTCGCCGCGGTCGCCGGCGCGTCCGGTCTCTTGGCGTCCGCCCGGAGCGCCCGGTCCGATGAAACCGCGCCGCCGAGGGGAAGGGCCGCGCTCGACCTTGAGCGCTTCATCGCGGCCTGCGTCGCCGCAAGCCGGGAAACCGATTCGCAGGCAGCCGTCCTCGAGGTGCTCGCGCGGACGGTCCGCGATCCCGCTGCGGTCCGCACCGCGCTCGGGGAGACGACCGAGGCGGGGATCCGCGTCCTCCATCGCTCGAAGACCCTGACGATCTTCAGCGCGACTTGGGCGCCGAACATGAACCTGATGCCGCACGACCACCGGATGTGGGCGGCAATCGGCATCTACGCCGGCCGCGAGGACAACATCCTGTGGCGGAGGTCGCCGGACAGGATTGCGGCGGACGGCGCGAAAGCCCTTTTCGCGGGCGACGCCGTCACGCTTCCGGCGAATGCGATCCATTCGGTGACGAACCCGCTGCCTCGGTTCACGGGCGGCCTCCACATCTACGGCGGCGACTTCTTCGACACGGCCCGGAGCCAGTGGAATCCCGAGACGCTCGATGAGGAGCCGTCAGACGGCGAGACGATCCGAGCGATCTTCCGGAAAGAGAACGAGAGAATGCGGCGCTGCGGCGGGGCCTGAGGCGCGTGACCCTGTCAGGCCGAAGCTATCGGCCCGGCTTCGCCAGCTCGACGCCCGAGGCGAGGAAGGAGAGCTCCTTCTGGTCGCCCTTGATGTCGGCGGGCCTGCCACCCGGGGTCTCCTCGGCGTAGTGCTTCGCGGTCTTCTCGGGAATCGTCTTCACGTTGAAGACGCCCTCCATGACCGCCGCCATCCCCGCGGAGTCCTTCGGGACGAAGAAACCGTAGTCCTTGAACGTGACGCGGATGGACGCCTCGCCGGACTTGAGAGCCATCCAGCAGCCTTTTTCCTGGCAGACGGCCGAGACGGTCCCCTCGGTTTTCACGGTCTTGCCGGTCCAGGCCGCAGGGTCCTTCACGAGGTCGGCAAGGGCGACCTTCGGGGAGTCCCCGAGGGGCGCGCCGTACTTGCCGCCCGCGCCGAGGACGGAGAGCGGGAGGAGAAGAAGGGCGGCGAACGGGAGAGCCGGTGCCAAGCGTTTCATAGGGAATGAAGCTTAGCGCCGGCGCGTTAGGATGGGGGTTCGAGAGGAGATCCCGATGCCCACCGAACTCCCCCCGCGCCCCTTCGACTCCCCGCGCCCGATCAGCCCGTCGGCCGCGGTCGCGATCCCGTCGTTCCTCGCGCGCGTCTACGCCTGGATGACGGCCGGGCTGCTCACGACGGCCCTCGCGGCCTTCGTGACGCTCTCGACGCCCGCGATCCTCCAGGCGGTCTTCGGCAACCGCCTCGTCTTCTACGGGCTCCTCTTCGCGGAGCTCGGCCTCGTCGTCTGGCTCTCGGGCCTGGTCGGAAAGCTCTCGTCGACCGCCGCGGCCGGGGTCTTCCTCCTCTACTCGGCGCTGAACGGCCTGACGCTCTCGGCCGTCTTTCTCGCCTTCACGTCCGCATCGATCGTTTCGACGTTCGTCGTGACGGCCGGGACGTTCGGCGCGATGAGCGCCTACGGGCTCGTGACGAAGCGTTCCCTCGACGGCCTCGGCTCTTTCGCGTTCATGGGCCTGATCGGCGTCATTCTCGCCTCCGTCGTGAACATCTTCCTGAGAAACGACATGCTCGGCTTCGCCCTGAGCTGCGCGGGCGTCATCGTGTTCGTCGCGCTGACGGCGTACGACACGCGCAAGCTCAAGATGATGGCGATGGCCGTCGACGGCGCTTCCGAGGAGGGCAAGCGCGGCGCGATCTCCGGCGCCCTCGCCCTCTACCTCGACTTCATCAACCTCTTCCTCATGCTCCTGAATCTCTTCGGACGCCGGAGATAGGGCCGTCGAGCAGCACGGCGCGCTCGACTCCTTCCTCGCGTGGGCCGTGTCGGTGGTGGGGATCGCCACCGGCGCGGCCTACGTCCCGCAGGCCCTCAGGATCTGGAAGCGGAAGAGCTCCGACGACGTCTCCGTCGTGACGTACCTCCTCTTCCTCGGCGGCCAGCTCGTCTACCTCTTCTACGGAATCCGCTTCCACCAGCCGCCGATTGTGATCGGCATGGCCGCGAACATCGGGGGAAGCCTCGCCGTCATCGGGTCGGCGCTCAAGTTCCGGGCGTGACGTTCCGCCTTCTTCCGTCGCCGCCCGGCGCGGAGGCCTATCTCGCCGTCGACAAGCCCGCCGGCGTCGCCGTGCACGGGGCGGGCGGCCTCCTCGGCGCGCTGCGCGAGCGTTTCGGCGCGGGCCTCGCGCTCGTCCACCGCCTCGACAAGGAGACCTCGGGCGTCCTCCTCCTCGCAAGGACGCCCGAGGCGCTGCGCGCCGCGCTAGCGGCGTGGCCCTCGCGCGTGACGAAGACCTACCTCGCCGTGACGCGCGGCGTTCCGAAGCCACCCGAGGGCGTCATCGCGGCGAACCTCCTCGAGCACCGCACGGGCAAACCCGAGCTCCTGAGACGCGCGCTGAAGGCGGCCTACGGCGCCTCGCGGGCGGGGCACCTTCTCTCGGGACACCGGGTGGGCGCGATCCCGCCGTTGCCCCCGCCGGGCCGCACGGCCGTCCACCCCGCCGGCCGCAGGGCTCAGACGGCGTACCGCATCCTCGAGGACCGGGGAGAGGCCGCACTCGTGGAGCTGCGGCCCGGGACCGGCCGGATGCACCAGCTGCGCGTCCACCTCGCGCACCTTGGAACGCCGGTCCTCGGTGATCCCCTTTACGACGCCGCCCGGACGCCCCAGAGCCCCGCACCCTCCCTTCACCTTGCCCGGCTCGTCTGGATCGATCCGCCGGGCTCCGGGGGCGGTGCGTGGACGTGGGAGGCCGCCCTGCCGGGCGCGAGGCGAGTTGGGCCATGATCCGCCCGTGACGGATCCGGCTCTCCCCCTCGACGCTCTCGCGCCCCTCTTCGATCTCTGCGCCGAGCGCCCCCTCGCCGTCTTCGACCTCGAGACGACCGGCACGGACCGCCTCTCGGACCGCATCGTGGAGGTCGCGGCCGTGCGCTTCGGCCCGCGCGGCAAAGTCGCGACTTTCGAGCGGCGCGTGAACCCCGGGGTCCGAATCCCGCGCGAGTCCACGCGCGTGCACGGGATTTCGGACGCGGACGTCGCGCCGTGCCCGCCCTTCGCGGCGCTTGCGCCGGACCTTGCGGCTTTTCTCGAAGGCTGCGACCTCGCGGGTTACAACATCCGCCAGTTCGACGTTCCCGTTCTCCTCCGCGAGTTCGAGATCGCGAAGGTTCCCTTCTCGATGGAGGGACGCCGTCTCGTCGACATGCAGACGATCTACTTCCGGCGTGAGCCGCGCGATCTCGGCGCCGCCGTGCGTTTCTTCGCCGGGCGAGAGCACGTTGCGGCGCACGCGGCGCTCGCGGACGCCGTCGCGTCGGCCGAGGTGCTCGCGGGCCAGCTCCGCCGCTACGAGGACCTCCCGCGGGACGTCGCGGCCCTGCATGAGCTGTCGCGACCGCCGGAAGGCCGCTTCGTCGACCCCGACAAGCGCTTCCTCTGGCGAGACGGGGAAATCGTCTTCGCGTTCGGGCAGCACCGCGGGACGCGGCTCGCGGACGTCGCGGAGAAGAATCCGTCGTACCTCGACTGGATCGTCGAGGGCAGCTTTCCCGACGAGGCCAAGCGCATCGCCCGCGACGCGCAGCGCGGCGTCTTCCCGCGCAAGGAGTGAGCGAGCGCATCCCCACCCGCGGCCTCGTGAGGCGGCGCAGCCGGCCCGTGCGGTTCGCCCTCCTCGCGCTCGGGTGGGTCCTCCTCGGTCTCGGCGTTCTCGGCGGCCTCCTCCCCGTGATCCAGGGCTGGCCCTTCGGCGTCGCGGGAGCGGCGATCCTCTACATCGAGAGCCGCTGGGTGCAGCGCAAGGTCCGCCGCTTCCGCCAGAGGAATCCGAGGTTCGAGAGAACGTGGCTCAAGGCCCGCGCGTGGCTGCGCGAGAGGCGCCGGAAACGGAGGGCCTCGCCCTGAACCTTGCCGGGGGGCGGCGTCCGAGCCCCCCGCAGACAGACAGCCCCTCGCCAGGGGACGCGGGGGGCGGCGTCGGAGCCCCCCGCAACAGTTCAGTCCATCTGGCGCCGGAGGAACGTCGGAATGTCGAAGACGTCCTCGCGCGGGTCCCGCATGTTGATGAGGTTCACGCCGTAGCCCTGATCCTCCGGAAGGGCGGGCACCGCGGGCTCGACCGCGTTCGTGCGCGTGCGCTCGGGTCCGGAGCTGCGCACGCCGGAGGGGCTCACCGGCAGGGAAACCTCGCGGCGCGAGGCGAGCGCGGCGGGCGCATCGAAGCCCGTCGCGATGACGCTGATCTTGACCTCGTCCTTCATGTCCTTGTCCTGGACGAGACCGAAGATGACGTTGGCCTCCTCGTCGGCGGCCTGCTGGATGATCGCGCAGGCTTCGTTGACCTCGGCGAGCGTGAGGTCCTCGCCGCCCGTGACGTTGATGAGAATGGCGCGGGCGCCCTGGATGGACTGCTCCTCGAGGAGCGGGTTCGAGATCGCGCGCTGCGCGGCTTCGACCGCGCGGTGCTCCCCCGTCGCGGTGCCGGTCCCCATGAGCGCCATCCCCATGTTCTCCATGACGGTCTTGACGTCGGCAAAGTCGAGGTTCACGACGCCCGGCACCGTGATGAGGTCGCTGATCCCTTGCACGGCCTGACGCAGGACGTCGTCCGCGATGCGGAAAGCCTCCCACGTCGTCACGTTGCGGTCCACGAACGAGTAGAGGCGCTCGTTTGGGATCGTGATGAGCGTGTCGACGTACTCGCGCAGCTCGGCGATGCCGTCCTCGGCATACCTCAGCTTGCGACGCCCCTCGAACGCGAAGGGCTTCGACACGATCGCGACGACGAGCGCGCCGGCTTCCGAGGCGAGGCGCGCGACGACCGGCGCCCCGCCGGTCCCCGTCCCGCCACCCATGCCGGCGGTCACGAACACCATGTCGGAGCCCGCGAGCATCTGGGAAATCTTCTCGGCGTCCTCGAGGGCGGCGTTTCGCCCGACCTCGGGGTTCGAGCCGGCGCCCATGCCGCGGGACGTCGTGAGCCCGAGCTGGAGCTTCTGAGGCGCGCGGTTGACCTTCAGGACCTGAAGGTCGGTGTTGGCCGCGACGAACTCGATCCCCCGGATCCCCGCCTGGATCATCCGGTTGACGGCGTTGCCGCCCCCGCCGCCCACGCCGACGACCTTGATGCGGGCGGGCGGAGCCGAGTCCTCGCTGAAGGTGATCGTCCGCGACGGGCGCTTGGCGTCGTCGTCGTCGAATAGGATCATCGTCTTTCCTCCATCGATATCACAGAGCGGTGGACGAGGGGAACAGGTTTCGGAACGAGCCCTTGATCTTTTCGAAGAAGCCGGGTGCCTCGCCGCGGGAGCGGCGGCGTGACGCCGCCGTGGCACCGCGCCCGTAGAGAAGGAGGCCCGCCGCGCAGGCCCACTCGGGCGACGCGACGATGTCCGTGAGGCCGCCGAGCCCTCGCGGGACGCCCCGGCGGACGGCGATCCCGAGAACCTGCTCGGCGACCTCGAGGAGGCCGTCGAGCTCCGCCCCGCCGCCCGTCAGGACGAGCCCGGCGCGCAGCTCGCCCGCGGGCACCTCGCGGACGGATTCCTCCCACAGGAGCGTGAGGAGCTCCTCGGCCCGCGGCTGGAGGATCTCGGCGATCTCGCGGCGGCGCACCGGGTGGACGCCCCGACCGCCGGTGAGGGGCACGTCGAGCGACTCGGCCTCGCTCACGAGGGCCGCGAGGGCCGCGCCGTGCTTCCTCTTGAGACGCTCGGCGTCGGGCACGGGCGTCTTGAGAACGACCGCAAGGTCGTTCGTAAAGTGGTCACCCCCCACCGGGAGGACGGACGTGTGTGCGAGCGTTCCGTGCCGCCAGACCGCGATCTCGGTCGTGCCGCCGCCGATGTCCGCGAGGACGACGCCCAGCTCGCGCTCGTCGGCCGTCAGGACGGCCTCGCTCGCGGCGAGCGGCTCGAGGACCATCTCGATGACCTCGACGCCCGCTCTGTTGACGCAATTCAGCAGATTCTGCGTCGTCGCCACGGGGACCGTCACGACGTGGACGTCGGCCTCCAGCCGGCTCCCGACCATGCCGAGCGGATCCGAGACGCCGTCCTGTCCGTCCACGACGAACTCGCGGGGAAGGACGTGGAGGATCTCGAACTCGGACGGGATCGGAACGGACCGGGCAGCGTCGAGGGATCGCTGGATGTCCTCCCGCGAGATCTCCCGGCTCTTCGCGGCGACGGCGACGACCTGCCGGCTGTTGAAGGACTTCACGGCGGGACCCGCGACCCCGACCACGGCGCGCTCGATCTGCGCGCCTGCCATGATCTCAGCCTCCTCGGTCGCGCGTTTGATCGCGTCCACGGTCGCCGGCACGTCGATGATCGCGCCCTTGCGCGCTCCCTTGTGGGCGGCAGTGCCCTTTCCGATGATGTCGATCTTTCCGGACGCGTCCGATTCCGCGATGAGTGCGCAGACCTTCGTCGATCCGATGTCGAGACTGACGAGGTAGGGTGTGGGTTTCGGCATCGGGTTCCCCTACGTGTTTCCGCGCCCGGCGTTCCCGGGCGCCTTCAGGACGATGCGGCCCGCAAAGCGCAGGTCCGCTTCGGAGGTCGGCAGGGCGCTCCTCTCGAGCTCCGGGAGGAGGGCGAGATACGCTCGCCAGATGGGAGCGGCGCGCCCGGGCGTCACCGCGTCGGGGGCGAAGAGGAGCCGGCACGACGCGACGCGGTCCGTGACGGCGAAGCCCTCGGGCACGACGGCCACGTCGGAGACGCGCGCGAGGAGGTCCGGGTCCTCCACGCGCAGGACGTCGAGGAATGCCGCGCCTCGCGCGCGGGTCTCGGCATCCCGGGCGCCCGCGAGGACGACGAAGTCGTCGTCGCGGCCGAGGGCCCGCCCGCCATACGGGCCGATGAAGCTTCCCGTTCGGTCCACGGTCCACAGCACGCCACCCTTGTCCTCCCGCAGGGCGAGCGCGACGGGCGGCCGGGCGACGACGACGACGGCGATCGTGGCCGGAACGACGCGCCGCGCGGATGCCGCGGCAACCCACGAGCACTTCGAGAGCTCCGCGACGGGCCCCTCGAGGTCGACGAAGAGCGTCGGGCGTCCGATCCAGCCGTCCGTGATCTCCTCGGCCTCGGCGCGACGCGCTTCCGGCACGCCCTCGAGGACGACGCGCGTGACCGCGAAGCGTGAATACGTCTTCAGGACGACGAGGCCGCCGAGCAACAGCGCCGCGAAGAGCAGCATGGAAATCGCCGGCACGAGAAGCCGGCGGCCCGGCCGGCGCCGCGTGGGGCGCACCGTGCGGGACGAAGGCGGACGATAGAACGAGCTCAACTCTGGCCGCTTCCTTCGGGTTTCGACTTGCTTTCGGATTCGGACAAAGAAGATTTCCGAGAAGGTGTGGGGGGCGGCGGCGCAACGGCGACTTTCTTCTCTCTCAGGAATTCTTCTCCGAAATGATTCACATCGCCGGCGCCCATCGTGAGCAGCAGGTCTCCCTCTCTCATCTCTTCCTCGAGGATCTTCCCGATC
>JBAUSZ010000143.1:0-14130 GCA_049581965.1 Thermoanaerobaculia bacterium | reverse complement strand
CGCCGGCACGGCGAGCGCGGCCACGGCCGCGGCGTGACGGGCTCCGTCCGCGCACGCCACCGTGAAGCCCTCCCCCTCGCGGCGCACCTCGCGCACGGAGGCGCCCAGCAGCACCTCGACGTTCGGCCGCCGGGCGAGCGCGTCCGAGAGCGTCGAGAGGCCGCCCTCCAGCGTAAAGCTCTTCACGACGTCCTTCCGGCGCTCGCGCGTCTTGAAGAGCGAGCCGGGTCCGCCTGCGGGGAACCCGTCGGCGCTCTGCGACGGCACGGCGGCGAGGAATGGCGCAAGGACGTTCGCGTAGTTCCGCCTCCCGACGATGCCTCCGTAGGCTTCGGCCGTCGTGCGGCCCTCCCGGGAACGCAGGAGGCCGAACGGAGCCGTCAGGAGGAGCTCGATCGGGTCGAATCTCAGGAAGACGGAAAGCGGACCCATCATCGCGAGGCGCCCGTCCCTGAGGAGCGCGAAGCGCTTGCGCGCGGGGCCCCGCGGGAGGATCGCGCCCCTCAGGCCGCAGGCCTCGACGAGCTCGAGGAAGGCGCCGTAGGAGTTGTAGGCCGTGTGGGCGCCCGCCTCGTACCAGAAGCCGTCCGCAAGGCGCCGCGTGTTCAGGCAGCCGCCGGTCCGCGGCCCCGCCTCGAGAACGAGCACGGAGCGGCCCGTGGCCGCCGCGTGGTGCGCGAAGGCGAGGCCCGCGATTCCGCCCCCGACGACCACGACGTCATGCCGCTCCATGCCTCGATAATAGCCAGATGGGCTCCGTTCTCGCGCTCGCCTCGGGCCGCTCGCTCGCGTTCTCCTCGCTCCCGTCGGTCATGGCGATCCTGAACGTCACTCCCGACTCCTTCAGCGACGGCGGGCGCTTCGCGAGCGCGGGGGCCGCGGCCGAAGAAGGCGCGCGCTACGCCGACCTCGGAGCATCGATCGTGGACGTCGGAGGGGAGAGCACACGGCCGAAAGGGGCGACTTACGGAGCGGGGGCCACGGAGGTCTTCTTGGAAGATGAATTGGCCAGGGTGCTGTCCGTCATCGCTCGTCTTCGAGCGTTGCGCCCGTCCATCCCCATCTCTGTCGACACACGCCGCGTCGAGGTGGCGCGGGCGGCGCTCGACGCGGGGGCGGACATGGTCAACGTCGTGACCGGCCTCGCCATCCCGGACGAGATGCTCTCGCTGGTCGCCGCCCGGCGGACGGCTCTCGTCGTCAACCACTGCCGCGGAACTCCTTCTTCCACTTTCGAAGAATCCTCTTTCCAGAACGTGGCGCGGGAGGTGGCGCAGGATCTGGAGACGGCCCGCGCCCGCGCGCTCTCCTCCGGAATCTCGGCAGAAAACATCTTCCTCGACCCCGGCCTCGGCTTCGGCAAGACGCCCGCGCAGAACTTCGCCCTCCTCGGCGCGCTGGACCGCCTCGCGCCGGCGGGCGTGCCGCTGGTCGTCGGCGCCTCGCGCAAGGCGTTCCTCGGGACCGTGGCGGGAGCGCCCGTTTCCGACCGCCTGCCCGAATCCCTCGCGTCGGTGGCCGTCTGCGCGGAAGCCGCGCGGGCGCGCCCCGTCCTCGTCCGCGTCCACGACGTCGGCGAGACGCTGCGATTCCTCGCGGCTCTCGGGCGAGCCGGCCACGCGGGTTGCAGCGGCGGCCCGGCGGCGTAGAATCCCCGGCGCATTCGAGACTCAGTCCGTGGGAGGCGTCATGCGTCGCACACGCGTCCGCGCATCGGCAGTCCCGCTCCTCATCGCCGCGCTCGCCGTCGCTCCCGCCGCGAGCGGGGACGACAAGACGAAGAGCCCGGCATCCGCTCTCGGGAAGGCAAGCGTCGCCGCCGGGGCGTCGAAAGTCCTGAAGGGTCCCCAGGGCCTGAAGCCGGGGCCGCCCGGGGAGGCCAAGGTGCGACCGAGCCAGAAGTGGCCGAGGTTCAGGGCGAACCTCGAGGCCCTCAACGCGCGGCTCAAGGGGAGCCTGCCCGCCCTGCGGGCCATGAGCACGGCGGCCCCGACGCCCACGCCCGTGAACCGGCTGACGGCGGGTGGTCCGGGAGCCGGGAAGTCGCTCGGCGCGCTGGGCGGAGGGCCGAATCCCGCGCTCGGCACCGGCGGCGGCGCCGGCAAGAACCTCGACACGCTCGACTGCGCGCGGAACCCGGTGCCGTCGCTGAGCCGGTTCGAGGGCGACGTGACGCCCTCCGGCTTCCTCGTCCTCAGGGGATCCTGCCTCGGCACCACGAAGGGACAGGTGTTCATCTCGGGCCGCTTCCCGGGCAACGCGCTGAAGCTGACGCCGGAAGAGTGGACCGACCACTATGCGACGGTGGTCGTGCCCGACGTCATCGGCATCGGAGACCATGGCGTGACGATCAAGGTGTTTGCCGGCGGCAAATTCTCGAACGAGCTGGCCGCGAGCTTCGTGGCGAGGCGCGAGCGCCTTGAAGTCCCATGGCGCTTCGTCCGTAGTGTTTTGTGCACCCATCAGGACTATTGCCGTTCCGATGCCGAGAGCGGCATTTGGGCCGGCCACAATGCGACGAACCCCGTCGAGGACGTCGACACGTGGGAATTAAAGCTTCCGGACGGGTGGGAGCTCGACGACATTCGCTGGAAATCGTTTCTCCCGCCCTCGCCGACGGCGTTCGTCCGGTACGCGGGCGGAGCGGAGAACGGCCCGCCGAACTACGCGAAGTGGAACATGCGCTGGCGCTCGGAGTGCGAGGACATGGGTACCGCTGGTTCGGACGAGTGCACAGTCGGCTATACCCTCCACGTCTTCGCCTGGGGGCCCGTCGGGACGATGACGCCCTGATTCCTCCCCGCTCCGCATCCGGTTTCGCACTCACGTAACATCGCCCAGGAAATGCGTACGCTTTTCGGCACGGACGGCATCCGCGGCGAGGCGGGGTCGCCCCCCCTCGACGACGAAACCGTGTCCCGGATCGGCTCCGCGCTCGTCGCGGCGCTCGTGGACGCCGAGGTCGGTCCGCCCGTCTCGGTCGCGATCGGCTGCGACACGCGGGCGTCGTCGCCGCAGATCGTGCGGGCCCTCGCGGGCGGGATCACGGCCTCTGGGGGGCGGACGCGTTTCGCGGGCGTCCTCCCCACGCCCGGCGTGGCCTTCCTCGTGGCCCTCACGGACGCCGACGCGGGAGTCGTCGTTTCGGCGTCGCACAATCCCTGGAGCGACAACGGCATCAAGATCTTCTCGGGCGAGGGCCGCAAGCTCCCCGACGGGGTCGAGATCGACATCGAGCGCCGCATCGCGACCTCCGCCGCCGCGCCGCCCGCCGAGATTCACCGCGATCCGAGGCTCGGGGCCGACTACGTCGCGCACCTCGTCGAGACCCTTCCGCACCGCCTCGACGGCCTGAAGGTCGTGATCGACGCCGCGAACGGCGCGGCCTTCGAGGTGGCGCCCGCCGCCTTCGCGGCCGCCGGCGCGACCGTCGTCGCACGGAACGTCGCGCCGGACGGCCGCAACATCAACGAGGGCTGCGGCGCCCTCCACCCCGAGGGGATGCGTGCCGCCGTTCTCGCCGAGAAGGCCGACCTCGGGATCGCGCTCGACGGCGACGCGGACCGCATCATCGTGGCCGACGACGCCGGGACGCTCATCGACGGCGACGACATCCTCTACCTCTGGACGCTCGAGCTCGAGCGCGAGGGCAACCGGCCGAACGCCGTCGTCGGGACCGTCATGTCGAACTGGGGCCTGGAGAAGGCGCTCCGAGCGCGGGGCGTCGCGCTCGTGCGCGCGCCCGTCGGCGACCGCTACGTCGTCGAGGAGATGGAAAAGACGGGCGCGCTTCTCGGCGGCGAGCCGTCGGGCCACCTCATCCGGGCCGATCTCACGACGACCGGCGACGGGACGCTGACGGGTCTTCATCTCGCCGCCTTCCTCGCGGCCTCCAAAAAGAAGCTCTCCCTGATGCCCCGCTTCGTCCACACCCCGCAGGTGCTCCGGAACGTGCGCGTCAAGGAGCGGGTGCCCTTCGACGCGATTCCCGGCTTTGCGGACGCGCGCCGGGCCGCCGAGAAGCGGATGTCGGGCCAGGGGCGGATTCTCCTGCGCTACTCGGGGACCGAGTCCCTCGCGCGCGTCATGGTCGAGGGCGCGGACGCCGCTCTCGTCGAGTCCGTCGCGGCCGACCTCGCCGCGCAGATCCGGGCGCGTGTCGGCACCTGACGGCGTGGGCTCTCCCCTCGAGCCGTCGGGCGAAGAGCTGCGCGCGGTCCTCGCCGAGGCCGTCCGGCGCGTCGTCGAGCACGTCGGCTCGCTCGCGAGCCAGCCCGCCGACGGAACCGCCGGCGCCCACGAGATTGCGCGGTCCCTGATCGAGCCCGAGCCGCCGGAGGAGCGCGCCGAGCCCGGCCCGCTGCTGGATCTCCTGTTCAAACGGGCGATTCCCGCGAGCTTCAACAATGCCGGGCCGGGATTCCTCGCCTACATCCCCGGGGGCGGGCAACCCTACGCCGCCGTGGCCGACCTCATCACCTCCTCGGTGAACCGCTACGTGGGCGTCTTCGCCCCGGCCCCGGCTCTCGTCCAGCTCGAGACGAACGTGATCCGCTGGTTCGCGAGCGCCGTGGGCTACCCCAAGAGCGCCGGCGGTTTCCTGGCGTCCGGAGGGTCTCTCGCGAACTTCTCCGCCCTCGTCGCCGCACGGCACGAGAAGCTGCCCGAGAACTTCCTCGACGGCACGCTCTACGTTTCCGACCAGGGCCACCACTGCATCCGCAAGGCGGCCCTCCTCGCGGGCTTTCCGGCGCGAAACGTGCGCGAGATCCCCTCCGACGCCGGGTTCCGCATCCGCGTCGACGCCCTCGCCGAGCGGGTCGCCGCGGACCGGGCCACCGGCCTCACGCCGTTCCTCGTCGTCGCGAACGCGGGCACGACGAACACGGGCGCCGTCGACGACCTGGATGCCTTGGCCGACTTCGCCGCGCACGAATCGCTCTGGCTGCACGCCGACGCCGCGTACGGAGGGTTTTTCGCGCTGACGGCGCGCGGCCGCACAATCCTCTCGGGCCTCGCGCGCGCCGACTCGATCGTCCTCGACCCGCACAAGGGCCTCTTCATGCCCTACGGGTCCGGGTGCCTGCTCGTCAGGGACACGGCCGCGCTGCGCCGCTCGCACAGCGTCTCGGCACACTACATGCCCGACATGCAGGACGACCCGGACACGGTGGATTTCTGCGAGATCTCGCCCGAGCTGTCGCGGAACTTCCGGGGACTCTCCGTCTGGCTCGCCGTCAAGCTCTGCGGCCTCGCCGCCTTCCGCAACGCCCTCGACGAGAAGCTGGACCTCGCCCGCGAGGCGGCGGACGCCGTGCGCGCGATTCCGGGGATGGCGGTCGTGGCCGAACCCCGGCTTTCTCTCTTCGCGTTCCGGCTCGTGCCGCCGGGCGCGTCGACCGACGAGGCGAACCGACTGAACCGCGAGCTGCTGGCGCGCGTGAACGCGCGCCAGAGGGTTCTCCTGACCGGCACGCTTCTCGGGGACGCCTTCGCGATCCGCATGTGCATCCTGAGCTTCCGGACCCATCGAGATCGCATCGGCATGGCGCTCGAGGACATCCGGTCCGCCGCCGCGGGGCTCACGGGGGAATAAATCGGGCCCGGGGCGACTAACGTAGGGTGGATATGAGCCGCCGCCGCCTCCTCCTCGCCCTCGTGTCCGTCCCCGTCCTCGCGGCCGGCGCCGTCCTCGTCGCCCGGCTGGAGGGCGCCCCCAAAGGAGCCTCGATGACCGCCTCCGCCTCGAGCGCCGCGTCCCACGACCGGATCGTCAAGACCGACGAAGAGTGGAAGAAGATCCTCACGCCCGAGCAGTACACCGTGACGCGCAAGAAGGGCACCGAGCGCGCGTTCACCGGCCCGTACTGGGACAATCACGCGAAGGGCACGTACGTGTGCGTCTCGTGCAATCTGCCGCTCTTCGACTCCGGGACGAAGTTCGAGTCGGGCACGGGCTGGCCGAGCTTCTGGCAGCCCGTCGCGAAGGACGCCGTCCAGGAAGTCGAGGACCGCGGTTTCTTCATGGTCCGAACCGAGGTCCTCTGCCGCCGCTGCGACGCGCATCTCGGCCACGTCTTCGACGACGGGCCGAAGCCGACCGGCCTGCGCTACTGCATGAACGGAACGGCCCTGAGGTTCATCCCGGCGAAATGACCTCGTGCAGGTGCTCGCGCGCCCGGTCCGCGCGGCGCGCCATGTCCACCGCGAGCGTCGCCAGGAGCCCGGGCAGGTGGAGCGCGTTCGGGACGAACCGGACGTAGCAGAGGCGCGGCGGTCCCGGGAGCGTCCCGAACTCGAAGGTCGCCTCGGGAGAGTCGATCGTCCACGCGCCCGTCGCGTCGATCGCGAAGGGCATCTCGCGCTCTTTCGCGTTGAGGTTCAGGGCGATGTCCGCCGCCGCCGGCGCCGCGTCGAGGGGAAGGAAGAGACGGAGGAAGACGCCGACGCCCATCTCGGGGTGGCGGTCGGCGTGCCGGCCCTGCAGGAGCGCCGAGGATCGCGCCCCGAGGGGATGCGAGCCCTCGAAGGGGTCGAGGAACGGGAGGCGCGCATCGAGGCCGCGCGGCGAGGCCTCCGCGCGCGCTCCGAACGGCCTGAGGGCCTCGGCGGCCCCGGCCCAGTCCGACGGGTCCGTGAAGCGGGACGTTCTCGCTCCCTCCGGCGCGATGCGCGCCCGGAGGAGATCGAGCATCGTGTCGGGGTGCGGACGGGCTCCGGAACGCGGGTGCTCGCTCGCGGCGGCCGGCAGGCCGAGCTCGTTCTCGAGCTCCTCGCGCCCCGCTTCGGCGTAAATGGCCTGCAGCGCGGCAGCCGCCGACAGGAAACCGAGCGCGATGGGCGCCGTCTCCTTCGTGACGAGTGCAGCCGACCACAGGCGCACGACGCCGTCCTCGCGGTCGACGACGAAGCTCGCGAGAGGCGGGTAACGCAGCAGGTCCGCGAGAGTCCCCGCCTGGCGGAGAGTAACGGAGTCCGCGAAGAGGACGTCCGTCTCGATGTGGACGCGGCTCGCGGCGGCGTCGCCTTCGCCGACGGGCTCCTCGGCACGGACGCGCTGGACGACCCGGTGGGGCCACCACGAGAACGAGCGCTCGTCGCGGAGCGCCCACGCGTCGTCGATCAGGAGACGCGCGAAGAGGTCGTCGACGAAGGGCGGGCCGGGATCGGGGGTCATGCTCCCCCGCCGCCGGGCAGCGCGCGCTCGGCGATCACGTACTCCTTCACGGGCCGGCCCCCGATCAGGTGCTCCGTGATGATCCGCTCGAGGACGGGCGGGTCGCACGAGCGGTACCACGTCCCCTCGGGGTAGACGACCGCGATGGGGCCGCCCGCGCACACGCGCAGGCAGTTCGCCCTCGTGCGCTGGACGGCGCCGCTCTCCGAGAGGCCGAGCTCTTTCAGGCGCGTCTTGAGGAAAATCCAGGCCTCGAGCCCGCGCTCTTTCTCGCAGCACTTCGGCTTCGTCTGGTCGCAGCAGAGAAACACGTGTCGCCGCGCGCCCGGGATCCCGAGCGACCGGGCGATCTCCACGAGGCGTTCGGGCGATTCGTCGCGGCCTTCCATGCGGGGGGAAGGATAATCCCGCCCATGAGAATCTTCGTCACCGGCGCCACCGGCCACGTGGGCTTGAGGGTCGCAACCGCCCTCCGCCGCCGCGGCCACTCCGTTCTCGGCCTCACGCGCACCGATACGGGCGCCACCCGCCTCGCGCGCCACGAGATCCACGCCGTGCAGGGAACGCTCCAGGACCCCGCAACCTGGAAGGGGGCCGAGAGCTGCTCGGTCCTCGTCCATGCCGCCGCCGACTACGCGACCGACACGTTCGCTCTCGACCGCTCCGCCGTGGGCTCGCTCCTCTCCCTCGCGGGGCGCGGGGCCGGCATCAAGACGGTCGTCTACACGAGCGGCGTCTGGGTCTACGGCCCGACGAGTGACACGCTCGTGGACGAGACGTCTCCGCTCGCGCCTCTCCCGATGGGCCTCCCACGCGTCGAGACCGAGAAGGCCGTTCTCACGACGCTGGGCGTCAAGGGGCTCGTCCTGCGCCCGGGTTGCGTGTACGGTTACGGAGGCGGCCTGACGGCCCCGTGGTTCGCGGGCGCCGTGGCCGGGAAGCTCGACGTCGTGGGCGACGGCTCGAACCGGTGGGCGACCGTCCACGCGGACGACCTCGCCGAGGCGTACGCCCTCGCGATCGAGAGCGGCCTCGCCGGCGAGATCTTCAACGTGACCGACCGCTCGCGCGCGCCGCTTCGCCGCCTCGTCATCGCGGCCGCGAAGGCGGCCGGCTTCAAGGGCGAAATTCGCTGGATCCCGGTCGAGGAGGCGCGCCAGACGATGGGCGATTTCGCGTCGGCGCTCGCGTTCGACCAGCACGTCGACGCACGCAAGGCGGTCGCACGGCTCGGCTGGCAGCCGTCGCACGGAGGCTTCGAGGACGAAGTCGCGACGTACTACGAGTCGTGGAAAGCGGCGGAGGGCTGAGGCCGCCTCTCTCGGCCCGCGCTCTCAGCCGAAGCGGGCGCGGTAGTCGTCGCGGCTGGCCGCGAGCACGGCGAGAGCCTCTTCGCGCCCGTAGACGTGCGTGATCTCGACGGGCTGCCCCGGCCCGCCGGGCCGCTGCTTGTAGGTGAGGAAGTAGTGGCGGAGCCGGTCCACGAGGGAACCGGGCATCTCGGCGACGTCCACGAGCGCGCCGTACACGGCGTCGCCCCGGAGGACGGCGAGGATCTTATCGTCGACTTCGTCGTCGTCGAGCATCCTCAGGCCGCCGATCGGCACCGCGGGGACGAGGATTTGCGCGTGCGTGATGGGCTTTTCGGTGAGGACGCAGACGTCCATCGGGTCGCCGTCGCCCTTGAGGCCCGTGCGAGCGGTCTTGTCCTCGCAGAGCTTCGCGACGCGCGGCCCGCAAAACGTGCGCGGCACGAGGCCGTAGAGCGTCGGACACACGTTCGAGAAGAGCTGCGGCCGGTCGACCTTGAGGATGCCGGTCTCCTTGTCGAGCTCGTACTTCACGGTGTCCGTCGGGACGATCTCGATGAAGGCCGTGAACGCGGCCGGGAACTCCGGGCCGGGGTCCACGCCGTGCCACGGGTGGGCCGCGAACTGCGCCGGGACATCCATGCCCGGAGGTTATCCTGAGCGCCGATGCCGCAGAAATTTTCGCCCGCCGATCGTGCGGCGATCGAGAAGCACGGCCTCACGGTCGAGGAAATCTCACGCCAGCTCGCGCTTTTTTCGGACCCGCCCGCGCCGCACCGCCTCGTGCGCCCCGCCACGGCGGGCGACGGCATCCGGCGCGTCGAGGAGGGTGACCACGCGGCGCTCCTCGCCCTCGCCGACGAGACCGCACGCGCGGGCCGCCTCACGAAATTCGTGCCGGCGTCCGGAGCCGCGAGCAGGATGTTCGCGTCCCTTCTCCCGGGCGCGCGGGAGACCGAAGAAACGAGGAGATTTCGCGACAACCGGGACGCCTTCGCTTTCCGCGCGAGCGTCGAGGAACTCTCCCGGGCGCCGAAGGCCCTCATCGCCTTCCACGCCTATCCCGAGGGGGCGCGGACTGCCTTCGAAGAACATCTCTTCGAGGCCGCGGGCACCGTTCGCGACGCCTCGGGGCTCTGCCGCGTCCATTTCACCGTGTCAGGAGAGCACCGCGGCGCCTTCGAGAAGAAGCTCCGGGAGGTGCGGCCGCGCGTCGAACGTGCGACCGGCGCGCGCTTCGACGTCTCTTTCTCCGAGCAGGCCCCGTCCACCGACACGATCGCGGCCGACCCGGGCGGGGGCCCGTTCCGGACCGCGGCCGGCGACCTCCTCTTTCGCCCCGGCGGACACGGCGCGCTCCTCGTGAACCTCGCCGAGGTCGCGCGGAGGGGCGGCGACGTCGTCCTCGTGAAGAACATCGACAACGTGGTGCCCGACGCGCGGCGCGCGCCGACGCTCCTCTGGAAACGGCTCCTGACGGGCCTCCTCGTGACGCTCGAGCGTTCCGGCCGCCGCGACCGGCCGATCCGCGTCTGCGGCGTCGTTCGCAACGAAGGCGAGCCCGGTGGCGGGCCGTTCTGGGTGGACGGGCCTGCAGGACCGAGCCTCCAGATCGTCGAATCGGCGCAGGTCGACCTGAAGGACGCCGCCCAGGCGGCCCTCTGGAAGGCGGCCACGCACTTCAATCCCGTCGACCTCGTCTGTTCGCTGCGCGACGCGGCCGGACGGCCCTTCGAACTCGGACGCTTCGTGGACGAGAGGGCCGTTTTCATCGCCGAGAAGACACATGAGGGAAGGCCACTCAAAGCATTGGAAAGGCCGGGGTTGTGGAACGGTGCGATGGCCTTCTGGGAGACCGTCTTCGTAGAGGTTCCCAAGGAGACCTTCGCCCCCGTCAAGACCGTCCTGGACCTCCTGCGGCCCGAACATCGGGCCTGAACGCGCGCCCGAGTAGGCCTTAACGGGTCGGGAGTATCCTTCCCGTCCCCCGAGGACCGATGTTCCACAACGAACCCCGCCCGAAGCGCCGACGGAAGCTCACCCTCGTGGGGGCGGAGCCCTCCGCCGCGGCGGCCGCAGGCCCCTCACCGGGCCTGCCGCTCCTGAATCGGGAGCTCCAGTGGCTCGCCTTCAACGAGCGCGTCCTCGACGAGGCCTGCGACGAGCGCTGGCCCCTCCTCGAACGCCTGAAGTTCCTCTGCATCACGGAGACGAACCTCGACGAGTTCTTCATGATCCGGGTCTCGGGCCTCCTCGACCAGCTCTCCTCCGAGATCGTCGAGCCGGGCGACGACGGCCTGCCCCCGGCCGAGGTGCTCCAGCGCGTGAGGACGATCGTCCAGGCCATGGAGGCGCGGCAGACCGCCTGCCTCGTGAACGACCTGCTGCCCAAGCTCGCCGCGAACGGGATCTTCGTCCTCACGTGGGACGCGCTGACGGACGAGCAGCGCGCGGGCGCGACGACCTATTTCCGGCGCAACGTGCTTCCCGTCCTCACGCCTCTCGCGGTGGACCCGGGACATCCGTTCCCGTTCCTCTCGAACCTCTCGATGAACTTCGCCGTCGAGGTGAGGAACCCCGAGACGGGCGACGTCAAGTTCGCGCGCGTCAAGGTTCCGCAGGTCCTTCCGCGGCTCCTCCCGCTCCGAGAGATCCTCGAGGGGAAGAAGAAGATCAAGCCGGAGAGGGCGGAGTTCCTCTTTCTCGAGTCGCTCCTGCAGGGAAACCTCGGCGAGCTCTTCCCGGGTCTCGAGATCGTGTCTTCACACCCGTTCCGCGTCACGCGCGACGCCGACATCGAGATCCAGGAGGACGAGGCGTCGGATCTCCTCGCGACGATCGAGCAGGAGGTCCGCCGACGCCGGTTCGGCGCCGTCGTGCGCCTCGAGGTGGCGCCCCGGACCCCGAAGCGCGTCCGCAAGCTCCTCGTCAAGCAGCTCGAGATCACGGAGAACGAGATCTACGAGGTGGACGGGCCGCTCGGGCCGGGCGACCTCATGTCGCTCGTGAGGCTCGACCGCCGGGAGTTGAAGGACACGCCCTTCTCGCCCGCCATCCCGGCCGTCCTGAGCCAGCCGGACACGTCGATCTTCGCGGCGATCCGCGCCGGGGACATCCTCCTCCACCACCCGTACGACTCGTTCTCGCCCGTCGTCGAGATGATCGAGCGGGCCTCGGTGGACTCGAAGACGGTCGCGATCAAGATGACGCTCTACCGGACGAATCCCGATTCGGGGCTCATTCCGGCCCTCGTCCGCGCGGCCGAGAACGGCAAGCAGGTGGCCGTCCTCGTGGAGCTCAAGGCACGCTTCGACGAGGAGAACAACATCACGTGGGCGAAGTCGCTCGAGCAGGCGGGCGTCCACGTCGTCTACGGGGTCGTCGGCCTCAAGACGCACGGGAAGATGGCTCTCATCGTGCGGCGCGAGAAGGACGAGATCCGCCGCTACGTCCACCTCGGGACCGGCAATTACAACTCCTCCACGGCCCGGCTCTACACGGACTTCGGCCTCATGACGTGCCGACCCGAGTTCGGCGAGGACGCGACGCGTTTCTTCAACGCGCTGACGGCCTTCGCGGGGAAGACGACGTACGCGCGCCTCGTGACGGCGCCGAAGGATCTCCACCGCTGGGTTCTCGAATCGATCGCCCGCGAGACGGCGCACGCGCGCGCCGGACGGCCCTCGGGCATCCGCGCAAAGATGAACGCGCTCGTCGATCCGAAGGTGATCGCCGCGCTCTACGAGGCCTCGCAGGCGGGCGTCCCCGTCGACCTTCTCGTGCGCGGGGTCTGCTGTCTCACACCGGGCCTTTCCGGCGTGTCGGAGACGATCCGGGTCCGCTCGGTCGTCGGCCGCTTTCTCGAGCACAGCCGCGCTTTCGTGTTCGAAAACGGCGGCGAGCGCGAGACCTGGCTCTCCTCGGCCGACTGGATGCAGCGCAATTTCTTCCGGCGCGTCGAGATCGCGTTCCCCGTCGTCGAGCCGGGGCTCGCGCTGCAGGTCGTGGACGCGCTCGACACGATGTGGAAGGACGACGTGCGGGCCCGCGAGCTCAAGCCGGACGGATCGTACGTGCGCCGAGCGCCGCTCGAGGGCGAGGCCGCGGTGGACTCGCAGTCGCTCTTCGTCGAGGACGCCCGGCGGCGTGTTCTCAGGGCCGTCGAGGCCTTCCAGCGCCGGGGCGCGGAGGCCTTCGAGGCCGCCGAGCGCGCCATGGGGTCGGAACCGGCCGGGACGGCGGGCTGACCGCCTCGTCTTCAACCCGGACCCAGCGCGCCTCGGATCTGCTCCGCGATCAGGCGCCCGAGCTCGGGCAGATCGTTGTGCGTGCGCCCTTCGAGCGGGATGAACCGCACGTTCCGTCCGGCCGCGGCGAGGCGCCGGCCCATCTCGAACGGCACGACCTCGTCGCGCGTTCCGTGGACGACGACGATCGGGCAGCTCAAAGCCGCGATCTTCGAGAGGTTGTCGAACCGGTCCGGGACGAGAACCGGAGCCAGCGGACCGGCGAGAGCGCGGCCCAGGTCCACGAGCGACGTGTACGGGGAGACGAGGATCAGGAGGCGGGGCGGAAAGCGCGAAGCGAGTTCGACGGCGACCCCCGTGCCGAGCGAGCGCCCGACGATGATCAGCGGCGGGCCCTCGGCGCCGGCGCCGAGCAAAGCCGTGCGAGCGGCCTCCGCGTCCCGATTGAGCCCGGCCTCCGAGGGCCGCCCCGGAAGTCCCGCGTAGCCCCGGTATTCCGCGAGAAACGTCTCGATTCCGCCCTGCGCGAGTTCCTCCGCGAGGGGCAGGTTCTGCATCGCGGACTCGGCGTTCCCGTGGAAATAGAGGACGCGGGCGCCCGCGCGGGGCCCCGCCCCGACGTGGATCCCCCTGGAAGCGAGCCCGTCGGCCGTTTCGTACGAAACGACGCGTGCGTTCGGAATCCGCCGGGAGAGCTCGGCTCCTTCCGGCATCGGCAACCGCGGGCGTGGATACGTGATCGCTCGGGCGAGGGCGCGCAGGAGCAGAAAAGCGCCGACGACGAGAAGGGCGGCCGCGAGCGTGCCCTTCATGACGCCCACCCGCGGGGCTAGCGCTCGACTTCGAAGCTCGGGGGCGGGTTCAGGACGGGCTCCTGCGCCGTGAGGGCCGTGGCGACGATCGGGAGCAGGATCGCGTGCGTGTTCGAGCCGAAGGCCATGTTGATCTCGTAGAAACCATGCGGCGACACGGCGACGAGGGTCCCGGGCGCCTGCTTGAGCTCGGCCATCGGGCACGTGATGTAGACCTTCATCGGGACGTCCATGGCGCTCTCCTCTCCGGGTGCACAGGATAGCGCGCGGCGGTCGCCGCCACCCTCCAACTCGTGCGCCCCGTCACGAGGGGGACCGCCTCACGGTCCGTCCTCGCCGTCGTCGTCGCCGTCGTCGTCGCCCGGCGGCTCGCCCCGATACTCCTTGAGCTTGCGCTGAAGAGTCCGCAGCCCGATTCCGAGCGCCTCCGCGGCCTTGCGGCGGTTCCCGCCCGAGATCTGGAGCGCCGTGAGAATCGCCTCGCGCTCGATCTCGCTCATCGTCTTGCCGACGAGACTGCCCGACGGCGGAGCCTCCCCGCCGGCGGCGGGCGCGGAAGGGGGCTCCCCCGCGGCCCCCTCGGT
>JBAUSZ010000142.1:0-1901 GCA_049581965.1 Thermoanaerobaculia bacterium | reverse complement strand
CGAGAAGCGAGGGTCCGGCGCCCGCGAGGCAGGCCCCGAATGCGCCCGCGACGAGCATTGCGTCGAGCACGGCGCGGCCTCCCGGGATGAGCGGGAGGCGTGCGGGGTCGACGATGCGGTCCTCGAGGAGCGCGCTCCCCGCGCGCGCGAGGTCGCCGGCGGCGAGGGCCGAGACGAGGACCGCGAGCGAGGCCGCGTGCGCCGAATGGACGGACATCGAAACCGAATGCGGCACGACGCTTCGGGCACGGCGCGTCGGAAGCTCGAGGCCGGGATGAACCAGGACGAGACGCAGACGCGAGGGCACGCGCAGGCGCAGTGGCGCGAGCGGGCCATTCGGGTCCGACGACGGCACGAGGACGAGCCCGCCGAGGAGCGACGCGAAGACGTTGTCGCCGTGCCAGGAGCCGTCCGCGACGTGCTCGCCGAGAAGGGCGGGACGCAGGAGCGCGTCGCGGTCCGTCAGCCCGAGGAGAATGCCTGCGGCCAGCGCCCCCGCGGCGGCCGAGGCCGCCGACGAGCCCATGCCGCTCGAGAGCGGGAGCCCCTTCTCGAGGGTCAGTTCGAGACCGCGACGCCTTTCGCCCGCCGCCTCGAGTACGGCCGCTGCCGCGACCGCCGCCGTGTTGCGGCGCGCCGAACGCGGCAGTCGCCCCCCGTCGCCCGTCACGGCGAGCAGCCGAACGCCAGGCCTCTCCGACAGGCGCGCGCGGACGACGTCGCCCGGCCCGTCGAGGGCGGCGCCGAGAACGTCGAAGCCGACTCCGAAGTTCGCGACCGAGGCGGGGGCGAAGACGGAGATCAAACCGCAATCACCCGATGCAGAGCCCTGACCGCTTTGTCCCGATCCTTACCGTCTACCGCAAAAGAAATGTTGCATTCGGAACTGCCTTGCGCGATCGATTCGACGTTCACGCCGGCACGCGCGATGGCCGCGAAGACCTTTGCGGCGATCCCGGGCGTGCCGCGCATGCCCTCGCCGACGGCCGCGACGACCGCGATCGGCGAGCGGAACGTCACGGCGTCGATCGCGCCCGTGAGCCGCTCGAACCGGAACTCCTGCTCGAGGGCCGTGACCGTCCGCACGCGTTCGCCCTCGGGGATCACGAGGGCGATGTTCTGCTCGGACGAGGCCTGCGAGAACATGACGACCGAGACACCCAGGCGCGCGATCGCCCCGAAGACGCGCGCCGCGATGCCCGGAATCCCCGTCATTCCGCGCCCGTCCAGCGAGAGGAGGCACATCCCCGCGATTGCCGTCACGGCGCGGACCCCTGCGGCGCCGTCGCCCTTCGCGGCGATCGTCGTACCCGGCCGCCCGGGCTGGAACGAGTTGCGGATGACGAGCGGGATCTCCTCCGCGATCGCCGGGAGCACCGCCGGGAAATGAAGGACTTTCGCGCCGAAGTACGTCATCTCCGCCGCCTCGCGATAGGACAGGCGCTGCAGGAGCCGCGCGCCCGGCACGACACGCGGGTCGGCCGAGAGGACGCCGTCCACATCCGTCCAGATCACGACTTGTGTCGCGGCGAGCGCCGCGCCGAGGAGGGCTGCCGTCGTGTCGGAGCCCGAGCGGCCCAGCGTCGTCGTCTCGCCCTGCGCGCTCCTCGCGATGAAGCCCGTGACGACGGGAAGAACCCCCTTCGCGAGGAGTGGCCCGAGGCGACGCCTCACCCGCGGGTCGCTCCTTCTCCGGTCGCACGTCGCGGCGCCGTGGTGGTCGTCCGTGACGAGCATCTCGCGCGCATCCACCGCGCGGGCCGGGACCCCCGACTTCACCAGCGCCGCGGCGAGGAGCGGCGCGGACAGACGTTCGCCGAAGGAGGACACGAGGTCCGTCACGCGAGCCGTTCGTTCGCGCAGGAGGGCGACGCCCTCGAGGGCGAGGGACAGCTCGCGGA
>JBAUSZ010000141.1:0-16785 GCA_049581965.1 Thermoanaerobaculia bacterium | reverse complement strand
GAGGACCGCCAGCCCGGGGTCTTCCTCGCGCCGCGCCCTCAGCTCCGCGACGTCGATCTGCTCGAGGCGGGAGACCGGGAAGCCCGCACGGTCCCACGCGGCGACCCCGCCGTCGAGGTAGCCCGCCACGTTCTCGAGCCCGACGCGCGCGAGGCGCATCGTGGCCTCGGCAGCTTCCGCGGCATCGTCCGTCACGAGGACGACCGCGCGGTTCGGCGACAGGAGCGCGCCCGCCCAGGACGCGAACTCTCCGGTCAGCCCGACGTGGACGGCTCCCGCCGTATGCCCGGCCGCGAAGGCCGGGGTCGGACGAACGTCGAGGAGCGTCGCGCCGGCGTGTGCGAGGCGGCGGGCCTCGGCCGCGGACAGCGCGGCGGGCTCTTTCCCGCCCAGCGGGGCGGCGCCGGTCCGGTTCAGCTCGACGTCGCGCGGGAAATAGGCCGGGACCTCCGGAAGGTCGGCCGTCATCATCCTCACGAAGTCTTCGCGTGGCATCGGGCGGAGGGCGTAATTCGTCCGTCGCTGTACGCCGATCGTCGAGGACGTCTCGCTCGAGATGTTCCGCCCGCAGAGCGAGCCCGCGCCATGAGCCGGGTAGACCGCGACGCCGTCGGGCAGTGTCAGGAGCTTGCCGTGCAGCGAGTCGTACAGCTGGCCGGCCATGTCCTCCGCGGTGAGACCGGTCGCGGAGGCCGCGAGGTCGGGCCGGCCGACGTCGCCGACGAAGAGCGTGTCGCCGGTCAGGACGAGACGCGGTTCCGGGTCGAGGACGAGGATCGAGACGCTCTCGGGAGTGTGGCCGGGCGTCTCGAGGAAGCGCAGGACGAGCTCCCCGAGGCGGATCTCCTCGCCGTCACGCACGGGCCGGTGGGGAAAGGCCGCCCGGGCCTTCTCTCCCATGACGATCGTCGCGCCCGTCCGCGCCGCGAGCTCGCGGTGGCCGCTGACGAAGTCCGCGTGCAGATGCGTCTCGACGACCCAGCGGATCGCGAGCCCCCGCACGGCGGCCTCCGCGACGTATTCGTCGACGTCGCGACGCGGGTCGACGACGGCCGCCTCGCCGCCGTCGCCGATCAGGTACGACGCGTGGGCGAGGCATCCCAGGTAGAACTGCCTGAAGATCACCGCGGAGAGCATAATTCACCGCCATGAGCACGATTTCCGAAAGCACGAAATCTTCTCCGGTCTCCTCCGCCGACGTCCGCGCGAAGCACAAGGAGTTCCTCTTCCCTGCCGTCACGAACTACTACAAGGAGTCGGTCGTCCTCGAGTCCGGCAAGGGAATGCACGTCAAGGACGCCGACGGGAAAACGTATCTGGACTTCTTCGGCGGCATCCTGACGATCTCCGTCGGCCACGCGAACGAAAAGGTGACCGCGGCGATCAAGGCCCAGGTGGACCGGCTCGGACACGTCTCGACGCTCTACCCGACGCTGCCGATCGTCCAGCTCGCCGAGACGCTCGCGCGGATCACGCCCGGCCGGCTCCAGAAATCGTATTTCACCTCGTCGGGCACGGAGGCCGACGAGACGGCCGTGATGATGGCGCAGGTGTACACGGGGCGGCTCGAGATCATCGCGCTGCGCCACGGTTACTCGGGACGCTCGATGCTCGCGCAGTCGCTCACGGCGCACTCCACGTGGCGGGCGGTCCCCACGCAGATCGCCGCAATCAAGCACGCGCCGTCGCCCTACTGCTATCGCTGTCCCCTGAAGCTGACGTACCCGTCCTGCGGCATCGCCTGCGCGAAAGATCTCGAGGAACTCATCAAGACGACGACGACGGGCCAGATCGCGGGCTTCATCGCCGAGCCGATCCAGGGCGTCGGGGGCTTCGTGACGCCGCCGAAGGAGTACTTCGAGATCGCGGTCGGGATCGTCCGGAAGTTCGGAGGCGTCTTCATCTGCGACGAGGTCCAGACCGGCTTCGGGCGCACGGGCGGCTCGTGGTACGGGATCTCGCACTGGAACGTCGAGCCCGAGATCATGACGATGGCCAAGGGGGTTGCGAACGGGATGCCGCTCGGCGTGACGATCGCGACGCCGGAGATCGCCGACTCGCTCAAGGCCCTCACGATCTCGACGTTCGGCGGGAACCCGGTCTCCTCGGCCGCCGCGAACGCGACGCTCGCCGTCCTGGAGGAGATCGACGCCCCGAAGCGCTGCGCCGAGATGGGCGGACGCCTGCGGGCCGGCCTCGACCGGCTCAAGGCGAAGTATCCGAAGACGATCGGCGACGTGCGCGGCATGGGTCTCATGCAGGGCCTCGAGCTCGTGGCCGACGAGACCGTGCAGGACCGCACGCCGGCGCCCGAGAAGGCCGTCCGCCTCTTCGAGGAGACGAAAAAGCGTGGCCTCCTGATCGGCAAGGGCGGCCTCTACGGCAACGTGATCCGGATCTCGCCTCCGATGATCGTCTCGGCCGCCGAGGTGGACGACGCCTTGAAGATCCTCGACGAGTCCCTCGCCGGCTGGGCGTGACCGCTCCGGGATTTCCTTGAAAGCGAGAGGGGCGGCGGCCGCTGGCTCCGCCGCCGCGGCCCGGACCCGGCCCGTTTACCTTCGGAGAAATTCCCATATCATGCTGCACATGTGTCTCAGGAACAGAACGGGCGTCTCGGTCGCGCGCGCGTGATCGGAACGAAGCTCGCCGACCGCTACGAGATCCTCTCCGAGCTGGGGCGCGGGGGGATGGGTGTCGTCTACCGCGCGAAGGACCCCGTCCTGAACCGGGATGTCGCAGTCAAGCTGATCCCGCCCGGCAATCTCACGAAGGACGCCGAAGAACGCTTCCAGCGCGAGGCCCAGATCGTCGCGCAGATGGACCACGCGGCCATCGTGCCCATCTACGACTTCGGCCGGCACGAGGGGTCTCTCTTCTTCGTCATGCCGGTCCTCGCGAACACGAACCTCAGGCAGCTCCTCCGCGAGGGCTCTCTCCGCCTCGGTGACGTCCTCGACGTGGGAACGCAGGTTGCCGACGCGCTCGACTACAGCCACTCGCGCGGCATCGTCCACCGCGACATCAAGCCCGAGAACATCATGACGTCGCGCGACGACTCCGGCCAGGTCCGCGCACGGGTCATGGACTTCGGCCTCGCGCTCGCGACGAGCGAGGACCGCCTCACGAAGACCGGGACGCTCGTGGGCACCGTCGTCTATTTCAGCCCGGAGCAGGTCACCTCGCGATCCTTCGACGGGCGCTCGGACATCTATGCGCTCGGGACGGTACTCTACGAGTGCCTCGCGGGCGAGCCGCCCTTCACGGGCGAGGTGCAGTCCATCCTCTATCGCATCGTCCACGAGCTGCCGCAGCCGATGCGGGCACTCGGTGCCGACGTGAGCGAAGAGCTGGAGGCGGCGGTTCTGCAGTGCCTCGCGAAGGATCCCGAGAAGCGTCCGAAGCGCGCCGGGCACCTCGCCGAGGCGCTCCGACGATACCGGAGCAAGCTTCGCGAGGAGGACTTCGGAAAGTCGGTCGTCTTCACGGCGAGCCGGATGCTTCCGCGCCCGGCCGTGGCGGCGCCGTTCATCGGGCGCGAGAAGGAGATGGCCGAGCTGCAGCGCCGGCTCCACGCCGCCCTCGCGGGCGAGTGCGAGTTCGTCGTCCTCGCCGGCGAGCCCGGCATCGGCAAGAGCCGTCTCGTGGACGAGCTCAAGAGCCTGGCGCGCGCCCGGAAGATCCGAGTCCTCTCGGGTCGATTCGTCGAGCACGACCGCGCGTTCGCGCACCAGGGCTTCTGCGAGCTCATCCAGGATTACTTCCGCTCGAAGGACACCGGTCTCTCGGAGAGCTCCCGGCCGGACTTCACCGACCTCGCGGGAGACCTCCTCGCGCTCTTCCCCGTTCTTTCCGAGATCGGCGAGCTACGGGCGGCGGCGAGCAGCGACTCGGGAGCGGCGAAGGCTGGCGACGCGCGAAAGGCCGAAGACAAGATCGCGATCTTCGAGCTCATCGCGCGGACGCTCACGCGGATCGCGGGCGGAAAGCCGCTCCTCCTCGCCCTCGAGGAGCTGCACGGGGCGCAGCTCTCCATCGAGGCCCTCCAGTACGTCGCGCGGCGGCTCGGCCCGACGCCGACCCTCATCGTCGGGACGTACCGGCAGACGGAGGTCGACAAGCGCCATCCGCTCGTCAAGATGCTCGAGTCCTTCCGCGGCGATCCCCGCTTCGCGGCGCTCACGCTCGGCCCGCTCACGCCCTCCGAGCACCGGGCCCTCGTGGAGCTCTCGGCCGGCGGCGGGAAGCTCTCGGACGACCTCGCCACGCGTCTCCTCGCGGCCACGGAGGGAAATCCTCTCTTCACGAAGGAGCTCGTCCGCTCGCTCCTCGACTCGGGCGGAATCGCGCGGGACGACTCCGGCGCGCTGAATCTCTCGGGCGCGACGGGCATCTCCTCCGACGCCCTGCCCGAGACGATCCAGCAGGCCGTCGAGGCACGCATCGAACGGCTGTCCGAGGAGCTCCGCGACGTTCTCGCGATCGCCTCCGTCCTCGGAAAGAGCTTCGAATTCAAGGACCTCGAGTCCGTCTCCGAGGACACGAAGGGCCTCGACGAGGCGATCGACAGGCTCGTCAAGGAGGGCATCCTCGAGGAGGAGCGCGAGTCGCGCGGCGACCGGCTCGCCTTCGCGAGCGGCATCGTCCGCGACGTCCTCTACGGCGCCCTCTCGCGGCGCAAGCGCCGCACGCTCCACCGTACCTACGCGGACCTTCTCGAGAAGCGGCACCAGGGCCGGCTCGAGCGCGTCTACCCCGAGCTCGTCCACCACTTCTCGGAGGGCGACGTTCCCGAGAAGGCCGTGGACTACAGCCTGAAGCTCGCGAGAAAGTCCCTCGACGCCTTCAGCCCCGAGGAGGCGGCGCGCGTCGCGAAGACCGCGCTGGACTACCTCGGGGACGAGGAGTGGGAAGGAGACAAGATTCTGGAAGGGGACGCGCGTCTCCTTCTCGCCCAAGCCTCGCGCATGTCGGGCCACACGGACGCCGCGCTCCGCGAGGCCGAGGCGGCCGGGAAGATTTTCGAGCGCGAGAAACGGCCGGCCCGCGCCGTCGAGGCCGTCCTGTTCGCCGCGGAGACCGCCTGGAACGCCCGGAAGGTGGACGAGGCACGACGGCTCGTGGAGCGAGGCATCGAGGAGGCGGCCGCCGCGCAGGACGCCCTGCACCTCCCGAAGCTGCTCTCGCTGGCCGCCACGGTCGCGAACCTGCGCGGCGACTACGCCCGGGCCGCGGCCTACGGCGTACAGCTCGAGCGGCTCGGCGGCGAGTCGAAGCGGGGAGAGGAGACCATCGCGTCCGGCGGCCGGCTCGTCGTCGCGATGACGAATCCGATCGCGGCCCTCGAGCCCGCGACGCGTCACATCGTGGAGGAGACGGAGGTTCTCTCGACCGTCTTCGAGACGCTCGTCGCGACCGATTCCGAAGGCCAGCTCGTGCCAGCCCTTTGCGCGGAGTGGTCCCTGGGCGACGGGGGCCGGTCCGCCCGGCTCCGCCTTCGGAGCGGCGTCCGGTTCTCGGACGGCTCCCCGCTCACGGCCTCGGCGGTGAAGCGTTCGCTTGAGCGCGCGATTCGCGTCCGACCGGACGGGATTCCTGCAGCCCTCGCGGCGATCCGGGGCGCGCAGGAGCACCGCAAGGGCGAGGCCGAAGAAGTCGCGGGCATCCGGGCCGACGCGGAAGAGAGGCTCGTCTTCGAGTTCGTCGAGCCTCTCCCGATCTTCCCCGCCCTCCTGCCCGACGTCCTGACGGCGATCGCCAAGATCCTGCCCGGCGAGAACGGCGGCGAGACCGCGATCGGCACCGGCCCGTTCGTCGTGGCGCGCCGGACGGCGGACCGCGTCGTTCTCGAGCGCAACTCGCACCACTGGAGGGAGCCCGCGCGCCTCGACGCGATCGAGTTCCGGACCGGGATGAGCGCGTCGGCGATCGTCTCGGGGCTCCGTGCGGGAGAGATCGGCCTTGCGCGCGACATCTCCCCGCAGGATCTCGATGCGATCCTTCGGGAGCCGCGCCTCCGTGCCGGCCTCGTCGAAACGCCGAAAAAGGGGACGTACTTCGTCCTCTTCAATTCGAGGAGCGCGGTCGGCGGCAACGTGGCGTTGAGGCGGGCGCTGGCCGGAATCACGCGCAGTCAGGATTTCGTCTGGGCGGCGCTCGGGCGGTTCGCCGTGCCCGCGACCGGGATCCTTCCGCCCGGGATCTTCGGTCACGATGCCGGCCGCCGCCGTTCCGTCATTTCCCCAGACGAGGCGCTCGGTCTTCTCGAGGGGGCCGGGTTGATGCCGCCCGTCACGCTGACGGCTGCCGTGCACCCGATCCTCCTGGACCGCCACAAGGCGCTCACGGCGGCTCTCCTGTCTCTCTGGAAGGAGATCGGCGTCGAGATCCAGGTCGTGACGTCCGACATGAAATCTTTCCTCGATTCGTGGACGCGGGGCGCCGCCGACATCTGGATGGGCCGGTGGATGGCGGACTACGAAGATCCGGACGACTTCACGTTCGCGCTGTTCCACTCCGCGGGCGGCCACATGCGGGTCTTCTTTTCGTCCCCCGAGACGGACCGGCTGGCCGAGGACGCCCGCACGGAGAGCCGTCCCGCCGTGCGGGAAGGTCTCTACCGGAAGTTCGAGAGCCTCCTCCTCGAAGCTCCGGTTCTCATCCCCCTTTTCCACGAGGTGGACTACCGGATCGCCGGCCCGGGCGTCCGCGGCGTCGCGCTCCGGAGCAGCCCGCCGTTCGTCAACTATCCCGAGATCGGAATGTCCGAGGCACCGGCGGCTCATGTCCCGCACGAAT
Source organism: Thermoanaerobaculia bacterium (assembly GCA_049581965.1). GTDB lineage: Bacteria > Acidobacteriota > Thermoanaerobaculia > UBA5066 > UBA5066 > Fen-183. The sequence goes on along the minus strand of JBAUSZ010000141.1, from coordinate 9,987 downwards.
GGGGAGGCGGCATCATCCACGTGCCGATCGGCGGCGTCGTCCACGACATCGACCCCGCCTCACTGGCGATTCAGGAGCAGGCCGAGACGGTCCCGCTGATCTTCGAGACCCTGACGCGGGACCTCGAGGGCGGACGGGTCGTGCCGTGGCTGGCGTCGGAGGTGATTCCCGAGGAGGGTGGCGCGCGATTCCGTTTCCGCCTGCGCCGGGGAGTGCGTTTCCACGACGGCCGGGCGCTCTCCGCCCGCGACGTCCGTTACTCCTTCGAGCGTCTCCTCCAGAAGGGGACGAGCGGCGGCCGGTTCCTCCTCGCACCGATCCGGGGCGCCCAGAGCCTCATCGACGGCAAGGCATCCGATCTCGAGGGCTTCCGCATCGTCAGCCCCTCCGAGTTCGTCATCGAGCTGGAGAGGCCGCTGTCGTTCTTCCCCGTCCTCGTGTCCTGGCCAGGGGCGGGCGTCGTGCCCGAAGGCACCGGCACGGTCGGAGAGAGCTGGCGGAAAGGCTGCATCGGCACGGGGCCGTACCGCGTGACGAGCTTCGAGCCGGGGAAGCGGCTCGAGCTGGAGAGGAACCCGACCTACTGGCGCGAGGGCTATCCGAAGAACGAGGGCGTCGACTTCCGGTTCGGGGTTGCGCCTGAGGAGATCCGTTCCGAGTTCCTCGCCGGCCGGTTCTCCCTCGCCTCGGATCTCCTCCCGACCGACGCCGAAGCCCTCCGCCAGGATCCGCGGTACCGCGCGACGCACCGCGAGAGCCCGAGCCTCGTGACCTATCTCGTGGCGTTCAACGTCAACAAGGGTCCGTTCGCCGACCCGCGGGCGCGCCGGGCCGTCGCGCAGGGGATCGACGCCGCCGGGATCGTCCGGCGGACGCTCGGTCGCCACGCGATTCCCGCCAACGGCCTCATCCCGCCTGGACTTCTCGGGTACGTCTCGAAGCCGAGGAGCCGGCCTAAGCCGTCGGCACACGTCTCGGGCGCGCACACCGTCTCGCGCGAGACGATCGAGGTCACGGCGGTCGCGAACCCCATCATGTTCGGCGAGTTCGGCGCCTTCACGAAGGAGTTGACTCAGGCGTTCCGCGAGATGGGCTACTCCATCCGCGTCGTGAACAAGACCGTCGGCGAATTCCTCGCCGCGCAGAAGGACGCGCCGACGGACGTCGCGATCGGGCGCTGGGTGGGCGACTACCCGGACGCCGACACGTTCGTGCAGGGAGTGCTGCACTCGCGCGAGGGCATTTACGGCCGGTACTGCGGGATTCCCGAGATCGACGCCCTTTCCCAGCGCGGCCGGGCGGAGATCGAATCGCGAACGCGCGAGTCGATCTATCGCGAGGTGGAGGACGTCATCGCGCGCGAGGCGCTGCTGATGCCTCTCTTCCACGAGCAGGTCTACCGGTTCGCGCGTCCCGAGGTGGAAGGTCTCACCGTCGGGTTCGGCCAGCCGCTCGTCCAGTATGAGAACCTGACGATCCGGGGGTAGGACGGCTCCTTACTTCTCGCGGACTCCCGCAGGCGCGGACTCGGGCGCGGCGTAGCCCTCCGCCTCGTGGCCGCCGTGGTACTCGCCGGGATTCGGGCGGCGGATCTGCGACTGCGGGATCACGTGCTCGCGCCTGAGGCCACGGAAGTCCTCAAGCGACCTCCAGCCCCGGTGGGCGTTCTTCTCGAGGAACGCCGCCATCCCGTTCTTGAGCGCCCGGATCACGTTCGGGCCGATCGCGTGATCGAGCATCGCGGCCGTGCAAACCTGCACGGTCCCGCAGCCTAAGAGGAAGTAGTTGAGGGCGTGCGAGAAGTCGGAGATGCCGCCGATGCCCGAGAAGGACCTGTCCGGGAAGGCCTGCGTGAGCTGCGCCATCTTCGCGAGGGCGAGCGGGAGGATCGCAGGCCCGCCGAGGCCGCCGCTCGACGTGTAGCCGTCCACGTGCATCTCGAAGTCGAGCGTCTCGGGGTCGACGAGCGGGATCGACGGAAACGTGTTCGAAGACGAGATCGAATCCGCGCCGCCGCGGAACGCCGCGCCCGCCTCGACCGCGATGTCGGCCGTGGACGGCGTCAGCTTGCACCAGACGGGCACCTTCGCGACCTCCTTGACGGCCTTCGTGACCGTGGAGGTCAGGACGGCGTCCTTGCCGATGTTCGAGCCCATGTCCTCGCGGTCCATGTGCGGGCAGGAGAAGTTCAGCTCGAGCGCGTCCACGCCCTCGTCCTGGCAGGTCTTCGCGAGGAGCTGCCAGTTGGAAAGCTCCTTGTCGTTGCCGGAGCCCGCCATGATCGAGGCGACGAGGACCTTTCGCGGATGCGCCTTCTTGATCTTCGAGAGGCGCCCGACCCACCAGTCCAGCGGCTTGTCGGAGATGAGCTCCCAGTTCCACGAGGAGTGGAGGACCGAATCGGGACGCGGCTTCATCGAGATGCGCGGCGACTGCGTGTCGGCCCTGAGGAACTTCGTCTTCGGCCCGGCGACGTTCACGACGGGGTGCAGGCCGATCGTCTTCGTGACGACCCCGCCCCAGCCGGCCTCGAAGGCGCGCAGGATGTTCGTATCGGACTCGGTCGGCGGCGCCGACGCGAGCAGGAACGGATTCTCGAACTCGATGCCCGTGAAGACGACCGAAAGATCGGCAGCCATCGCATCCTCCCTCGAAATCCCGCGGAAAAGGGAAGCGACAAGGATAAGCCGATTGAGTCTCGAACGCGAGCGGCTGGTACGATCACGGCCTCGAGATGGCCGGAATACCGGGCGAGATCGTCCACGCCGACGGGCGAGTGGAGCTGGCGGATTCGTCGTCCCTCGCGACGAGCCCCCTCTGGAACGAGGACCTCGCGCCCGTCCCCGTCGCGCGCCGGACCTGGACGACCTACAACTACGCGGCGCTCTGGATCTCGATGGCCCACTGCATCCCGACCTACATGCTGGCCTCGGGCCTCATGAACAGCGGGATGGACTGGAAGCAGGCCCTCGTCACGATTCTCCTCGGCAACACGATCGTCCTCGCCCCGATCCTCCTGAATTCCCACCCCGGAACGAAGTACGGCATTCCCTTTCCCGTCTTCGCCCGGGCCGCCTACGGGACCGCCGGCTCGAACCTGCCAGCCCTCATGCGCGCCCTCGTCGCGTGCGGCTGGTTCGGGATCCAGGCCTGGATCGGCGGCGAGGCCCTCCACACGTTCTTCGCGGCGGTGATCCCCGGCTGGCCGGCGCTCCTCGGCGCCGGGTTCTCGGGACACACGACGACGGAGTGGCTCTCCTTCCTCCTCTTCTGGGGCCTGAACGTCTTCGTGATCTACCGGGGCATGGACCTCCTGCGAAACGTCGAGAACTGGGCGGCGCCGTACGTCCTCGCCGTGACGCTCGTCCTCCTCGTCTGGGCGGTCCGGGAAGCGAAGGGCCTCGGGCCCCTCCTCGCGCAGCCCGGGAAGTTCCGGACGTTTGCGGAGTTTTTCCCCGTCTTCGTCCCGTCGCTGACGGCGATGATCGGTTTCTGGGCGACGCTGTCTCTCAACATGCCGGACTTCACGCGCTTCGGCCGCAGCCAGAAAGAGCAGGCCGTCGGCCAGGTCGTCGCCCTCCCGACGACGATGTTCGCGTTCGCGGCCATGGGCGTTCTCATCACGAGCGCGAGCGCGATCATCTTCGGCGAGGCGATCTGGGACCCCGTCAAGCTCGTCGGGAAGTTCACGAACCCCGTCGTCGTCGCCGTCGCGATGTTCTCGGTCGTCGTCGCGACGCTCGCCGTCAACATCGCCGCGAACGTCGTCTCTCCGGCGAACGACTTCGCGAACGCGGCCCCGAGGCTCGTCAGCTTCAAGACGGGCGGCCTCATCACGGGCCTCATCGGCATCGCGATGCAGCCCTGGCGGCTCCTGGCCGATCCGAAGGGCTACATCTTCACGTGGCTCCTCTTGTACTCGGGCGGGCTCGGCTCCATCGCGGGCGTCCTCGTGGCGGACTACTGGATCGTCCGGAGAAGGACGCTCGACCTGAGGGCCCTCTATCTCAAGGACGGCGCCTACGGCGGCTGGAATCCGGCCGCGGTCGTCGCGACCTTCGCGGGCTGCTTCCTCGCGTGGGGCGGCCTCGTGATTCCACCCATGAAGCCGCTCTACGACTACGCCTGGTTCGTCGGCTTTTTCGCGGCGGGCGGGCTCTACACGATCTTGATGCGCGTGAGGCCGGTCGAGCCAGGGGGAGGGAAAGAAGGATGAAGATTTCTTCGAGAATGAGAACAACGGCAGCGCGCCTGCTTTTTCCTGGCCTCCTCGTGGCGGCCGTGGCCCACCTCTTCTCACTCGAAGAGACTCTCCTTGCGGTCTCGCCCCTGAACGGCCCTGGCCCGCCGGCATCCCCGGCCGCCGACGATCTCGAGACGGCCGTCTCGCGCATGTCGCGTGTCGGGTTCTCGCGCGCGCCGAGCTTCTCCCCCGACGGCAAGACGCTCGCCTTCGTCTCGAGCCTCAGCGGCCTGCCCCAGGCGTGGACGGTCCCCGCGGCCGGGGGCTTCCCGCGGATGGTGACCTCCTTCGACGATCCCGTCGGCGGCGTCGAATGGTCGCCCGACGGCAAGTGGATCGCCTTCAACCTCGCACCCGGCGGTGGCATGAACACGCAGGTTTACCTCGTGAGGCCGGATGGCACCTCTCTCAAGCGCCTGACGGACGGAGGCAAGGAGACCAACCGCCTCGGCGGCTTCCGGCACGACGGCAGGAAGCTCGTCCTCGGTTCGAACCGGCGGACGGGGACCGGCATCGACGCCTACATCTACGACGTCGACTCGGGGCGCCTCGACCTCGCGAGCGAGAACCCCGGCGTCGGCGGCTTCGAGGACCTGTCCCGCGACGGCAGGCGGGCGCTCCTGAATCGCCTGCGCCATCGCGGAAGCAACGATCTCTTCCTCGTGGACCTCGCGACGAAGAAGGAGACGCTCCTGACCCCTCATGAGGGTCCGGGGTCCTACTCGGGAGAGCTCTCTCCGGACGGCAAGGTCGTCTGGGTTTCTTCAAACGGAGGGAGGGACCGTCTCGCTTTCGGGCGAATCGCGCTCGGGGAGGACGGCGCGCCCGGGCCGATCGAGATCGTCGCCTCGCGCGAGGACGCGGAACTGCAGTCCTTCACGATCGACGACAAGGGCGAACGCGCGGTGCTCATCTGGAACGTGAGCGGCAGACACGAAATGGCGATTGAAGATCTTCTCAGAATGAAAGTGCTGGCGACGCCGAAGCCACCTGGCGACCTCGTCTCCGGCGTGACTTGGTCGCGCGACGGCAAGACGCTGGCCATGAGCGTGTCGAGCGCGGCGGCGCCGCCCGACATCTTCATACTCGAAGAAATCTCTTCCTCCTCTCCCCGCTTCTCCCGAATCACCCAGAGCCCCCATCCCGGCGTCGACCTCTCGTCGCTCGTGTCTCCTGAGCTCCTGAAGTTCACAGCTCACGACGGCGAGCCGCTCTCCGGCTGGCTCTATCGGCCGAAGGGCGCGAAGGGGCCGGGCCCGGTCGTCCTGTCGTTCCACGGCGGGCCGGAGGGGCAGGAGGTCCCGTCCTTCCGCGCCGACTACCAGGCGCTCGTCTCGCAGGGCATCGCCGTTTTCGCGCCGAACGTGCGGGGCTCCGCGGGTTTCGGAAAGCGGTTCGTGAACCTCGACAACGGAGCGCTGCGCGTCAACGCCGTCAAAGACATTGCCGCGTGCGTCGACGCCGTCGTGGGGGCGGGCGTCGCGGACCCGAAGCGTCTCGGAATCATCGGCGGCTCGTACGGCGGCTACATGACGATGGCCGGGCTCGTCGAGTACCCGGACATGTTCGCCGCCGGGGCGGACCTCTTCGGCGTCGTGAACTTCAAGACGTTCTTCAAGCACACCGAGGCCTGGATGGCGGCGATCTCGAAGATCGAATACGGCGACCCCGACACCGAGGGCGCCATGCTGGACCGCCTCTCGCCTCTGACACGCATCGACAGGGTCAAGGCGCCGACCCTCGTCCTCCACGGCGCGAACGACACGAACGTGCCGGTCATCGAGGCCGAACAGGTCGTCGAGAATCTCAGGAAGCGCGGCGTGCCCGTCGAGTACGTCCTCTTCCCGGACGAGGGGCACGGCTTCGCAAAGCTCCCGAATCGCATCCGCGCGAATGTCACCATGGTGAAATGGTTCGCCCGGTGGCTCGGGGTCAGCGGTTCATCGCCGCGATGAGGCGCAGGCCGTCGAGCGTGAGCCACGGCGCGACGACCGAGAGGACCTTCGTCTCCTTCGCGACGAGCTCCGCATACCCGCCCGTCGCGATCACCTTCGTCCTCGGCCCGAGCTCGGCGCGGAAGCGCGCGACCATCCCCTCGACGAGGCCCACGTAGCCGAAGAGCAGCCCGGACTGCATCGCGTGCTCCGTGTTGCGCCCGATGGCCGAGGGCGGCCGGACGAGGTCGACGCGCGGGAGCTTCGCGGCGCGGGCGTGAAGCGCCTCGGCCGCGATTCCGATCCCGGGAGCGATCGCGCCGCCGAGATACTCCCCCTTTGAGGAGAGCGCATCGAAGGTCGTCCCCGTCCCGAAGTCCACGACGCAGGCCGGCCCGCCGTACATCTCCTTGACGGCGACGGCGTTCACGATCCGATCAGCGCCGACGGCCTTCGGGTCGTCGTACAGGACCCGCACCCCGGTCTTGACGCCCGACCCGACGACGAGCGGCTCGAGGCGCAGCGCCCGGCGACAGACCTCCGTCCATGTCCCGGTGAGCGGCGGTACGACCGAGGAAAGGGCGGCCTTGTTCACGTCCGCGGCAGAGAGCCCCGCCGTCGCGAGCAGCGAGGACAGGATGAGGCCGTATTCGTCCACGAGCCGGGTCCGCACGGTTTCGAGCCGCCAGCGGGGGCCGGGCGTCTCGCCGTCGTAGAGGCCGAGGGTGATCGTCGTGTTGCCGATGTCGATGGCGAGCAGCATCGTTCCTCCGCTCAGAGCCCCGAGCCTTCGGGGAAGACGGCGTTGTCGAGAAGGCGCGTCGCGCCGAAGCGCACGGCCATCGAGAGCAAGAGACGCTCGACCGGACCGTCGGTCTCCATCAGCGTGGACGGGTCCGCGGCCGAAACGTAGTCGGGCCTCGCGAGCGGCTCGGTCGCGAGAACCGTGAGCGCCGTGCGGCGGAGCGCGTCGCCGCGGCGCTCTCCCGCGTCCCAGGCGACGGAAGCCGCCGCGAGCGAGCGCGCAAGCACGGACGCGCCTTTTCGTTCCGCCGGCGAGAGATTGACGTTGCGGCTCGACATCGCGAGGCCGTCGCTCTCGCGGACGATTGGGCAGACGACGACCTGGGTCGCGAAGTCGAGGTCGCGGGCCATGCGGCGGACGAGGACGGCCTGCTGGGCGTCCTTCTGACCGAAATAGGCGCGGTCCGGCTCGATCGCGTTGAAGAGCTTGGCGACGACCGTGAGAACGCCCCGGAAGTGACCGGGCCGGCGCTCCCCTTCGAGCCGCGCGGCGAGCGGGCCGGGCTCCACCCACGTCTCGAAGCCCGAGGGGTACATCGCCTCGGGCTCGGGGGCGAGGACGAACGCGACGCCCTCCTCCTCGAGGAGGCCGAGGTCGCGCTCGAGCGCGCGCGGATAGGACGCGAGGTCTTCCCGCGGGCCGAACTGGGCGGGGTTCACGAAGACGGTCGCGGCGGCGTGGGCATTCTCCGCGCGTGCGCGCCGTACGAGAGAGAGGTGGCCGGCGTGCAGCGCTCCCATCGTCGGCACGAATCCGACACTCCCCCCGAGCGTGCGTCGCACGGCACGCGCCTCCCCGGGTGTCCCGACGATCGCGAGGCTCATCGAACGGCGGCGGCCCGGCGCCGCGAGGCGGGCGGGCGCGCGGCGAGGTCCGCGGCGAGGCGGTCCCACTCGGAGTCCGGAATCGGGTACGTGTGCTCCGCCGCCGGGAAGCGGCGCTCGCGGACGTCGGCGGCGTATCGACCCAGCGCGGCGCGGGCATCGTCCGCCATCGCGGCGTAGCGCTTCACGAAGCGCGGCGCGATCCTCTCCTCCCAGCCCAGGAGGTCGTGCCACACGAGGACCTGCCCGTCGCACGCGGAACCCGCGCCGATCCCGATCGTCGGGATCTCGAGCCGCCCCGTGACGAGGGCCGCGACCCGGTCCGGAATCGCCTCGAGGACGAGGGCGAAACAGCCCGCGTCCTCGAGCCGGAGCGCGTCGTCGAGGACGCGGCGCGCGGCCTCCGCGGTCGCGGCCTGCACGCGGTAGCCGCCGAGGGCCCGGATGGACTGGGGCGTGAGGCCGAGATGTCCCATGACGGGAATTCCGGCCTCCACGATCGCGCGGACCGTGCCGCCCCGCTCCCGACCCCCCTCGAGCTTCACGGCGTCCATGCCTCCGTCCGCGAGGAACCTTCCCGCGTTGCGCACGGCTTCGGCGACGTCGGCCTGGTACGAGAGGAACGGCATGTCTCCGACGCGGAGCGCCGCGGTCCGCGCGCGCGCCACGGCGCGCGCGTGGTGGAGCATGTCGTCCATCGTGACGCGCAGCGTGTCGTCGTAGCCGAGGACGACCATCCCGAGCGAGTCGCCGACGAGGATCGCGTCGACGCCCGCCGCGTCCGCGGCCTTCGCGGACGGGTAGTCGTAGGCCGTCACCATGACGACAGGCTCGCCACGGGTTTTCCTGGTGTGAAGAGTGCGCGGCGTCGTGCGCGCCGGGGAGGCGGGGACCGTGCTCATGTCGCTGTCTCCTTCCGTGGAAGTGAGAGGCGTTTTCGGGACCGGGACGTGACGACAATCCGTGCCCGCCGGAGGCCGGTCGGGCCGCGAGAGAGATTCTATCGCGTTGCCTGATGCAAGTTTTCCCCCCATGATTGCGTCCGCGCCGTGAGCCTCGCACCCGGAAAACGTCTCGGGCCCTATGAAGTCCTGGCCCCGCTCGGGGCAGGAGGCATGGGCGAGGTCTACCGGGCACGCGACACCCGGCTGGAACGCGACGTGGCGTTGAAGGTCGTCGCCGGGCGCCACGGCGACGACCCCGAGATCTTCCGCCGCTTCGCCCGGGAAGCGAAGATCGCGGCCCGTCTGACGCACCCCAACGTCTGCACGCTCTTCGACGCGGGAAGCGAGGGCGACGTCGCCTACTTCGTGATGGAGCTCCTCGAGGGAGAGACGCTCGCGGCTCGCATCGCGCGGGGCCCTGTCTCCGAAGAGGAGGCCCGCCGCGTCGGCGTGGACGTCGCGCGGGGGCTCGCCCGCGCGCACGAGCTCGGCTTCGTCCACCGCGACCTCAAGCCGCAGAACGTGTTCCTCACCGCCACGGGAGCCAAGATTCTCGACTTCGGCCTTGCGCGCTCGGGTCCGGCCGATGGCGCGGAGAACGAAGAAACGGCTTCGCTTCTCACGGGCGCGGGGCGGCTCCTCGGCACCGTCGGCTACATGGCGCCGGAACAGGCGCACGGCGAGCCCGCCCGGCCGGCCTCCGACTTCTGGGCGCTCGGCTGCATCCTCTTCGAGTGCCTCACCGGGCGCCGGACCTTCCCCGGCCGCAGCGCGCAGGAGACGTTCGCGGCCACGCTCACGAGCCCGCCTGACTGGAGCGCGCTGCCGCCCGGGCTCTCGGAATCGACGCGCTCCGTCCTCGAGCGTCTCCTCGTCAAGGATCCGGCGACGCGCCTCTCCGATGCGACCGCCGTCGAGCGTGCCCTTTCCAGCGGGTCCGGGCCGACGGGTGCCTCCGCGACGCCGCGCCGGCCCACCGTCTTCTCGGCCGCTGCCATCTCCGTCGCCCTTCTCGTTGTCGTCGCGGCCGCCTGGTTCGCCCGGAGCGGGCCAGCCCCGATCGACTCCCTCGCCGTTCTGCCGTTCGCCAGCGCCGGAAGTGATGTGGACGTCGCGGATCTCTGCGATTCCGTTTCCGACTCCCTCATCGGGCGCATGTCTCAGGCGCCGAACCTGCGCGTCATGGCGTCGAGCGCGGTCGCGCGCTTCCGTGGCGCCGGGGTCGACCCCCTGCGCG
>JBAUSZ010000140.1:0-8140 GCA_049581965.1 Thermoanaerobaculia bacterium | reverse complement strand
CTCCCGGCCCGCCTGAACGCCGACGAAAAGAACGCGGGCCCGGGCGGCGCCCGGTTCTCGGTCGCCATGACGGTCGAGGACAAGTTCTCACGGGACCCGAAGACCGTCTTCGCGCCCGAGACGCCCGCGGTCTACGCCGTGTACCGCGTCGTCGCGACCGGCCCCACGAAGGTAAAGGCCGTCTTCTGGGCAGACGGGGTCGAGGGCCTCGAGACGAAGACGAAACTTCTGGAGAAGGCCGTCTCGATCCCCGGAAAGGGCGAGTTCATGGGCGCCATCCAGGCTCAGAAGCCGGCGAACGGCTGGCCCGCGGGCTCCTATCACGTCGACCTCTTCATCGGCGACACTCTCTCGAAGACCCTCGCCTACAAGGTCGTGAAGGGCCCCGTCTCGCCGTGAGAGCCACGTGAGCGACTTCCACCAGTCCGGAACCGTCGCGACGCTCACCCGGCTCGGACCGCGCCCGCTCGTCGAGATCGAGGACGCGGTCGCGCGGCATACGCGCCGTGCCCGGGCCGCCCTGCTGATTCCCTGCCTCGTCTCGGAGATGGACCGCCCCGCCCTCGCGCGCATCTGCGACGAGGTGAGGCAGTCGCCTTTCCTCGACACGGTCCTCATCTCGCTCGACCGCGCGGACGAGGACGGATTCAAACGCGCGCTCGAGTATTTCCGCCGGCTCGAGCGTCGCACCGTCGTCCTCTGGAACGACGGTCCGGGCGTTCTCGCCCTCGAGGAGAAGCTCGCGGCGAGCGACCTACGGCTGGGCGAGCGCGGGAAGGGACGCGCCTGCTGGATGGCCTTCGGCTACCTTCTCGCCCAGGGCAACGTGGAATACATCGCGCTGCACGATGCGGACGTCCTCGATTACGACCGGGCGATGCTCGCGCGTCTCCTCTATCCCCTCGTCGATCCGATCCTCAATTTCGACTTCTGCAAGGGGTTCTACGCGCGCTTCTCGGACCGGCTGAACGGGCGCGTGGCCCGGCTCTTCGTCGGACCCCTCCTCCAGTCGCTCGGCGCCCTCCTGGGGCCGCACCCGTACATCCAGTTCCTCCAGGCCTTCCGCTACCCGCTCGCCGGCGAGTTCGCGGTCTCGGCGGATCTCGCGCGGCAGCTCCGCGTCCCCTCGGACTGGGGCCTCGAGATCGGCGTCCTATCGGAGCTCTTCCGCCACCGCTCGCCCCGGCGGGTCTGCCAGATCGACATCGCGGACCGCTACGACCACAAGCACCAGGCTCTTTCGGCGGAAGACCCGTCGGCCGGCCTAAACCGGATGGCGGGCGACATCGCCAAGCATCTGCTCCGCACGCTCGCCGCGGCGGACGTCATCCTCTCGGAAGGGGCCCTGAAATCCCTCCTCGCGTCCTACCAAAGGCGCGCCGAGGACGCCGTGAACTCCTTCTACGCAATCGCGAAGCTGAACGGGCTCACGTTCGTCCGCCACGACGAAGAGACCGCGGTCGCGACGTTTGCGCGCGCGCTCAAGGCCGCCTGCGAGCAGTTCACGGCGGACCCGCTCGGCGCGCCGCAGATCCCGAACTGGGCGCGCGTCCTCTCGGCCGTGCCGGACGCCGGGGATCTCCTCCTGGAGGCGGCCGCCGAGGGGGGAATCCTCGAGGGCTGAGCCTCCGGCGGCGTCGGTTGGGCATCAGACGTGGCGGATGCCGGTGTCTTCCTCCTCCGCACGCAGCTTTCGCTCGAGCCACGCCTTCGCGAGATCGCGCCCTCCCAGGCCGAAGGCGAGGGCGAAGGTGAGCGCGAGCGAGCCCGCCACGATCGAGAAGGCGGCGACGAGGATCGAACGGCCGATCCCGAGGTGGTCGAGGGCCGCCGCGAAGAAAGAAGCCACGACGAACACGTACGAGGCGCGGGCGCCAGTGCGTGCCCACGGGAGCCCCGAGGTCACGGCGCCGAGGAGCACGCTGCGCCGCACCAACGCGCCCACCCCGAGGCCGACGACGGCAAGAAGCACCGCGCCGAGAAACCGCGGCAGGAACCCCACGGCCTCCGAGAGGACGTCACGCGCGGCACCGGGCTCGAGAGCGTTCACTCCTACGGTGAGGCCTACGACGACCGCTGTCCAGAAGGAGGCTTCCCCGACGACGCGCTCGGGCTCGGCGCGGAGGCCGGCGGCCCGGAGGATCTGCCGTGACGACGACGGCTCGTCCTTCCGCGCCTTCCGGCGGAGGCCGATGAGCGCCCGGAGGAGCGCCCGGAGCAGGAAGCCCGCCGCCAGGCCGACGAGAAGCGAGACCGCGAGGACCATCACCGCGGGCACGATCGAGACGAACGCATCCAGGAGGCGTTCGAAAGCGAGTGCGATCTGACTGCCGAGATTCTTTCCCATCGTCATCTCCGTCACGGGGCCGCGCCCCAGAGGGCCAGAAGTTCTCCCTTTCCACGCTCGAATCCGAGGGCAAGCTCCTCGAGGCGCGCCTCGGCCTCCTCGGCCGAGCCCGCCTCCGTCTCGGCGACGAACGTCGCCACCTTCCCGAGATAGAGCGGCACGAGCGAACGGATGAGGACGCTGGTCGGAAGAGTCCTGCGCCTGAAGCCGGCCGCGGCCTCGGCGATGATCCGCACCCACGCCTCGTCGCCGAGCGCCACCTTCGGCGCGTGGGCCGCGGCCCGCACCGCTTCGAGCGACTCCGGCGAAAGGAACGAATCCCAGATCGGAGGCAGCTCGTGAACGGCCTGGCGGAACTGCTCCAGGAGCCGGTCGAGCCTGACGGGGACCGGCTCGAGCCCGACGGTGTAGGGGAACCCGAAGATCGGGACGGGCGTCGAGCCCGTGACGCTTCGCCAGGCCGTTTCGTGCCGCTCCATCAGCTCGAAGAGCGTCGAGACGACCTGGATCATCATCGGCGCCAGATCCGATCCGGGGTCCTTGGGGTCGTGGATCTTCGCGCCGAGGAACGACTGCGCGACGCGGCGGCCCTCGGCCAGAGCCGTGGTCGTCATGAACACGTCGATCCCGTACTGCGCAACCGGTCCCTCCCAGTCCCCGAACTCGAGGAAGCGCGCGGCGAGTTCGCCGGAGAAGCCGAAATCGCCGCCGATCGGCTGGCGCACGCGCTTCCCGTACAGGGCGCGCGTCAGAGGGTACACGATCGTATTCGTGATCGTTCCGTCGTAGCGGTGGCGTCCGTAGAGCGGCGCCACGAACTCGAATCCGTGCCGGGTGATGGGCTCGAGAAGGAGCTCGACCCACTCCGGCGTGATGCTCCTCAGGTCGCTGTCGACGACACAGCACGCCTTCGCGCCGACCTCGGCAGCGATCCGGAAGATCGTCCGGAAGGCGCTCCCCTTCCCGGGGATGCCCTGGTAGGGAGTCACGATTCTCTCCGCGGCCGAGGAAGGCACCGCATCGACAAGGATCTCGGCCAGGTTTCCCACCTCGGTCCGCTCGACGATTTCCCGCGTCCTGTCGGTGGAACCGCCGTCGGAGTTGACGAGGACGGCCTTCGCGCCCGGGAAGTGCCGCGCGAGGCCCGCGACGATGGCCCTCACGACGTGACCGATCGTCCGCGCGTTGTTGAAGGACGGAATCCCGACGAGGACGTCGACCGATCCGAGTGCTCGGACCCGCCGTGCGACGTCCTCGGTGAGCGGGGGCTCGAGCGGCTTCACGAGGCCGCTCCCGGCTCGCGGCGCCGCGCGCTCTTCCACGCCGCTCTCACGATTCCGGAGGCTCGTCCCGGCCGCGCGATACCGGCCGGCTCCCGATCTTCTGCACCTTCTGGAGGAAGCTCCCGGGCCGGACCTGCATCCCGGACCGCGTCAGGTCACCCATCGCGACGTCCATCCGCACGTCGAGGCCCGCCGATTTCGAGAGGCCGATCTTCTGGCTCGCGTAGACGCTCCGGTGCCCGACGAGGAGGAACGCCGTGCCTGCCGCGAGCGCCGCGTAGACGCCGACGTCCCGCGGAAGGAGCTCGATCCCCATGACGGCCGCCGCGATCGGGGTGTTCGCGGCACCCGCCACGACGCTCACGAAGCCGAAGGCCGCGAAGAGCCCCGTCGGGAGGTGCAGGATCCGCGCGAGGGCCGCGCCGCTCGTGGCCCCGATGAAAAAGAGCGGGGTCACGATTCCACCGCTCCCGCCGGACTCCAGCGTGACGGCCGTCGCGACGATCTTCCACAGGAATGCGAGGAGAGCGATCGTACCCGTTGCGGCAAGGGCGTTCTCGATCGTCGGCACGCCGAGGCCGGCGTACGCGTCGCCGACGAGGGCGTAGAACGCCGCGAGGAAGACGCCGCCTCCCGCGGCGACGAGGTACGGGTGATGCTCGAAGCGGCGAAGACCGCGCTCGATCCCCCGCATCGCCTCGATCAGAAGAAGAGCGACGATGCCGAAGACGGCACCGAAGACGATCGACAGCCCGACGAGTTCGGACCGCCCGAGACCGCCGAGCCCCTCGTGGAGGGCGGGCACGGGCGCCTGGACGCCGCAGACGAGGTGCGCGACGATGCCCGACACGAGACACGGGAAGAGGACCGCGTACTCGATCCGCCCGAGATAGAGGACTTCGATCCCAAAGAGAGCGCCGGAGATCGGCGTTCCGAACACGGCCGCGAATCCGCCTCCGATGCCGCAGATCACGAGCCGGCGGCGGTCCTCGTCGTTCAGGCGCAGGATGTCCGCGAAGAGGCTCGCGATTGCCGCCCCGATCTGGGCGCAGGGGCCCTCCTTTCCCACCGACCCTCCGAACGCGATCGTCACGACGGTCGCGAGGAGTTTGACGGGCGCAACCTTCCACGGAATTCGCCCGGACTCCCGGTGGATCGCCGCGATGACGGCTTCGGTTCCATGGCCGCGCGCCGTCGGAGCGAAGGTCCGAATCAGGAAGACGCACGCCGGGAGCGCGAGCGGAAGGAGCCACGCCGGATGGATGCCTCCGGGCGTCACGCGCCTCACCCAGGCCCCGGACGCCCCGAGCGCCCACAGGAACGCGCGCGTCCCGAAACCGACACACAGGCCGGCAACCGCCCCGAGGACCGTCCATTTGAGCGTACTGATCAGGAGCGCGGTGTGCTCCGTGTACCAGCGCGTCTCGTCGGCGAGCCTCGGCGGCGGCTGCTCCTCCGGCGCCACGGTCAGCGGGCCGTCACGACGAAGCGCGCGCGGCGCTCCCCGAGGGCCATGTCGGCGGCGATGACACCAAGGAGCATGAGACCGGGACGCGGGGACATCTGGAGGCTCCCTTCGCGGTGAAGTCTCGCGCATTTTTTGTTTGAGGTCAAATCAATATTCGTGCGAAAATCTCGCCGTGGATGGGGCGCGCACACCGGAGGAACCCCTCGGGAAGGTGCTCGAATTCATGCGCCTGATCTGGGCGCTCGACCACGGGCTTCAGTCGCGCTCGAAGCGCATGCACGCCTCCCTCGGGCTCACGGGCCCGCAGCGGGTCGCGCTGCGTGTCCTGGGTCGTCGGCCCGGGATCACCGCCGGCGCGCTCGCGGAGATCCTCCGTGTGCACCCGAGCACGCTGACGGGCGTCCTCCACCGCCTCGAGGATCGCGGACTCGTTAAAAGAACTCGGGACCCGCACGACGGGCGCCGGGTGCGGCTCGCCCTGACGCCCCGCGGACGCGCTCTCGACGTTCCCTCGGGGGGCACGGTCGAGGCTGTCGTACAGAGGGTTCTCGCCGGCGTGCCGAAGGCCCGGCTCCGCCCTGCGGCCGACGTCCTCGCCGCCGTGGCCGCGGCGCTCCTCGAGAAGTCCGCGCCCGCCCGGGAGCGTCGATCCCGCGCGTGAGTCGGCGCCTTGCGGGCCGCCTCGCGGTGGTGTCCGCCGTCGCTCTCTGTTTCGTCGCCCAGCTTCTCTTCACGGGCGAAGTCCTCACGCGCGAGCACGATACGAACCCGGCATCGATGGCTCCCCACCAGGCCGTCGGACTGGTCCTGCTCGGACTCGCCGTGGGGCTCGCCGCCCTTTCGGATAGCCGCGAGACGGACCCTTCGCCGCCGGCGACCCCGGACCTCGCGGATCCCTCGTTCGTGCGCCGGATGCTCGTTCCGGTCCTCCTGTCGCTCCTGCTCGCGTTGGCCAGCCTCGTCGCCGTTTCGGCCGGCCGCGAGACGTTCGTGGTCCGGGCCGCGTGGGTCACCGGAATGCTCCTCTTCTTCGTTCCGCTCGCCTGGGTTTCGAAGGGGACCCTCGCGGCACCGAGGGTCCCGTGGACGGACACCCTGGCCGTCGCCGCGCTGACGGCCGCCGGCTTCTGGCTGCGCTACGTGCGCCTCACGGAGCTGCCGAACGACGTCCATCCGGACGTCGCGCTCATGGGGCGCGTGACGATGGACCTCATGAGGAGAGGCGATTCGAGGTGGTTCGGCCTGGCCGAAAGCGATCACCCCCTCTCGACCCACCAGATTCTCGCGTTCGGCATGCGCCTGTTCGGAACGAACCATTACGGCCTCGTGATGCTCTCGGTGATCGCGGGGACGGTGACGCTCCCGATCGTCTTCCTCCTGGGCCGCGAGTTGTTCGGGCGGACCGCCGCGCTGCTCGGGACCGCCGTTCTCACGCTGAACTACACCCACATCCATTTCAGCCGGACCCTTTTCGGGCCGATCGCGACCCTCGTCGTGACCCTGGGCGTGTATCTCCTCGTCCGCGGCCTCGCGACCGGCGTGCCGGCCCATTACGGTTTCGCGGGGGGGTTGCTCGCGGCGGCGATGTTCACGTACTACTCGGCCCGGATCAGTCCCCTCCTGGCGGGAGCCGTGTTCCTCGTGGAGGTCGCGCGGGGCCGGGTTCGCGGGCGTGCCGGCGCGGCGCGCTGGGGCGCCTTCGTCGCAGGGACCTTCGTGGTCTTCGCCCCGATGCTCGGCTTCGCGATCCGCGAGCCGCGCGCCTTCGTCGGGCGCGGGAACTCCGTGTCTCTCCTGGACCCGGAGGTCCTCCGGCACTCCATGCAGAAGTACGACGCCGACGACATCGTGGAAGTCGTCATCGAGCAGACGCGCCGGACGATGCTGGGCCTCCACGTTTTTGGAGACCAGAGTCCCCACTTCGGGTTCCCGCGGCCGGCGGTGGGCGCCGCGACGGCCGCTTTGTTCGCACTCGGGATCGGATTCAGCTTCCGGCGCCTGAGGGAGACGCCCGTCGCACTCCTCTGGGCCTGGCAGACGCTGACCCTCCTTCTGGGCGGCATCCTCACATCGGATCCTCCTTACTGGCCCCACCTGAACATCCTGCTGCCGGTCGTCGCGATCCTCGCCGGGCTCGGCGGGGCGCGGGTGGCGTCCGCCCTCGCGGGAGAGCAGGCCGGCTGGCAGACGGCTGCGGCCGTTCTCGTCGGCGGCTTCATCGTCGCGTCGGGCGTCCACGGGTGGCACGTCTACAACGAATTCGAGTCGAACAACGCCGAGCCCGCCATGCGCGCGTCGCGCTATCTCGACGGTCTCCCGCGGGACACGCGCGTCTTTCTCGTGTCGAGCCCCGACGACTGGGAGGACGACGTGTTCCGGTTTTTCAACCAGGGCCTGAAGGGGCAGGACGAGACCGTCGACTCTCTCCTGAGGCCGGACCTCCGCATCGAGCCTCCGGCGGTCATCCTTCTGCGAGACCCGCTGAGCGCGCTGGCCCGCATCAAAGAGCGCTATCCAGGCGGGCGCGTGCGCGAGCTGCGGCAGCCAGGACGCCCGAAGCCCGTCTTCGTCGCCTACGAGCTCCTCTCCCCCCCGCCGGCTGCCCATTGACCTCCCCCGCGGCGCGGCCGATGATCACCGCATGGCGATAGAGGCGCATCTCCCGCTCACGGACGCCGCCTGCGACGAGGTCGCCGTGCGGTTCCGCGCGCTCTCCGAGCCGATGCGCCTCAAGATCCTGAGGCGCCTGTTCCGGAGCGAGGCCTCCGTCGGCGAGATTCTCGACGAGGTCGGCGGCACGCAGGCGAACGTGAGCAAGCACCTGGCCGTCCTGCACGGCTCGTCGCTCGTGGACCGCCGCAAGGACGGCACGCGGACCGTGTACCGGATCGCGGACCCGACGCTCCTGAAGATCTGTTCGATCGTCTGCGCCGGCGTCGAGCGCGGGGCGCGCGCGAAAGCCGACGCGATCTTCGGGCGATCCCGCCGAGGCGGCCGCCGCTGAGAGAGGCCGCGCCCGGGCCGCCTCGCCTCGTGGACGCG
>JBAUSZ010000139.1:0-12810 GCA_049581965.1 Thermoanaerobaculia bacterium | reverse complement strand
CGCGCCTCAGGGCCGCGGCCCGCCTCGAGAAGCTCCAGGAGGACTACGCGGCCGCCCGCAAGGCCGCGGGCGCGGCCGCCGAGAGCCGGCTCGAGGAGCTGCGCGCCGACATGGACCGGACGCGGCGCGAGCTGCACGAGACCCTCCGGCGCCTCGTCGAGCAGGCCGAGGGGCTGGGCCTCGCCCCCGCCTGAGGCACGCATGGCCGATCTTTACGCGCAGCACCTCGCCCACCTCGCCACGACGACCGCGCGAGCGCTCGCCGAGACCGGCTACGACCGGATGCTCGTCCACTCGGGCGTCCCCTTCACGTACTTCGCCGACGACAACGACGCGCCCTTCCGTCCGACGCCGACGTTCGCGCACTGGGCCCCGGTGGCGGGCCCATTCCACCTCCTCGACCTCGTTCCGGGCAAGCGGCCGCGCCTCGTGCGGGTCCAGCCGCGCGACTACTGGTACGCGCCGCCCGCACCCGCCCCCGAGTGGGTCGCGCGGGAGATCGACGTCGCGGACGTCGCGACCTCCGAGGCCGCGTGGAAGGCGATCGGGAACGGCTTCGCCCGGACGGCCTTCATCGGCGGCGGGGCGGACGAGGCGGCCGCGCACGGCTTCGCGCCCTCTCACGTGAACCCGAAGGCGCTCGTCGCGCGCCTCGACTGGGAGCGCTCCTACAAGACGGAGTGGGAGGCTGCGCAGGTGGCCGCCGCGAACGCAAAGGCCGCGCCCGGGTACCAGGCCATCGAGAAGGCCTTCCGCGCGGGCGCCTCCGAGATGGAGCTCCACCACGCCTACCTCGCCGCGATCGGCGACGTCGAGGAAGCCCTCCCCTACACCTCGATCGTCGCGCTCGACGACCGCTCCGCGACGCTCCACTACCACGGCAAGCGCGGAAAGCTGTCCGCGCCCTCGAAGGTCCTCCTCGTGGACGCCGGCACGACCGTGAACGGCTACGCCTCGGACATCACGCGCACGTTCGTGAAGGAGGGCGTCGAGCCCGTCTTCGCGCGCCTCCTCGACGGGATGAAGGCGCTGCAGGCGAGGCTCTGCCTCGAGGGAAGGCCGGGCCTGCACTACCGCGACTTCCACCTGAAGGCCCAGCGCTACGTGGGTGACCTCCTCCGCGAGGTCGGCGTCCTGAAGGTCTCCGCCGAGGAGGCCGTCGCCTCGCGCCTCACGTTCCCGTTCTTCCCGCACGGCCTCGGCCACTTCCTCGGCCTCCAGGTCCACGACGTCGCGGGCCGCCAGGCCGACCGCGCGGGCGCCCCCGCGCCGCCCCCGGCCGACCACCCCGCGCTGAGAACCGTCCGGCCCATCGAGCCGGGCATGCTCTTCACGGTGGAGCCCGGCCTCTACTTCATCCCGATGCTCCTCGACCCGCTCCGGGAAGGCCCGCACCGCGCCGCGATCGACTGGGCGCTCGTGGACCGGCTCGTCCCGATGGGCGGCATCCGCGTCGAGGACGACATCTGGGTCGGGAAGGACGCGAACCGGAATCTCACGCGCGAATCGCTGCCCGACTGAGGGAGCCCGCGCCGCGGAGGCCCGCATGAATCCGACGAAGCCCACTCCGCCCGGCTGGCCCCGCATCTCGTCGTCCCTCTACTACGACGATGCGGCCAGGGCGATCGACTGGCTCTGTGAAGCGTTCGGCTTCGAGGTACGCCTGAAGGTGGAGGGCGACGGCGGCCGCATCGAACACTCGGAGCTCGTCTTCGGCGACGGTGTCGTCATGGTCGCCGGCGCGGACAAGGCCGACAAGTACCCGCAGGTGCGGAGCCCGGGACAGGTCGGCGGCGCGAACACCCAGAACATGTTCGTCTACGTCGACGACGTCGAAGGACACTGCGCGCGGGCCCGAGCGAAGGGCGCGAGGATCGTGACGGAGCCCAAGACCTCGGACTACGGCGAGGACTACTGGTCGGACCGGAGCTACGAGTGCGTGGACCTCGGCGGCCACCACTGGTGGTTCGCAGAGCGGTTGCGGAACCCGAAGCCGAAGGGATGAGTCACCTCGACCGGGCGCTCGCGGCGCCCGGACTCGCCGTGTAGCAGTCCCGTGAGAACCGGCAAGGCCGCCCTCGGGTTCATCTTCGTCACGGTCCTGCTCGACATGCTCGCGCTGGGCGTGATCGTGCCCGTCCTCCCCACACTCGTCATGGCCTTCCAGCACGGCGACACGGCGAAGGCCGCCGAGACGATCGGCCTGTACGCGACCGTCTGGGCGCTCATGCAGTTCGTCTTCTCTCCGATCCTCGGCCTCCTCTCGGACCGCTTCGGCCGCCGTCCCGTGATCCTCCTGTCGAACCTCGGCCTCGCCCTCGACTACGTCGTGATGGCTCTCGCCCCGACTCTGGGCTGGCTCTTCCTCGGGCGTGTCTTCTCGGGGATCACCTCCGCGAGCGTCCCGACGGCGATCGCCTACATGGCCGACGTGACGCCGCCCGAAGACCGGGCGCGCTCCTTCGGGTTCATCGGCGCGGCATTCGGCCTCGGGTTCGTCGTCGGGCCCGCGGTGGGCGGCTGGCTCGGGGCCCAGAACCCGCGGTTCCCCTTCTGGGTCGCGGGCGCGATGAGCTTTTTGAACGCGCTCTGGGGGCTCTTCGTCCTTCCCGAGTCGCTCCCGCCCGAGAAGCGGCGTCGGCGCCTCGACCTTTCCACGGCGAACCCGCTCGGCACGCTCGCGCTCCTGAGGCGCCACCGCGAGCTCTTCGGCCTCGCCTCGGTGAACTTCCTCGGCTGGGTCGCGCACGAGGTCTACCCGATCATCTTCGTTCTCTACGCGAGCTACCGGTACGGCTGGAACGAGCGCACCGTCGGGACGGTCCTCGCCGCCGTCGGCCTCATCGGGATAATCGTCTCGGCGGGACTCGTCGGGCCCGTCGTGAAGGCGCTCGGTGAGAGGCGGACGCTCCTCCTCGGAACGCTTCTCGGCGCGTCGGGCTTCGCGCTCTACGGCTGGGCTCCGACGGCGGGCCTCTTCCTCGCCGCGCTTCCGGTGGGCGGGCTCTGGGGCCTCGCGGGACCGGCCTCGCAGGCGCTGATGTCGCGCCGCGTCTCGGCGTCCGAGCAGGGCGAGCTGCAGGGCGCGCTCGGGTCCGTGCGGAGCGTCGCTATGCTCGTCGCGCCGTCGATTTTCTCTCTCACCTTCGCCTACGCGATCGCTCCAGAGCGAGCCGTCAAGGCTCCGGGCGCGCCGTGGTTCGTCGCGGCCGCCCTTCTCCTCGCCGCCGCCGGCCTCGCGGTGGCCGTGACCCGGCCCGAGGCGGGCTCGGAAAGAGCCTGAGCCGCATGATCCGAGAAATCGTAGAAATGTCCAAAATCGTGGAAGGAGCTTTCGGTACTGGCCCTTCGGACGTGCTCCTAAGCGACTGGGAAATGGACAGGTAAAGGGGAGCGTCCTCCCTGATGCAACAGCATCTTGGCGGCATGCAACATGCTGGGTTAAAAGAGGGCTAACTCGAAAGGAGGCCTTTCGCTCCAGGGACGATCCGTTGCGTCAGTACCGTCCGAAAGGACTGGTCCAGGTGGCTTCCAGAAAATCACAACGACTTCGAAAAGGAAAAGGAGAGGACGAACGATGAAACTCACTCCTCATCCACTCGGGTCGATGGGCCGGGCGCTCCTCGTGGCGCTCGTGACCGTCTGCCTTCTCTCGACCGCGTCGGCCTGGGCCCAGGGTCTTCCCTACGGCACCGCGAACGGCAAAGTGACGGACCTGAATGGAGCCGGTCTGCCGGGGGTGTCGGTCACGGCGAAATCTCCCAACCTGCAGGGTTCCCGGACGACCGTCACGAACGTCAACGGCGACTTCTCGTTCGCCAACCTGCCCCCCGGGGATTACACGATCACGTATTCGCTGTCGGGCTTCACCGACGTCGTCAAGAACGTGAGGCTCGGCGCGTCCCAGCAGGTCGTTCTGGACGCCCAGATGTCGCTGGCCGGCGTGTCCGCGTCCGCGGTCGTCGTCGCCCAGAGCGAGACGGTCTCCCAGTCGTCCCAGGCGTCCACGACCCTCTCCACGGCCGTTCTGGACAAACTCCCGGTCGCCCGGACCATCATCGCCGCCGCCATCCTGAGCCCGGGCGTCAATCAAAACGGCCCTAACGGGGCCATCACGATCTCGGGCTCGCAGTCCTTCGACACCGTCTACACGGTGAACGGCGTCAACATCCAGGACAACGTCCGGGGAACGCCGACGAACCTCTTCATCGAGGACGCGATCCAGGAGACCACGACGACGACGTCGGGCGTCTCGGCCGAGTACGGCCGGTTCACCGGCGGCATCATCAACACGATCACGAAGCAGGGCGGGAATAGCTTCAGCGGGTCGTTCCGCACGACCCTCTCGAACAACAAGTGGCAGTCCCAGACGCCCATCGTTCAAACCTACACGGACAAGGTCGTCCCGACGTACGAGGCGACTCTCGGCGGGCCGATCTGGAAGGACAGGATCTGGTTCTTCGGCGCCGGGCGGTATTTCAAAAACGACTACTCCGGCCAGACCGTGGCGCCCACGAACGTCTCCTTCCCGCGGTCCGACACGGACAAGCGGTACGAAGGCAAGCTGACGATCACCCCCTTCACGAACCACACGCTGACGGGGTCCTACACGAAACAGACGGTCGAACAGAACAATTACTACTTCACGTCTCTCCCGCTCCTCGAGACGAACGGGACGACCTATCCCCGGCAGCTGCCGACCGACCTTCTCTCGATCAACTACAACGGCGTCCTCACCTCGAGCTTCTTCCTCGACGGGCAGTACTCGAAGAAGACCTTCAAGTTCGAGAACTCGGGGAGCCGTTTCAACGAGCTGATCAACGGCACGGCACTCCTGATCCAGGACCGCGGATACGGCCAGATGTTCGGCTCGATCTTCTGCGCCGTCTGCCCCGGGGCGACGGAATCGCGGAACAACGAGGAGTACGCCGTCAAGGGGACGGCGTTCCTCTCGACGCCGAACCTCGGCTCTCACAACGTCGTCTTCGGGTACAGCAACTTCTCGAGCTCGCGCCTTTCAAACAACTGGCAGTCCGGGAGCTCCTGGCTCCTCTACGCCTCATCGATCAGGTACGACGGGACGAACCTCTTCCCGGTCATCGACTCGAGCAGCTACCTCCTCTACGCGCCGATCCCCCTCGTCAGCAAGGGGAGCGACCTCCGGACGAACTCGGTCTTCGTGAACGACACCTGGAGGCTGGGCAACAAGCTCTCCTTCAACGTCGGCGTGAGGTGGGACAAGAACGACGCCAAGGACGCCGCCGGAGCCACGACGGCGAAAGACAGCGCCTTCAGCCCCCGCCTCGCCGCGAGCTACGACCTGAAGGGTGACGGCAAGCTCCGCTTCACGGCAAGCTATGCGCATTACGTCGGCCAGATCCAGGAGACCATCGCCGGGAGCGGCGCGACTCCGGCCGGCAGCCCGGCCTCGTACTACTACTACTGGCAGGGCGCCGACATCAACGCGAGCGCGACGGGCCCCTGGATCCCGACGAGCCAGGTCCTGGCCCAGATGTTCGCGGCCGAGGGCGTGACCAGCCTCAACCAGTTCCCGACCCGCCCGGCGGACACCGCTACCGTTCCCGGCGTCAACCTCCTCGTCGGCGACGGTCTCCGGTCCCCGAAGGTGATCGAATACGTCCTCGGCGTGGGCGGGACCGTGGGCTCGAACCTCGTCTACCGCGTGGACGCCGTGCGCCGCGAGTTCAGGGACTTCTACACGACCGTGCGCAACACGGCGACCGGCACGGTCACCGACGCCTTGGGCAACGACTTCGACCTCGGATTCCTCGTCAACTCCAACGTCCCCAAGCGGGAGTACACGGGCCTCCACTCGTCGCTCTCCTTCCGGAAGGGAAGCCTCAACGTCAACGCGAACTGGACCTGGTCCCACATGATCGGCAACTTCGTCGGCGAGACCAGCGGCAGCGGTCCCGTCACGGCGGACTACCTGAACTACCCCGAGTACTTCAACCTCGCCTGGCACGCGCCGAGCGGCGACCTCGGGCAGGACCAGAGGCACCGCGTCCGGCTTCTCGCGTCCTACGACTTCAAGTTCGGCGTCCTCGGAGTCACGCCGGGCCTCGTCCAGTCCTACGACACCGGAACCCCTTACGGGGCCGTGGGCAACGCCAACACCCGGTCCTTCGTGACGAACCCCGGCTACATCAGCCCGCCGGCGACGGAGGCGTACTACTTCACGGCGCGGGACGCCTATCGGACCGACGACATCTGGCGGACCGACCTCTCCCTCATGCTCAACGGGAAAATCGGGCCGGTCGAGATCTTCGTCGCCCCGCAGATCCTGAACCTCTTCAACAACTCGCGCGTCCTCACTCCGAACACCTCGGTCTCGGTCGGGACCGGCGCCACGGCGAGCGCCAGCACGGGCCTCGTGAGGTTCAACCCGTTCACGACGGCGCCGATCGAGTGCCCGCAGGGTTCAAGCGCGGCCACCTGCAAGGCGTTGGGCGCGAACTGGAGGAAGGGCGCCGACTTCGGCAACCCCACGGCAGCGGCCTCGTATCAACGCCCGCGCGTGTGGACCGTCACCCTGGGAGCCCGTTTCTAGTCGCTCTCCAGTCTCGTCTCTCGCCCTGGCCCTCACGGGCCAGGGCTTTTTCTTTTCTCGGGGTCCGAGCGCGCCCTCACGGGTCCGATCCGGAATGGCCGTTCGCGTAGGATCCGGGCGTGTTGAGGCGGCATCTCGTCGGCCGGCCGGTCGTCAGGGCGGGCCGGTTTCTCATCCTCCTCGCCGGCCTCGCCGCCCTCCCCTCGTGCGCGCGGCCGAAGTCCAGAGCGGCGAGCCCCCGCTTCGAAAAGGCTCCCCTCGTCCTCGTCTCCGTCGACACCCTCCGCTCGGACCGCCTCCCGATGTACGGATACGGGAAGGTCGAGACTCCGGCCCTCGACGGGCTCCGGAAGGACGCCGTCCTCTTCGAGAGGGCCTACTCACACATTCCCCTGACGCTTCCGGCCCACGTCTCCCTCTTCACGGGCCTCGAGCCGGGCCAGCACGGCGTCCTCGACAACTCGGGCTACCGCCTCGACCCGGCCATCCCCACCCTGGCCGAGCTTCTGAAGAGGGCCGGCTACGCCACCGGGGGGGCCGTCTCGGCGATCGTCCTGGGCTCGCAGAGCGGGATCGCGAGGGGCTTCGACTTCTGGGACGAGAAGGTGGAATCGAATCGCCGGACGCGCATGCTGGACTTCGTGCAGCGCCCGGGAAAGGAGACGGCGGATCTCCTGTTGGGCTGGATCCGCCGCGAGACCCGCCGTCCCCTCTTCGCGTTCCTCCACGTCTACGAGCCGCACGCCCCCTACGAGGCCGCCGAGCCCTACCGCTCGCGGTATCGGGATCCCTACGACGGAGAAGTCGCGTATTCCGACGCGATCGTGGGGGGCTTCCTCGCCGAGCTGAAGAGAATGGGCCTCTACGACGGGGCGATGATCGTCTTCCTCTCGGACCACGGAGAGGGCCTCGGAGACCACGGAGAGATGCAGCACGGCATCTTTCTCTACCGCGAGGCGCTCCAGATCCCGCTCCTCGTCAAGCTGCCCGGAGGAGCCCTCGCGGGCACGAGCGTCAGGACGCCGGTCGAGATCTCCGACGTCTTCGTGACGATCGGCGAGGCGCTGGCGGTTCCGGGCTTTCCGGAGAGACCCGGCACGACGTCCCTCGTCGCGCTGGCCTCGGGGGGCCCCGCGCCCGAGAGGCGGATCTTCGCTGAGAACTACAACCCGCGCATCCGGCTCGGGTGGAGCGAGCTGAGGTCGCTCATCTCGGAGAAGAACCAGTACATCGAGGCGCCCACTCCCGAGTTCTACGACCTCGAGAAGGACCCGGCCGAGAGACAGAACCTCGCCGGCCAAAAGCCCGCCGGGCTCCGCTCGATGGTCGCCGAGACCGAGAAACGCGGGACCGCGCTCAGGTCTCCGTCGGCGATCGACCCCGAGCAGGCGAAGAAGCTCCAGTCCCTCGGCTACCTCACGGGCTCGGCCTCCGAGGCCGGCGGTCCCCTGCCGGATCCCAAGGAGACGATCGGCAGCCTGGTGGAGCTGCAGCGCGCGGTCGAGCTGCACCAGGCGGGGAAGAGCGCGGAGGCCGTCCCGATTCTTCTCGGCCTCCTCAAGACGAATCCCCGCCTCGTCGACGGCTGGGAGATCCTCTCGTCCGCGCTGGAGCGGCAGGGGCGAATGGACGAGGCGCTCGCGGCGCTCGAGAAGACGGCCCGGCTCTCCCCTCCCGGACGCACGAACTACCTCGTGGACGTCGCGGCCCTGGCGCTCAGGATCGGGCGGACCGACGACGCCCGAAAGCACGCGGAAGTCGCATGGGAGATGGGAGACGCCCGGGCGGCTGAGGTTCTCGCGCGAATCCACCTCTCGGAGAACGACCCCTCGGGCGCGAGGCAGTGGGCCGAGCGGTGTCTCTCCCGTCCGGGGACGTTTCCGGGCGCGCTCCTCGTCCTGGCCCGGGTCGCGATGCTCGAAGGGAAGTTCGCCGAGGCTCTCGGGAAGGTGGACGAGGCCTCGAGGGTCGCCGGCGCCGGAAACCCTCCCCCTCTCCTTCACGTCACGAGGGCCGAGATCCTCGGACGTCAGAACAAGCTCGATCTCGCGGAAGCTCAGTACGAGAAAGAGCTCGAGTTCTTCCCGCGAGAGGTCGACGCCCTCACCGGGCTCGCGATCGTCGCGGCCTCGCGGGGAGACATGAAAGAAGCCTCCCGCCGGCTCGAGGCGATGCTCCGCGCGGTGCCGGGCCCCGAGGCGTACGTCATGGCGGTCCGGAGCCTGCGGAGCTTCGGGAACGCCCCGAGGGCGCAATCCGTGCTCGCCGAGGCCAGGAAGAGGTATCCCGAGGACCCGCGTCTCGCGCGCGAGGAAAGGACCTTCAGGAAGTGAAACCGCGTCGCCTCGCCGGCCTGCTGGCCCTCGTTCTCGTCGGAGCCGCGTGTTCGCGGAAAAGCTCTCGAGCTCCGGAGGCGGCCCCGACCTATCCCGGCGCGCCGGTCTTCCTGATCGTCATCGACACCCTTCGCTCGGACCACCTGCCCTTTTACGGCTACTCCGGCGTGGAGACCCCGGCTCTTTCGGCGTTGCGGCAGGAGTCCATCCTCTTCGAGAAGGCCTACAGCCACGTTCCGCTCACGCTTCCCGCGCACGCCTCCCTCTTCACCGGAACGCTGCCCGCGGTGCACGGGGTGCTGGACAACTCCGGCTACCGGATCGAGGCGTCCGTCCCGACGCTCGCCGAGAGGCTCAAGCAGCAGGGATACGCGACGGGCGGAGCGGTCTCGGCGATCGTCCTGACCGGGACGAGCGGCATCTCCCGCGGGTTCGACTTCTACCAGGACGGCATCGAACCCGCCGCGCCCGGACAGCCCGTGAACGAGGTGCAGAGGGCCGGAGACGAGACGGCCGACCTCCTGACGACGTGGCTGGACGGCGTGACGCAGACCCGGGTGTTCGGCTTCCTTCACCTGTACGAGCCCCATGCGCCCTACGAGCCCCGGGAGCCCTTCCGCAGCCGTTACGAGAACCCCTACGACGGCGAGGTGGCGAGCGCCGACGCCGTCGTGGGCAGGTTCCTCGAGCACCTGAAGCAACGGGGCCTCTACGACCGATCCATGGTCGTCTTCCTCTCCGATCACGGTGAGGGGCTCGGAGACCACGGCGAAAGCGAGCACGGCGTGTTCCTGTACCGCGAGTCCATCCAGGTGCCGCTTCTCGTGAAGCTCCCGAGAAGGGACGGCGAGGAGAAGCCGGCCTTCGCGGGGACGAGCGTGCCGATTCCCGTCCAGCTCATCGACGTCGCGACGACCGTCGGGAAGACTCTCGCCCTCCCCGGGTTCCAGCCGCCGCCGGAAACGCTCTCCCTCGTCGAGCTCGCGGCGGGCGCCCGGCCCCCCGAACGCCGCATTCTCGCCGAGACCTTCTTTCCGAGAATCCGCTTCGGGTGGAGCGAGCTGAGGTCGCTCGTGGACGGGCGCTGGCAGTACATCGAGGCGCCCCGGCCCGAGTTCTACGACCTCGAGAAGGACCAGGCCGAGAGGAACAACCTCGTCGACGCGAAGCCCGACCCCCTCCGGTCCATGAAGGTCGAGCTCGAGAAGAGGAAGACGGCTTTCAAGGCTCCCCAGGCCGTCGATCCGGAGCATGCGAAGAAGCTCGCGTCTCTCGGGTATCTCTCGATGACGTCCTCCCCGACGGGCGGTCCGGCGCCGGACCCCAAGGACGAGATCGCCACGTTGCAGCTCCTGAAGGAGGGCCTGGGACTCGCACGGGCGGGCCGGTTCCAGGAGAGCACGCTGGCCCTCGAGAAGCTCCTCGCGAGAAACCCGAGAATCGTCGACGCCTGGGAGGCCTACGCGCAGGCGCTGATCCAGACCGGACGGCCGGAGAAGGCCCTCGAAGCGATCCGCAAGACGGTGGAGCTCTCCCCTCCCGACCGGACGAACTACCTCCTCTCCGTCGCGAACGTCTGCATGCAGATCGGGAAGTTCGACGAGGCCCTCGGGAACGCGGATCTGGCGATCTCGAGGGGCGACAGCGGCGGGCACGAGATCAAGGCCCGCGCTTATCTCGCGAAGAACGACCTCGTCCGGGCCGAAGCCGAGGCGCGACGATCGATCGCGTCGAAGAGGACCCGGAAACGCTCCTACCTCGTCCTTGCCGAGGTCGAGGCCCGCCGCGGGCACTTCGGAAAGGCGCTCGAGATCACGGACCAGGTCAAGGCGCTCGTCGGAGAGCGGGGGCTGGCGGATCTCGCCGGGATCCACTTCCTGCGCGGTAACGTCCTCGCGCGCATGAACCGCCTGCCCGAAGCCGAGGCCGAGTTCGCCGAAGAGGTCAAGAGCTTCCCCTGGTACGTCGACGCGTGGCAGGCGCTCGCGCTCGCGCGCGCCTCGCAGAACAGGGTCCCCGAGGCGAAGAAGACCATCGACGAGATGGTCTCCGCGAACGGGTCTCCCCAGGCCTACGCCGCGGCCGTCCGCACGCTGACGGCCCTGGGCGACGCCGCCGGCGCCTCGCGCTATGGGTCCGAGGCGGCCGGGAAGTACGCGCGGGCCGGCAAGTGACGAGGGCGACCCGTGCGCGCCTCGCCGCGGCGGCGGTCTTCGGCCTGTTCCTGGGGTCCTGCTCGCGGGACCGGGCCCCTCGCACGTTTCCCGATGCGCCGGTCGTCCTGATCTCGATCGACACGCTGCGCGCCGACCATCTTCCGCTCTACGGGTACGACAAGATCCAAACTCCGTTCCTGGACCGCTTCGCGAAGGACGCGTGGCTGTTCGAGAACGCGTACTCGCCCTGTCCCATGACGCTCCCGGCGCACACGACGATGCTGAGCGGCTCGCTCCCGCCCGAGCACGGTGTCCGCAACAACATCGGCTTCGCCTTCGACGGCAAGGCCCACGCGAGCCTTCCGCGCCTCCTCAAGGAGCGCGGCTACGCGACCGGGGCGGCGGTCTCCTCCTACGTGCTGCGCTCCGAGACGGGCCTGGGCGCTCTCTTCGACTTTTACGAGGACTCGTTCGGAACGGCACCCGGGGTCCAGTCGGTGAACTACCAGCGTTCCGGCGACAAGACGGCGGCGTTCGCCGAGCCGTGGATCGGCGAGCACTCCGCAAAGCCGTTCTTCTTCTTCTTTCACATCTACGAGCCGCACGTTCCCTACGACCCTCCGGAGCCCTTCCGGAGCCGGTACGGCGCCATGTACGACGGCGAGGTGGCGACCTCGGACGCCATCGTGGGGGCGTTTCTGGAAAGCCTGAAGAAGCTCGGCGTGTACGACAGGGCCCTCGTGATCGTGACCTCCGACCACGGCGAGGGCCTCGGGCAGCACGGCGAGCAGCAGCACTCGATCTTCCTGTACCGCGAGGCGATCCGGGTGCCGCTCCTCGTCAAGCTCCCGGCCGGCTCCGGGGCGGGGACCCGCGTGGCGGCCCCCGTCCAGCTCTCGGACATCTTTCCGACCGTCACGGCGGCGCTCGGCCTTCCGGCGCCCAGGGAGGTGAGCGGGACGTCCCTCTTTGCGGCCGGCACCGCGGGAGCGGCCGGTCGCGTGATCTACGGGGAGACGCTCTTTCCGCTCCTCCAGCTGGGTTGGAGCGATCTTCACAGCGTCGTGGACGAGAGGTACCACTACATCCACGGGCCCCGTCCCGAGCTGTACGACATGGTCGCGGATCCCCGCGAGGAGCACGACCTCGCCAGGAGCGATCCCGCCACCGTTTCCCGCCTCGCGAGGGCCCTGCACACGTTCCCGAAAGGGAGCGCGAAGCCCGCGCCCGTGGACGAGGAGACCATGCGGCGCCTCGCGTCGCTGGGATACCTCGGGACGCTCCGCGAGAGCGGCAGCGGAGCCCGCCTGCCCAATCCCGCCGACAATCTCCCGGCCCTCCGTCGGATGGAGGAGGCCTGGCACCTCGCTGCGCTCGGACGGATCGCCCAGGCGATCGACGTGCTGCGCTCGAGCGTGCGCGAGAACCCGGGGATGCTCGAGGCCTGGGTCAAGCTCGGAGAGCTCCTGTCGGACTCCAGCCTGGACGAGGAATCCGCGGCCGCTTACCGTCAGGCGCTCGATCGCTCGCCGGTTTTCCTCCCCGACATCTCCGTCGCGCTCGGGTTCGTCGAGCTCCGACGGCGGCGTTTCGACGAGGCCGAGCGGCTCGGTCGGGCCACGCTCTCCACGGTTCCCTCCAAGGCTCACGAGCTCCTCGCCGGCGTCGCGCTGGCCCGCGGAGATCTCGCGACGGCCGAGCGCGAGGCGGCATCGGCGGCGGCGTCGCGCAACCCTCGGCCCTCCGC
>JBAUSZ010000138.1:0-16335 GCA_049581965.1 Thermoanaerobaculia bacterium | reverse complement strand
CGTGAAGAGGACCGCGCCCGAAGCGCCGCGCGTCACGACGAGCCGGGAGCAGGAGAACCCCGAAAGCAGGGCCTCGGCGCGCCCGCGCGTGCCGGGTCCCCGGAAGCGGAGGGCGGAGGCGAGGATCAGGAGCTCCCTTTCGTTCGCCTTGACGGTCGTCGCGGCTTCGAGCGACCGGGCGAGGGTCTCCGTGTCCCACCAGGGTGCGCGCAGGTTGACGTCGAGAAACGTGGCGGCCGGCCTGCGGGCGAGGAGCGCCGCGAGAGCCGCACGGGAGCGGGTGGCGCGCTGGGCGAGCGTGCCGAAATAGAGAAGGCCTGGCCGGGCGCGGGCGAACGCGGCGCACGCGGCCCGCGCGTCGATCTCATCGAAGGCCTGACGCGCAGGGATCTCGAACGCCGGGCCGTCGGCGCCGTGGTGGACGCGCACGCGTGCGGTGGGCCGGCGCGGGTCGACCTGGACTCCCGAGCGTCCGAGACCGCACGAGCGGATCGCCCGCAGGATCTCGCGGCCGCCGGCGTCCGTGCCGACGCGGGTCACGAGGAGCGCCCGAAAACCGAGCCGGCCCAGGTGGCACGCGACGTTGAACGGAGCTCCTCCCGGCGTCGTTCCGGTGGGTGCGGCGTCCAGGACCGTCTCGCCGAAGAGGGCGACGGGATGCGCCGCGGCGCGGGAAGCGCGGTCAGCCGGCAAGCGCCGTCACGAGGGCGGGAACGGGATTCGTCGGATCGATCATCACGTCGAAGGCCTCCTCTCCGGTAGGAAAACCCACCCTACGGATCGTAGGGCAGAATTCGTTTGACGTCAAACGAAATGGCCGTTACGCGAGAGCGCTCTCGAGTCCCGAGTCGGCGACGAGCATGCACGACCTCCGCCGCGACCGGCTAGCGGATCGACCTCGGCGGCGGGGAGTCCGCGCCGCGGGTAGACTAGTCTTTGCGAATGGAATCCGCCTTTTTCGTCGCCCTTCTGGGCGGGCTCCTCGTGCTCTCGTACTTTGCGGACGTCCTCTTCGAGAGCACGCGCATTCCGGCGGTCGTCCTCCTGATCGTCGCGGGAGTCCTGCTTGGCTCCGTCTTCCGGCTCGTTCCGGGAACGGAGTTTGAGAAGGCGGCGCCCTACTTCGGCGCCGTCGCCCTCGTCGTGATCCTCTTCGAGGGCGGCCTCGGCCTCGACCTCGAGGAGTCCGCTCGCGGGCTCCTCGCCGCCACGGGCCTCGCCGCCGTGTCGTTCCTCCTGACGGCCGGCACGCTCACCCTCTTCGCGCACGCGATCCTCGGCCTCGCGTGGCCCTCCGCGTTGGCGCTCGGGTCTCTCCTCGGCGTGCCGTCGAGCGCCGTCGTCCTGCCGATCGCCGGGAAGCTCGGATTGCGCTCCGACCTCAGAACCGTCGTCGTACTGGAGGCCGCTCTCGCCGACGTGCTCGGCATCCTGGGCGCCGAGATCGCGATCGAGGCCGCGGGCGGCAGCTCCGTCACGGTCCTCGCCCTCCGGCGGCTCTTCCTCGGCTTCACGATCGGCGCCGTCGTGGCCCTGTTCGTCGGTCTGTTCTGGAGCCGAGTCCTGCGGGGCCTGAAAGCGACGGAGGGGCACGGCTACGGCGAGGTCCTCACGTTCGGCGTCGTCCTCATGCTCGACGGCGCCGTGCACACGCTCGGCGGGGCCTCCGCGATCGCGGTCGTGGCCTTCGGCCTCGTCCTGTCGAACGAGCCCGTCATCATGGCTCGCCTCCTCAGGAGGCCGCTCTCGACCGAGGACGAGGCCCTCTTCGGAGAGCTCCGCGTCGGCGTCCATCGCTTCGCGAACCAGCTCACGTTTCTCGTGAGGACGTTCTTCTTCGTCTTCCTCGGGATGGTCGTGAGGTGGACGGGGCTCACGCTCGAGTCGGCGCTCACGGCGGCGCTCTTCGTCGTCATCGTGATCCTGGCGCGCCGCGCGACGGTCGTCCTCCTGAACCGGGCGAACTTCCTCCCCCTGACGCGAGCCGAGGGAGGGGCGATCTCCGCCTTGATGCCGCGCGGGCTCGTCACGGCCGTGCTCGCGTTCGGCGCCGTCGAGGCCGGCCTGCCGGGGGCGGGGGCGTTTCCGCTCTACGCGTTCGTACTCCTCCTCGCGACGAACCTCCTCATGGTTCTGGGTCTGCACGGCGCTCGCCCGCGGACCGAGGCGGCCGAGAGCTGACCGCGATGCCCCCGAATCCCGGCGCCTCACCCTCGAACTCAGTCGCGGCGCCTCCCGCGGTCGAGCCGCGCCCCCCGGCCGGGCCCGAGAGAACGTATCCGTGGCACCGCGTCCTCTGGCTCACGGGCGTCGACTACTTCTCGACGCTCGGGTACCAGCCCGGCATCGCACTCCTCGCGGCCGGGGCTCTCGCACCGGTCGCGACCGGCCTCCTGGTCCTCGTCACCCTGTTCGCGGGGGTGCCCGTCTACCGCGAGGTCGCCCGGCACTCGTACGTCGGCCAGGGCTCGATCGCGATGCTCGAGAACCGGCTGTCAGGGTGGAAGCACAAGCTGTTCGTCCTCGCGCTCCTCGGCTTCGCGACGACTGACTTCGTGATCACCATGACGCTCTCGGCCGCCGACGCCGCCGAGCACGCCTGCGAGAATCCCTATCTCGCACGGGCCCTCTCGGGCCACCAGCTCGGGGTCACTCTCGCGCTCCTCGCGCTCCTCGCGGCCATCTTCCTGCGCGGCTTCCGCGAGGCGATCGGCCTTGCGATGGTCGTCGGGGTCCCCTACATTGCTCTCAACGCCGTCGTGATCGTCCGCGGCCTCGTGGAGATTGCTCGCCGGCCCGAAGTCCTCGAGCGTTGGACGGAGGCGCTCCACGCGCACGGGGACCCCGCTTCACTCGCGATCGCGGCTGCGCTCGTCTTTCCCCGGCTCGCGCTCGGCCTCTCCGGGTTCGAAACGGGCGTCGCCGTGATGCCGCTCGTCGACGACGGCCCTCCCCGGGCCGGTGCCGAGAGCAGGAAGCCCGAGGGGAGGATCGAGGGGACCGGAAGGCTGCTGACCGGCGCGGCCGTCCTCATGAGCGTCCTCCTGCTTTCGTCGAGCTTCGTCGGGGCCGTCCTCGTGCCCGAGGAAGCGTACCGTCGCGGCGGCGAGGCGAGCGGCCGCGCGCTCGCGTGGCTCGCGCACGGGCTCCTCGGCAACGGCTTCGGCAGCCTCTACGACGCGTCCACGATCGCGATCCTCTGGTTCGCCGGGGCGTCCGCGATGGCGGGCATCCTGAACCTGATCCCGCGTTACCTGCCGCGCTTCGGGATGTCGCCGGCGTGGGTCGCGCGCGCGCGGCCGCTCGTCGTTCTCGTCTTCGCGTTCGACGTCGTCATCACGCTCATCTTCAAGGCGGATGTGAACGCGCAGGGCGGGGCCTACGCAACCGGCGTTCTGGTCCTCATGCTGTCGGCCGCGGTCGCCGTGACCCTCGCGCTCTGGACCGAGGCGAGGACCCGTGCCCTCTACTTCCTGCTCGCCTCGTGCATCTTCGTGTACGTTCTCGAGAAGAACGTCCGCGACCGGCCCGACGGCGTCATCATCGCGTCGTGCTTCGTCGGGTTCATCGTCGCGACGAGCGTCCTGTCGCGGCGCCGGCGCGTCACCGAACTTCGCGTCGAGAGCCTCGTGTTCTCCGACGAGGAGTCGAGGCGGCTCTTCGACTCGATCCGCGGGAAGAAGGTCGACCTCGTCCCGATCAAGCACACCGGGAAGGAAGACCGGTGGGACAAGCTCCAGGAGGTCAAGGAGCGGCACCGGATCGAGGGCCCGTTCGCCTTCCTCCACGTGAGCCTGCGCGACGACCGGAGCGAGTTCGAGGCGAAGCTCGAGCTGCGCGTGAGGCGCATCGTGGAGACGGGCAACTACTTCATCCACGTGAAGGGTGCCGTCGCGATCGCGAACACGATCGCCTTCGTGAGCGAGCAGATCGACCCGCGCACGCTCATCCTCGGGCTCACGCGCCGAGACCCGATGGCTCAGGCCCTGCGCTTCTTCTTCTTTGGCGAAGGGGAGACGGGCGTCCTCGTCTACCAGATCCTGATCCAGTACTGGCACTCGACTCCCGAGGAAGACGTGCGGCCGCTCCTCGTCCTCGTGAGCGACTGAGCCGGCGGCCGGGGTTCAGCGCGCGAGCCTCGTGACGAGGACGGAACAGGGCGCCCGGCGGACGACCCCCTCGGCCACGCTTCCGAGCAGCATGCGCCCGATTCCGGTGCGGCCGATCGTCCCGATCACGATCAGCTCGGCGGGCAGCCTGGCGGCGACGCGGAGGATCACGTCGGGTGCCCAGCCCTCCTCGACGAGCGGCTCGCCCTCGGCGCCGGTTTGGCGCAGCGCCTCGGCCAGCCGTTCGCCGGCCCAGCGCCTGAGGTCGGCCATGGCGTCCGGCGACAGGGCGGAAAAACCGCCGGGCGGGACCTCGAGATTGAAGCCGATCGTCGTGATCTGAAGGTCGAGGACGTGCAGGACCGTCAGAGGCTTGCGGTCTCGCCGCGCCCACGCGGCTCCCGCCTGGACGGCCGGGAGCGACGGGTCCGAGAGGTCGGTCGCGACGAGCACGTGCCCGCCCGCCGGCGAGGACCGGGCCACGAGAACCGGGCAGTGGGCGTGGCGGACGACCTTCTCGGCCGTGTCGCCGAGGAGGGGCTTCTGAGGGTCGGCGGGACGCCGGCCTCCCACGACGACGGCCTCGGCGTTCAGCTCCTCGGCGCGCCGGACGATCGAGGCGGACGGCGTGCCCGTGTCGACCTCGGCCCGGAATCCACCGGCGCCCCGGCCGGTCAGGGCCACGACACGCTCGGAGACGGCCTCGCAGGCGCGGCCTTCGAGGGCGGCGAGGTCGGAGGCCTCGCGTGGGTACAGCTGCGGGAAGAGTGGATGGTGACGAAGGGCATTCGGGAGAATGTGCACGACGACGAGCGGCGATCCGACATGTCGCGCGAGCGCGTCGGCCTGCCGTACGGCCTCGTCGGAAGCGTCGCTCAGGTCCGTGGCGCAGACGACCGGTCTCGCATGGTCGCTCATGAGCCCAACATAGATGCTGCTTCCAGGGGCGTCAACCAAGCTCGCCTTCGACGTGAGTTCTCGCGTCCTCCACCGCAACGCCGCATTCGCCCGCGTTGACAGGCCGCGAGTCGCAACGGTACGCTGCCTTGGCGGGCTTGGGGGGTGTGATGAAGAAGGCTCTCGTCTTCGGCGTGGTCCTTCTCAGCGTGGGCGCCTACCTCTTCGGCTTCCTGCCGCAAAGGCAGCGTCGGCTCGCTCTCGAGGCCCAGGTCGCGTCGCTCGAGCTCCGACTGAAGACTGCAGAGGCCCGCGGGCGGCTCTATGCGCTCTACACACGGAGCCAGGGGCTCCTCGATCTCGTCGCCCAGCAGAACTACGGCCACGCGCAGCAGCTTTCCTCGGGCTTCTTCGACGACGTGCGGGCCGAGGCAGGCCGTACGCCCGAGCCGGAGTTTGGCAAGGCCCTCCTCGCGGTGCTCTCGACGCGGGACGCCGTCACGGCGGGCCTGACGAAGGCGGATCCGGGGACCCTCGAACCGCTGCGTCGCGCGACGGGGATGCTGCAGGCCGCCCTCGAGAAGCCCGAAACCGTGGCGCCGTCGTCCGATCCGAAGACCTGACGCTGCGCGCCGCGCTCAGCCGCGGCGCCTCACGACGAGGACGGAGCAGGGCGCCCACCGCACGACCGACTCGGCCACGCTGCCGACGAGGACGCTTGCGAGATTGGTGCTTCCCGCGTTGCCAATCACGACGAGCTCCGCCGGAAGGTCCTCGGCCAGGCGGAGGATGGAGGCGCCGGCCGCGCCGTTCTCGATCACCGCGTCCCCCTTCACGCCGAGTCTCTCGAGCGCGTCCGCGAGCCGGACCTTCGCGATGCGGCCGAGCCCCGACATGAAGTCGTCCGAGAAGAGGCTCAGGACCGTCGCGACGACCTCCGAGCCCATCGCCTTCTCCGGGTCGACGACGTGCGCGACCGTGAGACGCGCGCCGCGACGGCGCGCTTCTTCCGCGGCGGACGTGACCGCCGGCAGTGACCGGTCCGAGAGATCGGTCGCCGCAAGGACGTTCCCGCTCGCGGGTGAGCTCCGCGCCACGAGCACGGAACCCTGGGCATGGCGGACCACCTTCTCGGCGACCTCGCCCAGGCGCTGCATCTTGAGCCCCGCCGCGCCCTTCCCTCCGATGACGACGAGGTCCGCTTCGATCTCCGCCGCGCGCGAGACGATCGCGGCGTAAGGCACGCCCTCTTCCACGTGGACGGTAGGCTCCTTCGGGGCGCCCTTCGTGAGCGAGGCGACCCTCAAAGTCAGGTTCTTGCGAGCATTCTCGCGGGCGGCGTCGAGCGCGGCCCGGGCCCTGTCGGGATGAACAAGCTGGGCCAGAGCGGGATCGGTGGCAAGCGGGTTCGGGATCACGTGGAGGACTTCGAGCGCGGCCCCGTATCCGCGGGCCAGGATGCCGGCCTGGCGAACTGCCTCGTCGGCGCCCTCGCTCAGGTCGCTCCCGCACAGGATGCGGCGGATCTGGGTCACGCGCGCGAGCCTACCATCCGTACCGCCGGGATGGACGCGCCAGAAACAAAAACGGGAGGCCGGAGGGCCTCCCGAATCAGGATCACCCCGAAGGGTGTCCGGCTCAGGCCGGAAGGGTCGACACGCCGACGTCGTAGGTCTCGACGCGCGGGGTTCCCTCGAGCACGGGCGTGAGCTTCTCGAGGATTTTCGGGTATGTCGCGGTCTGGTACGTGTCCGCGTGCTTGCGGTCGTCCCAGAGGCTGATCCCGACGGCGGCGTTGCGGTTGACGAGCATGAGCTCCTGCTTGAAGCCTTCCTGCTTCTTGAGCATCGGGAGAATCTCGTTCGTGAAGAGCGTGTCGAAGTCCTTCTCGCGGCCGTTCTTGATCTGGAAGTGGACGTTACGGGCGTACTGCATCTGGTCCTGAATCCTGACTCCCTTGCAACTGTTTGTGAAAAAAGTTCCAAGCCTGGTCGAGATGAGATGTCGGGAGCGGCAAGGGCTTCCTTCCCGACCTGACAAAACCCTATCAAATGAGCACCCATTTGTCAAATTAGGACACTTCCGCGTGCGGTGTCGTCACCTGACGTGGAGGCGCCAGGCTTGTGGCGGCCGGGCGAAACGGTTCGTGGCGCGTAGAATCGAGGACGCCCGCGCCCCGGCCGCGCGAGGCGCCACGATGAGCGCACCCCGGCCCCCGTCATCGCCCAAGGTCGAGTCGCCCGAACTCGAAAAGCCCGTCGTCTGGGCGAAGGCGGGCCGCGGCGCGACGTATCCGCCGTCATGAACGGGCCCGTTTCGGGACCGGCCGGGCCGGAGTTCGGAACGTTCGGGGAGCTTCTGCGGGTCGTGCCTCCCGACGCGCTCAACATCGCCCTCGTCCTCGCGCTCGCTTTCTTCATCGGCCTCGAACGCGAGGAGCACAAACAGCGCGTGGCCGCATACGGGTTCGGGGGCGTGAGGACGTTTCCCCTCATCGGGCTCGTGAGCTACGCGCTCGCGCTCCTCTCCGGCCCCTCCCTCGTCCCGTGGACGGCCGGTTTCGTCGTCGTGGGCGGGTTCATGCTCCTCTCCTACTTCCACAAGCTCGAGAGCGATCCGGCCGCGGGTTTCACGACCGAGGTCTCCGCGCTCGCGACGTACGCGATCGGCGGTCTCGTCCATCACCAGTCCTACTGGCTGGCGGCGACGATCGGCGTCGTCGCCGTCCTTCTTCTCGAGCTCAAGAAGGGCCTCGAGGGCCTGACCCGGTTCGTCGCATCGCGCGAGGTCGTGACGTTCGCGAAGTTCCTGGTCCTCGCCGTCGTCGTTCTCCCGATCGTCCCGAATCGGGAATTGACCCGTTTTCACGTCAATCCGTTCAAGACGTGGCTCGTCGTCGTCGCGGTCAGCGGAGTCTCCTTCGCGAGCTACGTGCTGCAGAGGCTCCTCAGGGAGCGCGGCGGCGTCCTGCTCTCCGCCGTCCTCGGAGGCGCGTATTCCTCGACGGTCACGACCGTCGTGCTGGCCCGTCGGTCGCGCGAGGACGCGGAGCCGCGGCCGAACCTCTTCGCCGGAAGCATCCTGACGGCGTCCGGGATGATGTACGCGCGGCTCGTCCTGCTCGTGGCGCTCTTCAACGCGACGCTCGCCGGTGAACTCGCGCCCGCGTTCGCCACGCTCGCCGCGGCCGCGTGCCTCGCGGGTTGGGCTGTCTCCCGTCGGACTCGCGGGGCCGGGGCGAATTCGCCGTCCCCCCGCGAGCCGAAGAACCCGCTCGAGCTCGGGGCCGCGTTTCTCTTCGCGGGCGTCTTCGTCCTGATCCTCGTCCTGACGGGCCTCGTGCGGGAGACGCTCGGCCGCGCTGGCCTCTACACGCTCGCGGCGGTCATGGGCGTCACGGACGTCGACCCGTTCATCCTCGGGCTCGCGCAGGGCGGCGCGTCGGCGACCCCGCTCTCGATGGCGGCGCCGGCGATCGTGATCGCAGCCGCCAGCAACAACGCCGTCAAGGCGATCTACGCGTACGCCTTTGCCGACCCTTCGACGGGACGCCGTAGCCTCGCGCTCCTGCTCGTGCTCGCCGCGCTCGGCCTCGTTCCCCTCGTGTGGATGTGAGGGCAGCCATCGCCGCTCAGTCCTTCTCCGGGGACTTCGGAGGGGAGGGCGGGCGGTCGAGGGACAGGAACCGGAACGGCGGCGCCTCGTACGACTTCGGCCGGGAAGCCTGTGGGATCGTCACCTCGTTGCCGTCGCGCAAGGATTCGTAATGGGGCGACATGATCTCGATGCCGGCCTCGTTGAACTTGTCCTGGATGTTCGCGTGCAGGTCCGAGTACGTCGCGGCCATTCGACTCGCCTCGTCGGTGTACGCATTGATCTCGTACGAGACGTAGAAGTCGTCGAGGCTCTTCTGGAAGACGAACGGCGCCGGGCTCTCGAGGACGTGCTCCGTCGCCTTGGCCGCCGCGAGGAGGGCCGCGTGCACGTCCCGCCACGGGGCGTCGTAGCCGATCGTGACGGAGGTGTGCAGGATGAGCCCCTTGTCGCGGGCCGAGGTCGAGTAGTTGAGGACGTGGCTCGAGAGGACCATCCCGTTGGGGATCGTGATTTCGACGTTCTTGATGGTGCGGACGCGCGTCACGAGGAGGCTCTTCTCGATCACGTCGCCGACCGTGTCCGAGATCTTCACGCGGTCACCCACCCGAAACGCCTTCGTGTACGTCAGGATCACGCCTGCGACGATGTTCGAGATCGCCGAGCTCGACGAGAGCGAGAAGAGGACGCCCAGGAAGAGCGACACGCCCTTGAACGCGTCGGACTGCGACCCTGGGATGTACGGAAACGCGACGACCGCCGCGAACGCGATGATGAGGAACCGGACGATGTCGTACGTCGGCTTGGCCCACTCCCGCTCGAAATTGCGCAGGGTGATCGTGCCGTTCTCGATCCCCGTGAAGAAGAGGCGCACGAGCTTCAGGCCGTAACGCGTGAGGACGACGATCACGACGAGGAAGAAGGCCTTCGGGACATACGCGATGAAGGCGCTCCAGATCGACTTGAGCGGCGTCGCGATGTACGCGAAGAGCGGATCCACGAGCCCGCGCGTCCAGGGAAAAAAGCTCAGGACGACGGGGACGTAGACGACGACCGCGGCGATCGACACCGCGAACCGGAGGAGCCGCACGAGCATCTTGAGCCCGTCGGTCACACGCGTCGCGCTTGCGATCTCGAGCGTCTGGATCCGGATCGCGGGAATCCGCGTTCCTCTCCACGACTCCAGCCGCTCGAGGGCCGCCGGCGTGGCCTTTCTGAGCCCGTAGAAGAGCAGCAGGAGCACCGCGGTCGTCAGGGCCGCCCAGAGCGCGTCGACGACGAGGCTCTTCAGGCCCGCCTGCCGCCGGACGCCGTTCACGGCCACCTCGACGACGCGCGCCCGGCCCTCGGCCAGCTCGTGCCGGCCCGTGCCCGCCGAGGCCGCGTCAGCGTCAGAAACGGTCGCGATGACCCGGTCTCCCAGGAGGAGGTCCGTCGTCGTCTCGTTGTCCGCCACCGTCACGGTCACGTCCCCCGCGAAGCGCGTGCGTGCGAGCTTCTCGATCCGCTCCGTCACGGCGGCCGCCCGCTCCGCGGCGCTGAACGGACCCAGCCGGTCGGTCACGCGAAACAGCGTCTTCCCATCGACGACGACTGGCGCTCCTGCCGGCGTGGGCTCAGGCGACGCGGCGGACGAGGCCGTCGGGGCCACCCCGACGGTGACGGGGGGCGTTGCGGCCGCCTGCTGCGCGTCCGCCGCGCCATGGCCCGCGAAGACGAGGGTCGTCGCCGTCAGCGCGGTCGCGCCGAGGAGGCCCCACGGCCGCCCGGGCCGCGCAGACGTCGCCCGGCGCGCGAACATGAGGAAACGATACATCACGCGCGGACCCCAGGATTTCCGTCCCGGATGTGCACGTCCCGCTGCGGGAACGGGATCTCGATGCCCTCGTCGCGGAAGGCCTCGAAAATCGCGAAATTCAGGTCGCTCCTCAGGATCGTGGGCCTCGTCGTGAACGTGCCCGTCCAGACGCGCAGGGTCAGGTCGAGCGCGCTGTCGCCGAACCCTTTGAAGACGACGTCGGGCGCGGGGTCCGCCAGGACGCCCGGGTGCGTCCGCGCGACGGCGAGGAGGACTGCCTTGACGTGCTCGGGATCCGACCGGTAGGAGACGCCGACCGGGATCGCGATCCTCACGTTGCGATCGCTGTAGCTCCAGTTCACGACGGTCGAGGTGATGAAGCTCGAGTTCGGGACGATCATCGCGATGTTGTCGTTCGTGACGATCGTCGTCGCCCGTGGGGCGATCTTCACGACGTCGCCGCTCAGGCCGTCGACCTCGATCCGGTCCCCGACCTTGATCGGCCGCTCGACGAGGAGGACGAGGCCGCTCACGAAGTTGCTCGTGACCTGCTGCAGGCCAAAGCCGATCCCGACACCGAGCGCGCCCGCGACGACGGTGATCGCGTCGAGGCGGACGCCAACGGCCTGGAGGATCGCAAGAAGGCCGAGGACGATCACGACGTAGCGCACGATCGACCCGACCGCGTAGCGGACGCCCTCGTCGGCGCCGCGCATCCCGACCCGGCCGGCCATGATCCAGGCGCGAAGCCTCCCGGAGAGCCAGAACAGGGCGACGAGTGAGAACGCCAGGAGGAGCAAGGTCATGACACTGAAGCTCTTTCCTCCCGGGTGGAGGAGGGGAGCGTCCAGAGCAGCAGCCGCCCGCCTCAGGGTCTCGAGAAAATCGCTCATGAGGGTTCAGAATACAACAGATTTCGTTTGAGCTCAAACGACATTTTCGTGGCACGCGAATGGGCCGCCACGTTAGGATGATCGGCATGAACCGAATCCGCGTGGCGTCCCTCCAGTACTTCATCCGTCCCGTCACGACCTTCGACCAGTTTCGCGACCAGGTCGCCGGGCTCGTGGACACGGCCAAGGACTACCGGTGCGATCTCCTCGTCTTCCCGGAGTACTTCACGCTCCAGCTCCTCACCCTGAGCGACATCCGGCGCCCGATCCGGGACCAGGTCAAGGGCCTCTCCGCCCAGGCGCCGCGGTTTCTCGAGCTCATGGAGGGGCTCGCGAAGGGCTCGAAGATGCACATCGTAGCCGGCACGATCCCCATGGAGCGCGAGGGCAAGATTCGCAACGTCTCTCACCTCTTCACACCCTCGGGCGGCCACGGCGAGCAGGGCAAGCTCCACATGACGCGGTTCGAGTCGGAGGAGTGGGGCGTCTCTCCGGACAGTAACCTCAGGGTGTTCGAGACGTCGCTCGGCCGCCTCGCGATCGCGGTCTGCTACGACGTCGAGTTCCCGGAGGTCTCCCGGGCGGCGGCGCGCACCGGGGTCCACGTCCTCGTGGTCCCGAGCTGCACGGACGACCGGCAGGGGTACCTCAGGGTGCGCTACTGCGCCCACGCGCGGGCCATCGAGAACCAGCTCTACGTCATCCAGTCCTCGACGGTCGGCTCCCTCCCGATGGTCCCCGCCGTCTCCCTCAGCTACGGGCAGGCCGTGATCGTGACGCCGAGCGACTTCGCCTTCGCGCGGGACGGCATCCTCGCCGAGGGGATTCCCAATCAGGAGACGATGGTCATCG
Source organism: Thermoanaerobaculia bacterium (assembly GCA_049581965.1). Taxonomy (GTDB): domain Bacteria; phylum Acidobacteriota; class Thermoanaerobaculia; order UBA5066; family UBA5066; genus Fen-183. The sequence goes on along the minus strand of JBAUSZ010000138.1, from coordinate 4,192 downwards.
GGGAGCTGAATCTCGAGACGATCGCCGAGAGCCGCGCGAAGGGGACCGTCCTGCCCCTCAGGGACAGCGAGGAAACCTCCGCAATCGTCTCCCGCCTGGAGATCGTCAGCCTGTGAGCGCAGGGTTCCACGTGCGCCCGATGAGCTCTGGGGACATTCCCGGCATCATCGAGCTGTGCCAGCGGGTGTACCCGCATTCGGCCCCCTGGACCGCCGAACAGCTCACCTCGCACCTGAGGGTCTTCCCCGAGGGCCAGCTCGTCGCGGTGGACGATGCCACGGACCGCATCGTCGGGATGGCCGCCAGCCTGATCGTCTACTGGGACGACTACGATCTCATGGCGTCGTGGCGTGACTTCACGGACCACGGATTGTTCACGAACCACGATCCCGGACGCGGGCGTACCCTTTACGGTGCCGAGGTCATGGTGGACCCGGACTTGCGCGGCCGGGGGATCGGGAGCGCGCTCTATGCCGAGAGGCGAAGGCTCACGGTGCGCCTCGGGCTCCTGCGGATCCGCGCGGGAGCGCGGCTCCGCGGTTACGGCAAGCATGCCTCCTCGATGTCGGCCGAGGAGTACGTCCGGAAGGTCGAGGCCGGCGAGATCCACGACCCGACTCTCTCCTTCCAGCTCGCGCGCGGCTTCTCGGCGCTCGCCGTCGTGCCGAGCTACCTGAAGAACGATCCCGAGAGCCTCGGCTACGCCGTCGTGATCGAGTGGCTCAACCCGAAGGTCGCGCATCCGGCGAGCCCGGAACCGCCGCGCTAGGGTGACCGGGTGCATCCCGAACACGTCTTTCTCCTCCTCTTCACGCTCGCGACCGCCGTCGCGCTCGTCGCGCGCCAGCTGCGCCTGCCGTACACGATCGCGCTCGTGATCGCGGGTCTCGCGTTCGGGACCCTCCAGCTCGTCGAGCCTCCGCACCTCACGCAGGAGATCCTCTACGCTCTGATCCTCCCGGGCCTTCTCTTCGAGGCCGCGTTCCACCTCCGCGCGTCCGACGCCTGGCGCAACCGCCTCGCGATCGGCACCCTCGCGTTGCCGGGCGTCATGGCGGGGATCGCCGTGACGGCGGGCCTCCTCCTCGCGTACTCGCGGGCCGCGGGCGACCTCGGTGGCTTCACCCTCGCCCAGGGCGTCGTCTTCGGCGCGCTGATTGCCGCGACCGATCCCGTCGCCGTCGTGGGCCTCTTCCGCCCGCTCGGCGCTCCCGCGCGCCTTCGCGTGATCGTCGAGGGAGAGAGCCTCCTGAACGACGGGACCTCGCTCGTCCTCTTCACGCTCGCGGTCGCGTACGCGGCGGGTCACCCGGTGTCGGTCGGCGGCCTCGCCGTCGATTTCTTTCGCATCGCGGGCGCGGGCCTCGCGGCAGGCATTCTGGTGGGCCTTGCCGTCTCGAAGGTCATCCAGCGCGTCGACGACCCGATGATCGAGATCACGCTCACGACGATCGCCGCGTACGGCTCATTCGTCGCCGGCGAGAGCGTGCACGGCTCCGGCGTCCTCGCGACGGTCGCCGCGGGCATGCTCTGCGGCAACTACGGCGCGCGCACGGGGATGAGCCCGACGACGCGCGTCGCGACCGAGACGTTCTGGGAGTATGTCGCCTTCGCGCTGAACTCGGTCGTCTTCCTTCTGATCGGCTTCGAGATCCACGTCCGGGACCTCCTCGGATCGTGGAAGGCGATCCTCGTCGCGTGGGTCGCGGTCCTCGTCGCTCGGGCCCTCGTGGTGACGGCGGTTTCCTTCGGATTGCGCAGCACGCGGGAGAAGGTCCCCTGGAGGTGGAGCCTCGTGATCGAGTGGGCCGGCCTGCGCGGCGCCCTCTCGATGGTGCTCGTCCTCGGCCTCTCACGCTCGTTTCCGGGGCGCGACCTCCTCGTCACGATGACGTTCGGCGTCGTCCTCCTGACGCTGCTCGCCCAGGGACTCACGATGTCGCCGCTCCTGAAGGCTCTCGGGCTCGCGCGTGAGACCGGATGGCGCGCCGCGTACGAGCTCGAGCGAGGCCGCCTCGCCGTCGCACACGCGGCGCTCGCCCGCCTCGAGGAGATCCGGACGACCCGCGAGGCTCATCCGAGAACGCTCGACGCCCTCCGCGAGGCCTACGCCTCACGGGCCGCACAGATCGAGGAGACGATGACGCAGCTCTACCGGGGGAAGGAGGATCTGAGGACCGAGGAGCGGGAAGCCGTGGAGAGGAGCCTCCTGCACGTCGAGAAGGACGCCGCCATGGAGGCCCTGCGGAAGGACGCGATCGGGCGCGACGCCTACCGCAAGCTGCTCGCGGAGCTCGACGCGCGGCTTCTCGAACTGGACGAGCGCTCTTCGGGAAAGGCGAGCCGGTGACGCGGAGCGGCTCCGCACTCGTCATCCGCCCGGCGTGTCGTGAACCGAAAAGCGAATGGTGTTTTTTCCCTCTCGCTTGCCGGCCAGGAGGAGTCCGTCGGCGAGGGCAATCATGTGCACGACGTCGCGAGGGGGGGCGAGGCACACGAGCGCGCCCATCGTGAGCGTCACGGGGTAGCCCTCCCGCGCCGAGGACGCTTGCAGGGCCAGGCGCAGCTTTTCGAGCGTCGAGCGAGCCGCTTCGAGGCCGGTCTCGGGCAGCAGGAGAGCGAACTCGTCTCCACCCATTCGAGCCACACGGTCGATGCTGCGGAGCGACTGTCTCATCGTGTCCGCGATGTTCCGCAGGACCGCGTCCCCCCGGTAGTGGCCGAAACGGTCGTTGATGCTCTTGAGGTCGTCGAGGTCCGCGTAGACGACCGTGAACGGGCGGCCGTACCGCGACGCGCGCGCGAGTTCGAGGCCGGCGTCCTCGTAGAACGAGCGCGCGTTTCCGATCCCGGTCAGGAAGTCGGTTCGCGCCGAGAGCGTCTCCTCGTCGAGGCGCCTTCTCAAGCGAGCCAGCCCGAAGGAGGCAACGAGGAGGACCGCGAGGCGGCGCGTCGTATTGACGGCGGCGATCATCGGCCGGGGAGCGCTGCCCTGGAGGATTTCGACCGTGAGCCAGACCACGACGCTGGCGACAGCGACTCCCGCGGCTCGGCGGAACCCAGCGAACCACGCCGCAGCCGCCGAGGGCAGGACGTAGACGAGGGAGAGCCCGAGCTCGGATCCCGCGAAGTAGTCGAGGGCACCGAGCCCGAGCGCGAGGCCGAGGGTCGCCAGCGTCCAGAAACCGGGCCCGCGGGAGCGCGCCGGAATCGCATCGAAGCCGGAACCAGAGCGAGGATTCGCCGGACGGAGCATGCTCGAGGCGGCCTCCCTTCCGGCAGTGCGCCAGACGACGCCGGGTTCTCGGACGCCATTATGCCGACGTCTTGCGGAAGTCCGCCCCCGCGTCAGGCGGACACCCAGGTCTTCGCCTCCGTGAGGTCGGTGGTGCCGAAGACCCTGACCGGGCAGGGAGCGAGGAACGCGAACAGCGTCATCGCGTCGGCGACCCACGGTACGTCCGTCACGACCGCGATCCTTTCGAACGCCTTGCGGTGCCCGAAGCCGACGGCCGCGTCGTCCCAAAGGGCCGAAGCCGTGAAACCCTCGAACGCGGGTCCGAGAAGATAGAGGAAGCGGATCCTCTCGCGCCGCGCGAGCGCCTTCTCGACCGCGGGCACGAGGACGGCCGTGTAGTCTTCGCCCGTGACCCTGCCGCTCGCCGAAATCGCGACGACGTTCTCCGGGAGTTCCCTCATCTGCTGAAGCATGTTCGGCCTCCGTTCGCCCCGGCGGGCCGAGACGTCGTCACCGCGCGGCCGGGGCCGAGCGAAAAGGTTACCCGGCGTGCGAGCTCTTGTGGAAGATTCCGGCGACGTCCATCCGGGCCCGGCTCAGGGCTCGGGGACGAGGAGCCCGAGAATCAGCGCCGCCTTCTCGCGCGCCTCGCGCTCGACGCCCTCGCAGACGATCGAACAGATCTTCAGGAGCCTCGGGTCCGCGATCCGGTAGACGGTTCGCGTGCCGTCCTTGCGGCGGTCCACGAGCGCCGATCCGCGCAGAACGGCGAGATGCTTGCTCACGTTCGCCTGCGTGCCGCCGACGTCGGCCACGATCTCACCGACGGAGGCCTCGCCGCGTGCGAGCCGCCGGAGGATCTTCAGGCGCATCGGCTCGGAGAGCGCGCGAAACCGCGCGGCGACCTCCTCGCAGCCCGCGTCCGTCGCCGGGAGGACGGGATCAGCCGCCGGT
>JBAUSZ010000137.1:0-11385 GCA_049581965.1 Thermoanaerobaculia bacterium | reverse complement strand
GGAGAAGGCGTGCCTCCGCGGCCAGGGCGCGCGCTCCCGCGGCTCCGGACGCCGCGAACGAGGTGCGCCCCGAGCGAAAGAGGCGGACGGCGAAGCCGCGCCCGGTCGAGACGCTCGCGTGCAAACTCCGCTCGTCCTCGGCGAGCTCCAGGGACGTCCCGCGACGCTCGTAGACTTCGCCGCCCTCGCCGTCGTTGCCGGTCGCCGACACCCCGGCGAGCAGCTCCTCGAAGAGTCCGTCGTCGGCCGCGGTCACGGGCGCCCCGGGACGGCCGTCAGACCGCGCAGGAGGATGGCGGGGGAGGCGCCGCCCACGGCCAGGGGCTCGCCGCGCTTGACGCAGAGCCCGAGCCCGCTGGCGGGCGCGCTGGCCTCGCCCGGCTCGCCGTACAGATGCCGGAGGGCCGTGAGGACGTCGGAGGTCAGGACGAACGGGGCGACCGGCGCGCCGAGGCGGCCGCGCCGCACGAGGTCCGCGCTTTCGACGAACAAAGTGAACCGGCCCGACTCGACGTCGGTGTGACCCGCGGAGATCTCGCGGACGTAGAGGCCGTTCCCGCACGCGTCGAGGAGCTCGCCGCGAGTCGCGCGGCCCGCGGACACGAGGAGTGCCGAGAGGCGCGGCCGCGGGGCCCGGCGGAAGTCGCCGCATCGCCCGTGGCCGTTCGAATCGGCGCCCGCCGTGCGCCGGTCGGTGAGGACCCCGGCGACGCGGCCTTCCTCGAGGAGCGCGACACTCCGCGCGGGCGTCCCCTCGTCGTCGGCGAGGTACGAGCCCGGGAGCTCGCGGCGGGTCGGGTCGCACGTCACGAAGTAGCCGGGCGGGGCGACGGAGGCGCGCGGGACGCGCGTGAGGACCGACGTGCGCTCGCCTCCCTCGGCCTCGAGAGGATGGCCGACCGCCTCGTGCCAGAACACCGACGCGGCCTCCGGCGAGAGGACGACGTCCACCTTTCCCTCGGGCGCGTGGTGCGTGGGCACGGGGCGGGTCGCCTCCGCGAGAGTCTTCGCGAGGGCGTCGCACGCGGAGGGGAAAGGCGCCGAGGACTGGAACGCGAAGGCGCGGCTCGCGCCCGGGCGCCGAAGAACGCCCGTGGCCTCGAGACGCGTCGCCTCGCCGCAGGGGACGAAGGCACGCGCCGTGACGACGGCGCGCGAGACCGCGACGCGCGAGATCGAGAGCGTGAGCGAGAAACCGCGCGGGTCGGGAAGAGCGCGGGCGAGCGCGGCGGCCAGCTGCGTGGCGCGGCTCTCCTCGTCGGGGCCGGACGGTCCGCGATCCATCCGGAGGGGCGCGGGCTTCGCCTTGAAGAAGGGCGAGCCGCCGGCACGGCGCGAGGCCGCGCGCACGCCCCCGCGGAGCGCCTCGACTCCGTCCCCGTCGCCGGCGACGAGGAGCGATTCCTTCCCGCGCGAGACGCGCACGGCCGTTCCGCTCTCCTCGACGATCGCGGGAGACAGAAGCCCCGCCTCGGTCGCGTCCCACGTGATCGCGCGGCGCCGCTCGCGGAACGCCTCGCCCCCCTCGCCGCGGCGGAGCATCCCCGAAACGATCCGGACGGCGTCCTCCGCGTCCTCGCGAAAGACCGTGACGACGTCGCTCAACACGGGGGATTGTAGGAGCGGCGGGGGACCTCACGCCGGGAACGACGCGGCTCGTGCGCGGTCGTATATCTTTGAAGGGTGCCCGTGCTCCAGTGGCTCCTGCTCTTCGCCTTCGCGGCCGCCCCACAGGCTCCGCCGCTCGTCGTCACCGTGAGCCCCCCGCTCGACCCGGCGGGAGCGCCGTGGATCGTCCAGCTTTTCGAAGAATCTTCTGAAGGTCGGAAGCCCGTCGGCGAGCGCCCGGTCGACGCGGGCGGGGCGTGGTCGTCGTCGGCAGGGCGCACGGGCGCGCGGTACCGCCTGAGGGTTGCGACCGAGGCCGGTGCGGGATGGTTCGCGGACGAGAAATCCTTCGAATGGTCCGGAAGCGAATCGAGCGTCGGGACTCGCGAGATCCGCCTTGGCACGAGCGCGTTCCGCGCGAGGCTCGTCCTCGGAAAAAAGCCGCTCTCGGGGCGCGTGACGTTCACGGACCGTGACGGGCTCGTCTCCGTCCCGTTCGTCTCGAAGACGGACGGAACTTTCGAAGGCGTCCTCCCGCGCGACGGCTGGTGGAGCGTGACGGTCGCGGCGGACGTCCCGCATTTCAAGTCGACGTGCGACGTGAAGGTGGACCCCGTCTTTCGCGACGGCACGCCGCCCGATGTGGAAGTGCGCGTCGTGAGCAAGGTCATCCAGGGCGAGATCGTCGACCTGAAGAACGTGCGCGTCCCCGTCGCCTGGCTCAACGTTCGCGGAGGCGACAGGAATTCGGATTCCATGAAGGTCGAGGGAGGTTCGTTCAAATGGGAGCGCGTCGTCGACGGGTGGATGTCCATCGACGCCTCGGTTCCCGGCCTCGCGGGGTCGGACCAGTCCGCCGTGCGAAGGATCCGCGTCTCCGGCGGCTGGGTCGATCCGGGTTTCCTGTCCCTCGAGATTCGCCCGACCTTCGTCCTGAAGGGGCGCGCCGTCCTTCCGTCGGGCGAGCCGGCCGCCGGCGCGCGCGTCCGGCTCCTTTCTTCACACTTCTACGAAATCCGAACGACCCCGGCCGACGGCCGGTTCCAGATGACGATCCGCGGTGGCGGCGAGAACGCGTGCCTTCTCGTCGTGGATCCTTCGAAGGCCGCGCGCCTCGTCCCGGTCCCCGCCTCGGAGTCGGAAGAGGACGTGCCGGTGGCGGTCTCGCCCGGTACGCTCTCGCTGGAGTTCACGCCGCGCGGGGAGCGCCGGATCGGGACGCTTGCTGCCAACGGCTGCAAGCTCTCCTGGTTCTAGTTTCGGGACCTTCCACAGACCACCTCGGGGTCCACGGCCACCGTGATGAAGTCGACGTTTCGTGTCTCCGCGGGCGCGTACGCCCTCTGCGGGCTCGAATACGGCGAGTTCGACGACGATGCGGAGATCCCGCCCGAAGCCTGCGTCTCGGGCGTTCTCCCGCCCGGCGGAACCCTCCAGCTGCGACTCAATCCGTAGACGGCCGCCGTTCCGCGGGCTGGGATATCCTCCGGATCGCCTTATGGCCTTGTCCGACGCCCGGCTTGCCGCGCAGGCGGCCTACGTGGCGCGCCGACTCCTCTCCGAAGGGCTCGTGAAGACGGCCGCGGCCGCGGAGCTCCGGCGGGCCCTCGAGACGGTCCTCCTCGAGGACCGCGACCGGGAGCGCGCGCTCGACGACGAAGTCAAGAAGCTCCTCGCGCAGAACGCGGCGACGATCCGCGGCGCGAACGTCGACTACGCGGAGATGTTCCGGAAGGCGAAGAAGATGCTCGCCGAGCGCAAGAAGATCCCGCTGTGAGGAATCCATGACCCGGTCCATCGACGATCGGCTGGCGAACCTCGAGTCCCTGCGGGAGAAATCCCGGCTCGGAGGCGGCGCCGAGCGCCGCGAGAAACAGCACAAGGCCGGGAAGCTCACGGCCCGCGAGCGCGTCGAGCTCCTCGGGGACCCCGGATCGTTCGACGAGATCGACCCCTTCGTCGTCCACCGCGCACGGGACTTCGGCATGGACGGCCCCGCGAACGAGATCCCGGGCGACGGCGTCGTCGCCGGGTCGGTCCGTGTCGAGGGCCGGCCCGTCTTCGTGTTCGCGCAGGACTTCACGGTCTTCGGCGGCTCCCTTTCCGAGACGAACGCCGCGAAGGTGTGCAAGCTGATGGACATCGCGATGAAGGTTGGAGCGCCGGTCGTCGGACTCAACGACTCGGGCGGGGCGCGGATCCAGGAAGGCGTCGTGTCCCTCGGCGGCTATGCGGACATCTTCCTGCGCAACACGCTCGCGTCCGGTGTCGTCCCACAGATCAGCGCGATCCTGGGTCCCTGCGCGGGCGGTGCGGTCTACTCGCCCGCGATCACGGACTTCGTCCTCATGACGCGAGGGACGAGCTCGATGTTCGTGACGGGCCCCGACGTCATCAAGACCGTCACGCACGAGGACGTCACGAAGGAGGCTCTCGGCGGCGCCGACACCCACGCGTCCGTCTCGGGCGTCGCCCACGTCGTCGCGGATTCCGACGCGGACTGCCTCCACAAGATCCGAGCGCTTCTCGGTTTTCTCCCCTCGAACAACCAGGAGGATCCCCCGAAGCGCGAGAACGGCGACCCCGTAGACCGCGAAGATTCCGAGCTGGACCGCATCGTGCCCGCCTCGCCGAACCAGCCCTACGACATGATCTCTCTCATCAAACGCGTCGTGGACGACGGCGAGCTCTTCGAGATCCACGCCGACTACGCGAAGAACATCGTCGTGGGCTTCGCGCGCCTCGGAGGAAAGCCGGTCGGCGTCGTCGCGAACCAGCCCGACCACCTCGCGGGCGTCCTCGACATCGACGCGTCCGTGAAGGGAGCGCGCTTCGTCCGCTTCTGCGACGCCTTCAACGTCCCGCTCGTGACGTTCGAGGACGTCCCGGGCTTCCTGCCGGGCACGAAGCAGGAGTTTGGCGGGATCATCCGCCACGGCGCCAAGCTCCTCTACGCGTTCGCCGAGGCGACCGTCCCGAAGCTGACCGTCATCACGCGAAAGGCCTACGGCGGCGCGTACTGCGTCATGTCGTCCAAGCACATCCGAACGGACTTCAACTACGCGTGGCCGACCGCCGAGATCGCCGTCATGGGGGCCGAAGGGGCGGTCAACATCCTTTACAACCGCGAGCTCAAGGCGGCGAAGGATGCCGCGAAGGCCCGGGCGGCGCGCATCGTCGAGTACGAGGATGCGTTCGCGAATCCCTACGCCGCGGCCCGCCGCGGCTACGTCGACGACGTGATCGCGCCGCGGACGACGCGGCCGCGCCTCATCCGCGCGCTGGATCTCCTCGCGAACAAGCGGGACGTGATGCCGCCGAAAAAGCACGGCAACATTCCGCTATGACGGCGCCACGCCTCCTCATCGCGAACCGCGGGGAGATCGCGGTGAGGATCATCCGGGCCTGCCGCGACCTCGGGGTCTCGCCGGTCGCCGTCTACTCCGAGGCCGACCGGGGCTCGCTTCACGTGCGGCTCGCGGATCACGCCGTCGCGATCGGCCCGCCTCCCGCGCGCGAGAGCTACCTCGTGCCCGAGAAGCTCATCGCCGCCGCGCAGAAAACCGGCGCGACGCTCGTCCACCCGGGGTTCGGCTTCCTCTCCGAGAACGCCGCGTTCGCGCAGGCCGTGATCGACGCGGGGCTGACGTGGGTGGGGCCGCGGCCGTCCTCGATCGGCGCGATGGGAAGCAAGACGGAATCCCGCCAACGGATGCTCGCGGCGGGCGTTCCCGTCGTCCCCGGGATGACGTCGCCCGCTTCGGGGGCTGCCGAGGTCGCCGCGTTCGGGCGGGAGAACGGATTTCCCCTCCTCCTGAAGGCGGCCGCGGGCGGCGGCGGCAAGGGGATGCGCGTCGTCCGTGCGGAATCCGAGGTCGCTGAAGCCTTCGCGAGGACGCAGAGCGAGGCGAAGTCCTACTTCGCCGACGACCGTGTCTACGCGGAGCTCTTCGTCGAGCACCCGCGTCACGTCGAGGTCCAGGTTCTCGGCGACACGACGGGCCGGGTTCTCGCGATCGGCGAGCGCGAGTGCTCGCTCCAGCGCCGCCACCAGAAAGTCCTGGAGGAGTGCCCGTCGACCGCGGTCTCGCCGGAACTGCGCGCGCAGATGGAGACGGTCGCCGTGGCGGCTGCGAAGGCCGTCGACTACGTCTCGGCCGGCACGGTCGAGTTCCTCCTCGCCAAGGACGGGCGCTTCTTCTTCCTCGAGATGAACACGCGCATCCAGGTCGAGCACCCCGTGACCGAGATGGTGTACGGGGTCGACCTCGTCGCCGAGATGATCCTGATCGCACAGGGACACCCGATGTCGCTTCGGGAGAAGCCGGCGGCGCGTGGCCACGCGATCGAGTGCCGCGTCTACGCCGAGGATCCGGGCCACGCGTTCGCGCCGTCGCCCGGGCGGATCACGGCCCTGCGCTGGCCAGGCGGCCCGGGCATCCGGGTCGACGCGGGGCTCACGGCCGGCGACACCGTCCCACTCGACTACGACCCGATGGTCGCGAAGATCACGGCCTGGGGCCTCGACCGCGACCAGGCGCGCCGCCGGATGCTCCGTGCCCTCGCCGAGACCCGGATCCAGGGCATCCAGACCTCCGTGCCGTTCTTCGTCTCCCTCCTGAACGACCCGCGCGTCCAGGAGAACGACGTCTCGACGCAGTTCCTCGACGGCTACAAGTACACGCCTCCCGCGCCGGAGGAAGGACTTCAGGAACTCGCTCTGACCGCGGCCGTCCTCGAGGCGCTCGAGGAGACGAAGGGCGTCCGCGCCCGGGTCCGCGGCGCGGCGCCGGCGCCCTGGCGGACCGCGAAGCCCACCCACGGAGTGCGTTCGTGAGATACCACGCGCGATTCCCGGGCGCGGGCCCGTCCGGCATCGTCCTCAAGGTCGAGGCGCCGGCGCCCCTCTACGAGATCGAGACCGAGGGCCGAATCCACCGGGGAAACGCCCGCCGGCTCGGGGAGGGCGTGTGGTCGCTCGTGACGTCCGAGGGCCGGCAGGCCGAAGTGCGCATCGAGCCCATGCCCGGCGGCGGGATGCGTGTCCGCGTCGGCACGGCGACGTTCGAATTCGACCTTCTCGACGAGCTGACGGCCCGCGCGCTCCTCGCAACGGGCGGGCGCGCCGTGCGGAAGGCCAAACACGTCGCCGCCGCGATGCCGGGGCGCGTCCTGCGCGTTCTCGTCGCCGCGGGGGAGTCCGTGACGGCCGGCCAGCCGCTCGTCGTTCTCGAGGCGATGAAGATGGAGAACGAGTTGAAGTCCCCCCAGGACGGCGTCGTCTCGGGGATCGCCGTCGTGGCCGGGCAGCCCGTGAGCGCGGGCGAGGTCCTCCTGAGGTTCGCCTCCGACCCGGCCTGATCGCCCCCGGGTGCACGGCGGGGGACGGATCGCTTAATCTCCGCGCCATGAAGACGTCCGCCCGCACGGTTTTCGCCCTGCTCGCCGCCCTCGGCCTCGCGTGCAACGCTGCTCCGCAGCCGGCGCAGAAGCCGCCCGCCGCGCCCGCTCCGGTTTCCACGTCTTTGGCGGCGAAAACCGCGGACCCCCTCACCGAGTGGGCCGACGGGCTCTTCGCCTGGGGCGCCGGGCAGACGACCCTCGAGGAGATCACGACGGTCAAGATTCCTTTCACGCGGATCTACCTCGCAAAGAGGATCTACACGGCCGACCCGCGGATGAACGACCAGGCCCATCTCTTCGTCGAGGACGGGGGCAAGATCCTCGTCGGGGACATCTTCTACGACGAGGATCGCGCGAAGAACCCCGCGCCGGTGCGCTCGGATGCCGATCTCGCGAGCATGCGCGCCAAGGTGAGGCAGTTCCTGGTGGGCGGCTTCACTCTCACCCTCGATCCCTCCGCGGACCGCAAGAACTGGAAGGGCGCCATCGTCCGGACGGACACGGGCTACGGGAGCTACCCGATGAGCGCCTTCGTCAAGGCGGACGACGGAACGATCCTCGTTCTCGGCCGGTTCTGGGACCGCGCGAGGTCGATCGCCGAGCAGAGGCGCGAGGGAATCCGGCTCGCCGGCGTGCCCATGACGGGCCCGCCCGACGCCCGGGTCACCGTCGTCGAGTACTCCGACATGCAGTGCGGCTTCTGCAAGCGCCGCACGGCCGACTTCGACGCGCTCGTCGCGAAGCTCGGCAAGGAGCTCAAGATCAAGCGCTACATCAAGTCCTTCCCGCTCACGAGCGCCCACCCCTGGGCGTTTCGCGCGTCCTCGGCCGGACGCTGCTTCTTCGACCTCCAGGGCGCGGATTCGTTCTTCCGCTGGAAGTCCCAGGTCTACGCGCGGCAGGACGAGCTCTCCGTGCCCGGCGTCGACGCCTTCGCGATCGACTACGCGTACGCAAACGAGATTCCCGACGCGCAGTTCCGCGGGTGCTACCTGCAGGCGAAGTCGAACGACAAGATCCACGCCGACCTGGCGGAAGGCTGGGCCCTGCGCGTGCGCTCGACGCCGACGTACTACATCGACGGCGTCTACGTCTCGTGGTTCATGGACAACGTCATGGAGGAATATCTGCGCACGACGTACCTCGGCGGAAAGGGCCTGCCGCTGCCGGCAAGCTCGCCGGCGGCCAGTTCGGCTCCCGCCAAGCACTGAAGATTTCCTGGAAACAGGGTCAGAGGGGGCGCTGGGGAAGGCGAGCCCGGCAGTGGGCCTGCGTCGGCGGACGACGCACTCCCCCGCGCGAGGTCAGTTCTTGAACGGCACCTCGACGGGGAGCCATGTCCTGACGTTCCTGCCCGCCTTCGTCGCGGGCTTCCAGAGCCACTGCTCGAGTGCCCGGCGGCTCGCGGCGGCGAGCCCGAGGCTCGGCGTCGCGTCGCGGAGGATCTCGATCCGCTCCGGCTTGCCCGTCTCGCCGACGAGGACCCGCGTGAGCACCGTGGCCGAGACCGGTTGCTGCAGGGCGCCCGGCGGGACGACGGCGCCGACCTGACGAATCGGGACCGGCGGCGTGTCGCACTCGGCGAGGTCGACGACGTCGCCTTCCTTCACGGACGCGGGCGCCACGACGGCCCGGGCATCCTCACGCCTCTTCGCGGCCGCCTCGCGGGCGATGCGTCCCGCCTCTTCGCGGTCCGACTTCTCGCGAGCGGCGCGCGCGTCGTCGTCGATCTCGCGGACCCGGCGTGCGCTCTCGGCGGCCCTGTCCATTTCGGCCCGCTTCTTTTTCGCGGCGGCCTCCTGCTGCCGGGTCGCGCGCACGTCCTGTTTTTTCAGCTCCTCCTCGAGCTTCTTCTGGACCGCGGCCTGGAAGAGAGGGTCGTCTTTCCCGACGACGATCGGCGCCGGCGCCGGAGCGGGTGTCGGCGGCGCGGTCGTCGGCCGTGGCGCAGACGCCGGGACGAGGGCCGGTGGCCGCGCCGAGGGTCTCAGCGCGAAGAAGGCGCCTGCGGCGAGGACGGCGGCGCCTCCGAGCGCGACGGCCCAGACGGGCGTCCCGCCGAGGGTTTTCTTCTTCGGAGGGCCCGACACGAGGTGAACGGGAGCCGTGACCTTCGAGGGCGTGGAACGCACGGAGGGAGGCGCGACGGCAGGGACGCGGGAACCGCCCGTTGCATCCGGTTTGCTTGCGGGGCCCGCCGCATCGGGCTTCTTCACGTCGCCACCCGAATCGACGCGGCTCCGCTTCCTCACGCCGGGCACGATCGCCGCCGCCGGACGGGCCGACGCGAGGGCCGCCAGGCCGAGCTCCTCCTCGGCGGCAACCTCCGTCTCCTCGCGCTGGATCGCCCGCTCGAAATTCTTCTGGAGGAAGAACGCCAGGCTGAACGTCGACGGAGCGTACGGTCCCCCGTAGATGAGGGCGGAGAGATCGCGCCGGTAGGCGCCGACGTCGCGGTCGCGGGTCTCGGGATCGGGATGAAGCGCGCGACGCAGGAGGCGCCGGATGTCTTCGGGTACGGGCGAGCCGTCGATGGCGAGCGTGGACGTCTCGACCGCCTCGAGCGCGACCCCGGGCAAGGGGGGCTTGCCCGTGAGCGCCTCGAAGAGAATCGCGCCCACGCCGTAGAGGTCTCCCGGCGTGCCCGGTTTCCCGGAGACGAGGACCTCCGGGGCGATGTAGGGCGCGAAGGCCTGACGCACGCGCGGCACGCCGAGGGAGGGGAGCAGCCCCGTCCCGAGGCCGTACCCGAGGACGCGTGTCTCGCCCTCGTTCGAGACGAAGACGAACGCCGGCACGAGGAAGCCGTGCCGGGCGCCCGTGTCCCGCTCCACCGGAACGCCCGCCTCGAGCGCCGCCAGGAGGCGCTCGGCGATCAGGAGCCCGTGCTCGGCGGACATCACGGCGCCGAGAACGCGTCCCGCGAGAAGGGACGCAAGGGGGCGGCCCGCGACGTACTCGGTCGCGAGGAAGGGAATGTCGTCGATGACGCCGAGGACCGTCCCGCGCGAGACCGAGGGACCCTGGACCTCATCGACGAGCTGGACGGCGGTCTCCATCGCGGCGAGGAGCGCCGCCCGGTCGATGGCCGCCGATGTGAACGTCCGGAAGAAGGAGAACGGTTGGAGCCGGGGCGCACCCGCCAACCCGCCGCGCCAGACCTCGCCGAACGGGTCCGACCCGATCACGCGCGTGAGGACGTACGGCCCGAAAAGCCGCGGGCTCGGTGCGGAAGCGCTCATCGACCCCCAGCGAGTTGCGTCTCAGTCTACCAGCCGGTCCGCGCGTCAGGGCGTCGCGCGCTCCTCGCGGGCGGCGCGCTTCGCCTGGTGGTACCGGGCCGCGTTGCGTTGCTGGTCTTCGTAATCGCGAGAGAAGAGATGCGACCCGTCGCCGGCGGCGACGAAGTAGCGGTAGTCGACGTCGGCCGGCCCGGCGGCCGCGCGCAGGCTGGCGAGGCCGGGGTTGCAGATCGGCCCCGGTGGCAGGCCGGCCCTGACGTAGGTGTTGTACGGCTCGTCCACGGTGAGCTCCGAGCGGGCGAGCGTGCCCCGCCAGCGCCCGAGGCGCTTCAGGGCGTAGATCGTCGTCGGGTCGCACTGGAGGAACATCCCGGCGCGCAGACGATTGAGGTAGACGCCGGCGACGATCGGCCGCTCGGCCGGGAGAGCGGTCTCCTTCTCGACGAGGGAGGCGAGCGTCGTCGCTTCGAGCAGGCCGAGATTCATCGTCTGCGCCCGCTCGGCGAAGTCGGCGGGAAGCCGGCGCGCGAACTGGCGCGTCATCGCGGAGAGGATCTCGCGTGCCGTCATCGAGCGCGTCACGGTGTACGTGTCGGGGAAGAGGAAGCCCTCGAGCGTGGGGGCGCCCTTGGGGACGCCCTCGAAGTCCACCGGGCGCGTGAAGAGAAACTCGTAGTCCTTCTGCGCGGCGAACCCCTGGGACGAGAAGAGAACGAAGACCTCCTCGGCGGTGAAACCCTCCGGGACGGTGATCCGATAGGTCACGACGTCGCCGGCGACGAGCGAGAGCACGACCTGGTCGGGGGCGCGGGGCCCCGAGAAGCGGTACTCGCCGGCCTTGAGGGTCTTGCCGCGGTGGAAGATCTTGAGCGCGACCATCCCGAGCCTCCAGTCTCGGAGCACGCCCAGGCTCTCGAGCCGGCTGAAGACGGCGGCCGAGGGCGTGCGCGGCGTGATCGAGACGATGACCTCGTCGCCGGCGTACCCCTTGTAGGGCGCTCGGACCGCATAGAGAAGCAGGCCGAACCCGACGGCGATCGTCAGGAGCGCGAAAAAGGCCGTCCAGACGAGGAGCGGGACGAGGTGGCGCCTGTGGATCGCGGATGGGCGGCTCACGCCCGCCCCCTCACGC
>JBAUSZ010000136.1:0-4369 GCA_049581965.1 Thermoanaerobaculia bacterium | reverse complement strand
GTCTGGGTGATCGCGGGTGCGAGCGTCGCGCCGAGTCCGCGCAGCCACGCGAGCCGCGCGAGCGTCTCCTCCGGGATGCCGGGGCCGTCGGGGAGGATCGTGATCGAGGCCTTGCCCGCGACGAAGTCGACGGTGTCGGAGAACGACGCGAGAACCGAGGCGTTCGCGAGGCGGATCGCCGCCATCGTCGCGACGCCCACCGCGATGCCGGAGATCGTGAGAGCGAAACGCAGGCGGTCCTTCGCGGCGGGCCTGAGGACGAGCGGGGGGAGAAGGTGGCGGATCACGGGGCGAGGCGCCCGTCCAGGAGACGCAGGACGCGCGACGCGCGCGCGGCGGCCTCCGCCGAGTGCGTGGCCATCACGACGGTGATCCCCTTGCCGGAGACGAGGCCCGAGACGAGCTCGAGGACCTGCGCGCCGGTCTTCGAGTCGAGGTTGCCGGTCGGCTCGTCGGCGAGGAGGAGGGAGGGGCGGTTCGCGAGAGCGCGGGCGACGGCCACGCGCTGCATCTGCCCGCCCGAGAGCTCGTAGGGGTAGGCGCGCTCCCGGCCCTTCAGCCCGACCTCGGCGAGGAGGGCCGCGGCGCGCGCGTCCGCCTCGGCCGGGGCCGAACCGTCGAGGAGAAGAGGGAGCGCGACGTTCTCGAGCGCGTTCATCGTGGGCAGCAGGTTGAAGAACTGGAAGACGGTCGCGGCCGTCCGCCGCCGGTAGGCGTCGTGCTCGTCCTCCGAGAGCGAGGCGAGGTCGCGCCCGTCCACGAGGACGCGCCCCTCCGTCGGCTTGTCGAGCCCGCCGAGGAGGTTCAGGAGCGTCGACTTGCCGCAGCCGGAGGGCCCGAGCAGCGCCGTGAAGCTGCCCGGCTCGAGGACGAACGAGACGTGAAGGAGCGCCTCCACGGGCGCGGAGCCGGGCCCCGGATCGTAGGACTTGGAGACGGACTCGGCGGCGACGCGCGCTCCCACGGCGCCCATCCTACGTATCATCGGTCTCTCGGGATGGACGCGTCGTGCTGAAGAACCTGGCCGGCCTCTGGCGCCACCGCGCGCTGGGGCTCGTCCTCGTCTCCCGCGAGCTCAAGGCACGCTACCGGGGGAGCGTCCTCGGGTACTTCTGGTCCCTGCTCAATCCGCTCCTCATGCTCGCGGTCTACTCGATCGTCTTCGCGTTCATCTTTCCGGGCCGAAGCCCCTCGACGAGCCCGTACGCGCTCTTTCTCTTCACGGGTCTCCTCCCGTGGAACTGGCTCTCGGGCGGTCTCACGGACGCGGCGGCGTCGCTCACGACGCACGGCGCGCTCCTGAGGAAGATCCTCTTTCCGGCCGAAATCCTCCCGCTCGTGGCGGTCGCGGCGCAGGGAGTCCACTTCCTCCTCGCGCTCCCCGTCCTCGGCGTCGGGCTCGCGCTCGGGACGGCGGGCGCGTTCGGCCCGGCGGTCCCTCTCGGCTGGCCCCTCGTGCAGGCCGCGCCGCTCTTCTTCCTCGAGGGCGTCTTCATCGCCGGCCTCGGCCTTCTCCTCGCGGCGCTCACGGTCCATTTCCGCGACGTCAAGGACATCCTCGCGACGGGACTGACGCTCTGGTTCTTCGCGACGCCGGTCCTTTACGCGTTGCCCGACATCAGGATCGAGGGGCTGCGCGCCGCTCTTCTCTGGAATCCGGCGACGCCGTTCTTCGAGGCGTGGCGTGACGCGTTCTTCCGGGCGGCGTGGATCGCGCCCCGGAGTTGGGGAGTCCTCGTCCTGGTCTCCTTCGGCGCGCTGCTCCTCGGCTACGCCCTCTTCGACCGGCTCCGCGACTCGTTCCCGGAGGCGGTGTGAGCGCGCCTCCCGCCGTCGTCGCGGCCTCTCTCTCGAAGTCCTACCGCAAGTGGGGCAGGACGCGCGCGTTCGGAACGCTCAAGTCCGCCCTCCTCGGGCGCTCCCTCGGCGCGGCGCTCGCCCCCTCCGAGTCCGTCGCGGCGCTGTCGGAGGTGTCGTTCACGGTCGCGCGCGGCGAGACGTTCGGCGTCGTCGGGCCGAACGGCTCCGGCAAGTCGACGCTCCTGAAGCTCGTCGCGGGACTCTTCAAGCCCACGGCCGGGACGATCGCCGTCCAGGGCAAGGTCTCGGCCCTCATCGAGCTCGGCGCCGGCTTCCACCCGGAGATCTCGGGCCGCGAAAACGTCGTGATCAACGGCGTCATGCTCGGCCTCTCGCGGCGGGAGATCGAGAGAAAGCTCCCCGAGATCGTCGCGTTCTCGGGCCTCGAGGAGTTCATCGACGAGCCCGTCAAGACCTACTCCTCGGGCATGTACGTGCGCCTCGGGTTCGCGGTGGCCGTGCACGTCGACCCCGACGTTCTCGTCGTGGACGAGGTCCTCGCCGTGGGCGACGAGTCCTTCGCGCACCGCTGCCTCGACACGATCGCGGACTTTTCGCGCCGCGGCAAGACCATCTTCTTCGTCTCGCACTCCCTCGTCCTCGTCGAGGAGCTGTGCGACCGCGTCCTCTACCTCGAGCACGGGAAGACGAAGGCTCTCGGCGACCCCAGGGAGACTCTCGCGCGCTACCGCATGGACGTCGCGGAGGAAGAGGGCGCGCGCCTCGCGCGCGCCCAGGGGGAAAACCTTGCGGCGCTCCGCGCCGAGAAGAACGAAGAAAAGATTTTCTTTGAAGGTGGAACGGGCCATGTGCCAGCCGGTACCGCCCCGGCGGCGGGCGCGCCTCAGCCCCACTCACCCTTCGAAGAAAAACCACCAGTCCCTATAGCGGGCGTGCTGCCGGATTCGAGCGTCAGCGTGCCTGCACCTCTGGAACAAACAGAATCTCTTCCTCCCGCCGAAAAGCCCCGCCGCTGGGGCAGCAGGGAGATCGAGATCACCGGCTGCCGCCTCCTCGACTCGGCCGGCGCCGAGCGCTACGCGTTCCGCTCCGGCGAGAGCGTGACCGTCGAGATCGCCGTGACGCCGCGCGTCCCGACGCCCGACTTCGTCTTCGGGATCGGAGTCTTCACGCCGGAGGACGTCTGCGTGTTCGGCACGAACACGGAGATCGACGGTTTTTCTCCCGAACGCCTCGACGGCCCGGCGGTCGCGCGCGTGACGCTGCCCGCCCTCGACCTCGGAACGGCGACGTACCTCGTGGACGTGGCCGTCCACTCGCGCCGCGAGGCGCCGTACGACTACTGGCGGGGCGCGTGCCGCTTCCAGGTCGACGCATCCGACCGGAGCGCCGGCGTCTGGCGTCCGGCCCGCCACTGGTCCTTCGGCGGCGCCATCGCCGTGGAGAAGAGATGACTCTTCATCTCCCGAAGGACGCCGGAGAGCGGAGCCTGCTCGCGCTCCTTCTCCTCGCGACGTTCCTGCTCGTTTTCGAGCCGGGCCGCGTGCCGCTCTTCGAGCCCGACGAGGGCCGCTACGGCGAGATCCCGCGCGAGATGCTCGCGACGGGCGACTGGGTCACGCCGCGCCTCGACGGCGTTCTCTACTTCGAGAAGCCGCCGCTCTACTACTGGTCCGTCGCCGCCTCGATGGCCGCCCTCGGGCCCACCGAGCTCGCGGTCCGCCTTCCGGGCAAGCTCTCGACGGCGGGAATGGTCCTCCTCGCGGCCGCGTTCGCCCGCCGCCGCTGGGGCGCCCGCACGGGCCTCCTCGCGGGGCTCGTCCTCGCGTCGTCGCTCCTCGTCGTCGCCCTCGGGCGGCTCGCGCTCATCGACCCGATGCTCTCCCTCGCGATGTCGGGGGCCGCGTTCGCCTTCGCCTCGTTCGCCGAGGCCGACGAGGCGGGCGATGCGCGGCGTGCCCGCCGCGCCCTCTACGGCTTCCACGTCGCCTGCGCGGCCGCGGTCCTCCTGAAGGGCCTCATCGGCGTCGTTCTCCCCGGAGGGGCGATCGTCTTCTGGACGCTCCTGACCGGCCGGTGGCGGACGCTCGCGCGCGTGTTCTCGCCGGGGCCGCTCGCCGTCTTCCTGCTCCTCGCGGTTCCGTGGCACGTCGCGATGGCCCGGCGGCACCCGGACTTCCTGCAGTTCTACTTCGTCCACGAGCATTTCCAGCGCTTCGCGACGACCGAACACCGGCGTACCGGCCCGCTCGTCTACTTCGTGCCGGTTCTTCTCGCGGGGTTCCTGCCCTGGACGGCCTTCCTCGGGCGTCTCGCCGAGACGTGGCCGGGCCGCGCGCGCTCCGCGTGGAAGGAGCGCGCGACGGAGGGCTTCCTCTGGATCTTCGCCCTCCTCGTTTTCGTCTTCTTCTCGGTCTCGCGCTCGAAGCTCATCCCGTACGTCCTTCCCCTCTGGCCGGCGCTCGCCGTCCTCCTCGCGCTCGGGATCGAGAGGGCCCGCGCGCGCGGCGCCGCGTTCCGGGCCGAGCGCGTCGCCTCGGCCGTTCTC
>JBAUSZ010000135.1:0-13355 GCA_049581965.1 Thermoanaerobaculia bacterium | reverse complement strand
GGTACGCCCAGCCCAGCCGTGCGGCGCGCCGCCGAACGCGCAGCGCGGGCAGGAGCTCGACGAGGCCGAGGCCTGCGGCGAGAAAGAGAAGAACGCCGCAGAGGCCCGCGGCGAAGGGCGCGCCGGTGCTCAGGGGAGAGCTCCCTTCTCGGCGACGAGGCGCGTCTCGACGAGGCGCGGACCCGGCGGGTCGACGCTCGGGATGACGGTCCACTTCGGGAGCGCCGCGAGCCGGGCGGGCGTGATGTTCGATGCGACGTCCTTCGGGCTGCCGCCGAAGACGGCCCGGCGGGGCGCGAGGTCGAAGCGAACGAACACGCCGGACACGCCCTCCATGAGGAGGTACTCGGCGTCCTCGGGGAGGACCTCGCGGATCCGCTCGATCGCGGAGACGTAGTCGGATCCGCGCAACCGGACATGCGCGTCGCGGGCGCGGTCCCGCGCCGCGGTCCGGGCCGACTCGGCGCGCGCCCAGGACGCGACGAGGGCGGACGGGATCCCGAAGGCGAGGTACGCCGCGAGGGCGAGAAGGCCCGCCGCGGGCAGGGCGCGGCGCCATCCGGCAGAGCGGCGGATCCTCACGGACCGGCGCTCAGCGGATCGCGGCGAGCTCGTAGAGGTAGTCGACGTAAGAACGCACGGCGCCGTCGAACCCTTGGACCTTCGGGTTCGTCGACTCGATGACGACGTACTCGTCCGGCGCGTGCGCGCCGCTGCCGTGGCCGAGGCCATGGTGGCCCGAGGGCAGCTTGAGCGGCTCGCCCGTGAAGACGTAGCCGGGGTACGAGCCGGCGTTCCTCACCCAGAGGAGCGGATCGAGCCCGGCGCGCCGGTACGCGGCCAGCTGCGCGCGGATGAGCGGCGCGTCGGCCGAGGTCTCCGTCGGGCCGTAGCCGCCCGAGACGTTGACCTCGATGTCGCCGAACCCGTGCTTGACGAGGTGCGCCCTGAGGGCGGCGATCGCCCCGTCGAACGTCATGTCGGGGACGAGACGCAGGTCGAGCTTCGCGACCGCCTTGTTCGGGAGCATCGTCTTGCCGCCGGGACCGATGTAGCCGCCGACGAGCCCCTCGATGTTCACGGTCGGCGAGAAGGCGAGGCGCTCGAGCGACTCGCGCCACGAGGCATCGTGGATCCAGTGCGACGCGCCGAGCATCTTCTTGGCGGTCGCCTCGTCGAGCCGGGCCGCCGCCGCGTCGAGCATCGCCTTCTGCTGCGGCGTCGGAGGCTTGGCGGCTGCAGCGAGGCCGTCGATGGCCGGGTCTCCGTCCGCGTTCACGAGCGTCGCGAGGGCCTGCACGAGGTGGAATGCCGGGCTGTCGAGGCGCGCGCGGTTCGCGGAGTGGACATCCCTCGACGGGCCGCGGCCCCACTTCGCGCCACTCGACACGAGCTCGCATTCGACGACGCCCTTGGCACCGAGGGAGACCGTCACGGAGCCGTCGGCGTCCTGGCCCGAGCCCGGCATGAAGACTCCCATGGTCTTGCCGAACGCCGCGAGGACCTCGGGCTTGTGCGCGATCTCGCGGATGTGCGGCGAGCCGATCTCCTCCTCGCCCTCGGCGACGAGGACGAGGTTGACGGGGAGCTTGGCGCCCGCGCCCCGGAACGCGTGCAGGGCCGCGAGGAAGGCCGACTCGGGGCCCTTCTGGTTGACGGCGCCCCGGCCCACGAGGGCCCGGCCGAAGCCGGGCTTGTCCACGATCCGTGCCTCGAAGGGCGGCGACGACCATTCCGCCGGGTCGGCCTGCTTGACGTCGTACATGAAGTAGACGCCGACGGTGCGCAGCGCGCCGGCGTCCAGCGTCGCGAAGACGCCGGGGTGGCCGGACGTCGGCATCTTCGTCGCCTGCTGGAACCCGGCGTCCTTCAGGAGCGCCATCATCTGCGCGCAGCCCGCCTCCATCCCGCGGTTCTCGGCGGCGATGGAGGGGTTCCGCACCCAGTCCTGAAGGCGCGCGACGGCCTCGCCGTGGCGCTTCTCGATCTCGGCGTAGATCTTCGCGCGGTCGTCGGCCGCGAAGGCGAGGCGGGGGAGGGAGGAAGCAGCGGTCACCGCGGCCGTGGCGGCGGCCGCGCCCAGGAGGTCGCGTCTATTCATCGGCATGGGGGGAGTCTAACGTCCGGGCTATGCTCTCCGCCGATGTCAGAACCGGACGGGCGGTCAACAGGGGGAGGCGCCGGCGGGAGCTCTGATCCGTCCGAGGACATGACGATCGGCGCATCCCCGTCGACTTCCCGTGTGCGCGGGGCGCCGTCCTCGTCGATCAGCGGGACGACTCTCCAGCACTTCGAGGTACTCGAGCGGATTGGAGCGGGCGGATTCGGAGAGGTGTACAGGGCCCGGGATACTCGCGTCGACCGGATGGTCGCGCTGAAGGTGCTGCCGGAAGATTTCCTCGAAGGTGAAGAGAATCGAGCGCGCTTCGAGCGCGAGGCGAAGATGCTTGCGAGCCTGAACCATCCAGGGATCGCCACTCTTTATTCCTTCGAAGAAATCCCCGGTTCTTCCCCTTCTTCTCCCGCGCGGCACGTCCTCGTGATGGAACTCGTCGAAGGCCGGACGCTCCACGGGGCGCTCGCCAACGGGCCGCTTCCCCCGGCCGACGCGCTGTCGATCGCGATCCAGATCGCGGACGCACTCGCAGAGGCGCACCGGGCCGGCATCCTCCACCGCGACATCAAGAGCGGCAACGTCATGCTGACGTCCCGCGGTCAGGTGAAGGTCCTCGACTTCGGCCTCGCGAAGCGCCTCGAGAGCGGGGCCGTGGCGGGCGCCGGGCCTGAGCTGACGCGCGAAGGCACGACGCTGGGGACGCTCTCCTACATGTCGCCCGAGCAGCTTCTCGGCAAGGCCGTCGACGTGCGCAGCGACCTCTTCTCGCTCGGGGTCGTCCTGTACGAGATGGTCACGGGACGCCTCCCGTTCGAGGGGAGCACGACGGTCGCCGTGGCTGACGCGATCCTCCATGCCGAGCCGCGGGACTTCGGCGAACGGCCGCTGCCGGCGAAGCTCAAGGCGATCGTCGGGAAGCTCCTCGAGAAAGACCCGGCGAAAAGATACGCGAGCGCCGAAGAGGTCGAGACCGCTCTGAAAGCGCTGGAGGCCTCTCTCTCGCCGGCGCTGCCGGCGCGCCTCTCGCGCGGGGCCCGGATCACAATCGGTGCCGCGGCGCTGGCCGTGGTGCTCCTCGCGGGGTGGTCCTGGCAGCGCTGGTCGAGGGCGCGCTGGGTGCGCGAATCCGCGACGCCCGAGATTGCGCGCCTTGTGACCGAAGAGGACTTCCCGAAGGCGGCGGCCCTGGCCCGGCAGGCCCGCGCCGTGCTCCCGAACGACCCGGCGCTCGAGAAGCTCTGGACGCAGGCGACGATGGAGGTGACGGTCGAGAGCGACCCGCCGGGAGCGGACGTCTTCTTCCGCCCCTATCGCCGAAAATCCGATGCCTTCGAGAGCCTCGGAAAGACGCCGCTTCTCAAGGTACGCGTGCCGAAGGGGTTCTATTTCTGGCAGATCGTCAAGCCGGGCTACGAGGCCGCGTACCGGATCGCCCCGACGTGGTCATACGGTTTCGGGAGGAGCCTGACCTGCCGGCTCGACGCGGCTGGGAGCGTTCCGGCGAGAATGGTGCGCGTGCCGGGCGGGAAGATCGGCCTGGCGATCCCCGGCCTCGATCACCTTCCGGACGTCCCGCTCGACGACTACCTGATCGACCGGCACGAGGTCACCAACGAGGAGTACAAGAAGTTCGTCGACGTCGGCGGCTACGCAAACCGGGAATTCTGGAAGCAGCCTTTCGTCAGAGACGGGCGGACGATCCCGTGGGAACAGGGGATCTCCGTCTTTCGCGACACGACCGGCCGTCCCGGCCCCGCGACGTGGGAGCTCGGAAACTTTCCGAAAGGCCTGGAGAAGCACCCCGTCGCCGGCGTGAGCTGGTACGAGGCGTCCGCCTACGCGGAGTTTGCCGGAAAGACGCTCCCGACGGTCTTCCACTGGAACCACGCCGCCCAGACGCAAGGGAGTCAGCTCGTCGTCCCGGGGAGCAACTTCCGGGGCGCGGCAACGGTCACCGTCGGAGGCGATGGCGCCATCAGCGGCTTCGGCACGACAGACATGGCCGGCAACGTCAAGGAGTGGTGCTGGAACGAGAGCACGGCAGGCAAGCGGTTCATCCTCGGGGGAGGATTCGGCGAGCCCACGTACATGTTCATCGACCAGGACGCGCAGTCTCCGTGGGACCGCCGCCCGAACTTCGGGTTCCGGTGCGTCAAGCTCGCGGCGCCTCCACCCGCGGCGGCGGCGGAGAAGATCGAGCCTCCGTTCCGCGACTTTACGAGGGAGAAGCCGGTCTCCGACGAGGTCTTCCGTGCGTACAAGGGGCTTTACGCCTACGACAGGACGGCACTGAACGCCCGCGTCGAGGAGACGCAGACGACCGAGGACTGGACGCGAGAGAAGGTGAGCTTCGACGCGGCGTACGGCGGCGAGCGCGTGGTCGCCCACCTCTACCTTCCGAAAAACGCGGCCCCTCCGTATCAGGCGGTCGTCTACTTCCCGGGCTCGAACGCGATCCACACCGACAAGTTCGACCTTTCTGTCTACGCCGACTTCATCCCGAAGAGCGGGCGCGCCCTGATCGCCCCGGTCTACAAGAGCACGTACGAGAGGCGCGACGACCTCAAGTCCGACTACCCGGAGCCCACGGCGTTCTGGCGCGACCACAACATCGCGTGGTCAAAGGACGTCGGCCGCTCGATCGACTACCTCGGGACGAGGAAGGATATTGACTCCGGCCGCCTCGCGTACATGGGCCTGAGCTGGGGAGGCGCCGTCGCGCCGATCATCCTCGGTGTGGAGGACCGTTTCAAAACCGCCGTTCTCATGTCGGGCGGGCTCGAGTTCCAGCGGGCGCTGCCCGAGGCCGACCAGATCAACTTCGTGACCCGCGTGAAGCTCCCCGTTCTGATGCTGAACGGCCGGTACGACCACTTCTTCCCGGTCGAGTCCTCGCAGCTTCCGCTCTATCGCCTCCTCGGCACGCCCGGGAAGGACAAGAAGCACGTGATCTACGAGACCGGCCACGCTCCTCCCCGTAAGGAGTTCATCCGCGAGACTCTCGACTGGCTCGACAAGTACCTCGGGCCGGTGAAGCAGTAGGCACGCGGCCGCCACGACGCCGAGGCCTCCGGGAGAATCGCGGTCGTGAGGCCCACGATCCTCGCCGGGAGTACCGTCTCGTCGTCGAGGGTGACGGTGAGGAGCTGACGCCCGAAGACGACGTGCGAGTTCGTGAGGATCAGCCCGGCCGCATCCACGATCACCCCGGGCCCGGCGCGCCGCTTGATCTGGTTGGCCGCCCCGTAGGGATTGATGGATGCCGAGGTGATCGAGACGACGGACAGCGAGACCTTGTCGTAGAGCTCGGGCAGGGGGAGGGCGCACCCTCCCTTGGGCGGCGGCGCTCGGCGGACACGGGCGCCGCGGCGAGTGCGACGCCGAGGACAAGGAGGAGGCCGGGGAGGAACCGGGCCAGACGAGGCGATTTGGCAGCAATCGACTGAACAGTCAGACGGTCGGGGAGCCGGGAAGATTACGTCAGCCCCGACTGCGCATCAGGTTGAACTTCGCGAGCTCCGCGTACGTGAGCGTCGAATCGAGGTCCTCGCGCGCGATCCTCAGGTTCTGGACGAGCCCCTCGAGGACGAGCTCCATGAGGAGCGCGCGCTCGTAGTGGTCGCGGGGCTTGGCGTGCTTGAGGACGAAGTCGGAGAGCCCGGTGACGGACTCGAGCGCCTTGAGGTGCTCGGAGAACGGGCTCTGGTCCGAGAGGACGATCTTCTTCCCGTCTGCGAACCAGCCCGCGATCGCGTCGTACGGGCCCGGAGGAGGCGCGACCGCCGTCGCGCGGCGGGCCTCGGCCCTCTCGAGCGTCGTCGGGCCGGTGCCCTCGTCCTCGTCGAAGTCGCCGCGCGGCCGGCGCGGGCGCTCGGAACGCGTGCGCGGGCCCTCGACGGGCGGGAACTGCGCTTCGAAGAGGCTCTTCACGGCGTCGCCGATGAGCTTTTTCGCGACGATCTCCGCTCCCTGCTGCTCGCCCTCGAAAACCATCTCGACCTTGCCCGTGATCGCGGGGAGGGCCGCGAAGAGGTCCACGAGGCGCGGCGCGACGACGCTCTCGCCGGTCTTGAGCGCGCGGCGCTCGAGGTTCGAGATCAGGAGCTCGCGCGCCGCGATCGGAAGGCGTGCCGAGACGCCCGAGGACTGGTCGACGAGCTCGCTCCTTCGGGCGACGAAGGCGATCTCCTCGACGAGGAGCTTCACTTCCTCGCCGAGGAGAACCGTGACGCCGTGCAGCGTCCGGTCCGTCCAGGCCTCCTGGTCCGTGATCGCGGAGGCGACCTTCTTGTCCTGCGGGTAGTGCGTGAGGATCTGCGAGGCGATGCGGTCTTTCAGCGGCGTGATGATGTTCCCGCGGTTCGTGTAGTCCTCGGGGTTCGCCGAGAACACCATGAGGACGTCGAGCGGGATGCGCAGCGGGAAGCCGCGGATCTGCAGGTCGCGCTCCTCGAGGATGTTCAGGAGGCCGACCTGGATGCGCGGCTGCAGGTCGGGCAGCTCGTTGATCGCGAAGATCCCGCGGTTCGTGCGCGGGACGATCCCGTAGTGGATGACGTCCTCGTCCGCGAACGTCTTCTTGAGGGTCGCGGCCTTCACGGGGTCGACGTCGCCGATGAGGTCCGCGATCGTGACGTCGGGCGTCGCGAGCTTCTCGCGGTAGCGCGCCTCGCGGGAGAGCCACGCGACGGGGAGATCGTCCCCCGACGAGGCCGCAAGGCGGCGCCCGTAGATCGTGAAGGGCGCGAAGGGCGACTCGTTGAGCTCGGAGCCCGCGACGACCGGAATCTCCTCGTCGAGGAGGTTCACGAGCGAGCGCAGGATGCGCGTCTTCGCCTGCCCGCGCAGGCCGAGAAGGATGATGTCGTGCCGCGCGAGGATCGCGTTCTGGAGCGCGGGGATGACCGTCTTCTCGTAGCCGAGGATCCCGGGGAAGACGTTCTCGCCGGCCTTGAGCCTCGCGATGAGGTTGTCGCGGATCTCGTCCTTGACGGTCTTCGGCACGTAACCGGCGGCTTTCAGCTCTCCGAGGGTGGTTGGGCGATCCGTCATGAGACTCCCTTGTCAGAGCTTACGGGATAACCGCGTGAAAGGATTTGGCCCCCCGCAACGAGCGGATGACATGATGGGCCAGATGGATCTGAGGCGGGTCCTCGCCGTCGTGAACTCGGCCTGCGAGGCCACAGGCGCGCGCTGGGCCGTGATCGGCGGCGTCGCGATGAACGCGTACGGCCACGCGCGCACGACATTCGATTTCGACGTCGCCTCCGAGGATCGGCACCGGGAGGAGATCCTTCAAAGGCTGCAGGACGAGGGATTCCGGCTGCTGAACGACGTTCCTGCGTTCTCCAACCTTCTCCATCCCGACCTCGACCTCGGCCGACTCGATTTTCTGTGGCTCGACGAGAAGACCGGCGAAAGGGTCTTCGGGGAATCGCGTGCGCTCCCGATCGGCGGCAGCATTCCGATCCCTGTTGCCTCTCCGGAGCATCTCGTCGCGATGAAGGTCCAAGCGGTCACGAGCAGGCCTACGCGGATCTTTCGCGACGGCGCGGATCTGCAGTTTCTCCTGGAAGTGCCCGGGATCGACGATAATCGCGTCCGTGAGTTCTTCGAGAGCGCCGGACTTCTGGAGCTTCTTGGACGTCTCAGGCCGGGCCACTGAGGACCTGGGGGGGCTTCGGCTCCCGCGCCCCACGGCCGAGGAGCTGGAAGCCATTCGGAAGACGGACCCGGGCTCTCTGCCGTGGGACGCGTACGTCGACTTCCTGAAGCAGTTCGCGCCGACGAAAGAACAGCTCGAGGCGCTGCCACTCTCGCCGGACGTTCCGCCATTTCGTCTCGGCTGAACTCTTGCGCTTGTGCGCTTCGGACTGACCGGACCGGTCAGTGTGCATTGCGGCCAAGTCACCCGGCCGCAAAGTCGCGCACGGGGTCGCCCGGCGGGACGACGGGAATCCTCGCGAGCTTCCGCGCGCCTGCGAGGCGGGTGCCGAGCGCTTCCATCTTCGTCTTCGACCAGCCTTCGAAGACGTCCTCGAGAATGCCCGTGGAAGACACGAGAGCGAGATGGGGGACCGCCTCCACGCGGAAGGCGTTCGAGGCCTCGAAGCGCGGCTCCGGATCCAGGACGAGATCGAACGTCGCCTTTCCGCATTCCTCGAAGAATTTTCGGGCCGTTGCCGCGTCGTTCTGCGAGACGCCCACGACATGGACGGCCTTGCCGCCGTACGCCTCGTGGAGGCGCTGCAGGTAGGGCCAGGTGAGGCGGCACGTCGGGCAGCTCGCCTTGAAGAACGCGAGGAGGAGCGGGAGGCCGTTCGCCTCGGCGAGGAGATCGGCGGCCGTGGCCTTCCCGCCCCCGAGACGCACGAACGGGGCCGCGGGGGCCGGACTGCCGGGAGACAGGTCCCAGGACGTACCCATGACCCGAGTGTAAACCGCGCCTCAGTTGCCCCCCGCGGGCGACGACCCGTCGCCGGCGGCAGCGGCCGGCGAGGCGTCCGCGACGCGGAACGTGAGCGCTTTCGCGCCCTCGGAAGTCCTGAGGTAGCGCGCCGTGACGTGATCTTTCGCCTTGAGGCTCTCGAGCGAAACCGCCGTGCGTCCGCGCGTGATCGTGACGTCGGTCGAGACGCCGACAGCGACCGTCTGGCGCGCGGGCGGCTGTCCCTTCACGCGTGTCGTCTTGACGGACTCGCGGATGAGGACGAGGCGGGCCGGCAGGTCTACCCACACGATCTCGCCGACGATCGTGCGCGACTCGCCGGCTGGCACCGCCGACGTGGCGGTGGTTCCGCTCGCGGGCGTGGCCGCTGGAGGCGCTCCAAGGAGCAACAGAAAGAGGACGAGGCTCGCCACGCCTTCCGGGGAAGCAGAACACGTGCCGCCCGAGGGAGGCACTCTCGCGACCGATTTGGCTTCGTTTAGGCGGCGAAGGCCGCCGCCGGGGCGCGGCGCGCCGCAGCGGATGCACGATACGGGGCAGTCAGCCGCCCGGAATGGGTCTCATCCCGGCTTCTTGAGCCCGAACTTCTCCAGCCGGTATTGCAGCGTCCGGTACGTGAGGCCGAGAAGGCGCGCGGCGCGCGCGATGACCCAGCCGGATTTCTCCATCGCCTGGACGATGAGCTGGCGCTCGAACTCCTCGATGTCGATGCCCTCGGCCGGGATGTCGAAGCCGTACGGCCGCGCAGCCGGGGCGGTGTTGAGCCGGACCTCGGACGGGAGGTCCTCCGGGCAGACGACATTGGTCTCGCACAGGAGGACCGCCCGCTCGACGACGCTCTCGAGCTGCCGCACGTTGCCGGGCCAGGCGTGGCGCACGAGGAGCTCCATCGCCTCGGGCGACACGGACGCGACCGACGTCCCGTGCGAAGCGTTCGCCTTGTCGAGAAAGCGGTTCACGAGCGCGCGGACGTCTGAGGCGCGGTCGCGCAGCGGCGGCAGGTCGACGGGGATCACGTTGAGGCGATAGAAGAGGTCCTCGCGGAACTGCCCGGCCTTCATCATCGCCGTGAGGTCGCGGTTCGTCGCCGCCACGACGCGTACGTCGACGGGGATCGTCTCGTTTCCGCCGACGCGCTTGACTTCCTTCTCCTGGAGGGCGCGGAGGATCTTGCCCTGCAAGGGGAGCGTGAGGTCGCCGATCTCGTCGAGGAACAGCGTCGAGCCGCTCGCGGCCTCGAAGAGGCCGATCTTCCGGGCGTCGGCGCCCGTGAAGGAACCCTTCTCGTGGCCGAAGAGCTCGCTCTCGAGGAGGTTCTCGGGGATCGCGGCGCAGTTGAGGGCAAAGAAGGGCCTCGCGGAGCGGTTCGAGCGCGCGTGGATCGCGCGCGCGACGAGCTCCTTGCCCGTGCCGGACTCGCCGCGGATGAGGACGGTCGAGTTCGTCGGCGCGATCTTCTCGACGAGGCGGAAGACGTCGCGCATGGACGCGCTGTCCCCGACGATCGCCTCGAGCCCGTCGCCCTTGAGCCGCCGCTCGAGCCGGAGCGCCCTCTCCGTGAGCCGGAAGGCCTCGACGGCCCTCTCGACCCGGAAGAGGAGCTCGTCGGCGACGACGGGCTTGGACATGTAGTCGAAGGCGCCGAGCCGGTGGGCCTCGCGCGCGCGCTCGACCGAGCCGTGCGCCGTCACGAGGATGACCTTCGGTGGCAGCGGATTCTCCGCGGAGGAGGTGAGGCTCTTCACGACGTCCATGCCCGTGAGGCCCGGCATCTTGAGGTCCGTGAGGACGACCTCGGGCCGGAGTTCGGCGGCTTTCGCGAGCGCCTCGCGCCCGTCCGCGGCCGCCGTGACCGTGTAGCCCTCGTCCTCGAGGATGACGGTCAGCGACTCGCGCTGGTGCTTCTCGTCGTCGACGACGAGGATGGTCGCCCGAGGCTCCGTCTTCTCGGTCACGGGCGGAGATTAACCTCAGGCGCCCGCGGGGAGCGAGATGCGAAAGACGGCGCCGGTCTTGCCGTCCGTCCGGTTCGACGCGATCACGCGGCCGCCGTGCTCCTCGACGATGCGCTTGACCATCGCGAGGCCGAGCCCGACGCCGCCGTCTTTTCTCGAGAAGTAGGGGTCGAAAAGGCGCGGAAGATCGGTTTCGGCGAGGCCCTCTCCCTCGTCCTCCACGATCAGGACGGCACGGCGGGGCTCGTCCGCTCCGGGCTCGGTCGCGAGCGACACGGACAGCGTGCCCCCGTGGCGCTCCATCGCCTGGATCCCGTTCTGGACGAGGTTCCAGACGGCGGACTTCAGGAGGCCCGCGTCGGCGGGGACGCTGGGCCGTGCGGACGGAAGCGCGACGTCGAAGCGCACGTGCGCGCGCTCGGCGGTCTCGGCGAGGTCGTCGAGAGTGCGGGCGACGACGGCGGCGAGGTCCGTCGGCGCGAGCGTGAGGTGGAGCGGCCGCCCGTAGGCGAGGAAGTTGTTCGTGAGGGACGCGAGGCGGTTGATCTCCTCGCGGAGCGCCTCGATCCGGTTTCGGTACTCGGTGGAGGAGTCCGGGTCGGCCGGCCCGTGACGGCGCTTGAGGACGTCGAGGCCGAGGGAGAGCGCGTTGAGGGGGTTCTTGATCTCGTGCGCGAGCCCCGAAGCGAGGTGGCCGATCTCGGCCCGTTTCTCGGCGAGCGCGAGGCGCAGCTCGAGCTCCTGCCGCTCGCGGAGGCGCTCGGTCATGTGGTTGAACGTCGAGGCGAGGCGGCCGATCTCGTCGTCGCGATCCACGGGAACCGACACGTCGAGCCGCCCCTCGGCGACGCGCGCGGCGCCGTCCGAGAGCTCGTCGAGCGGCCGCGTCGCGTTGCGCGTGATGACGAGCATCACGGCGAGGCCGAGCGCGAACACGCCGAGAAGCGCGAAGAGGCGCCTCCGGAAGTTGTCCTCGAGCTGGGCGCGGATGTTCTCGAGGTTGTACGCGATCTCGACGTGGCCGCGCAGCCGGCCCTCGACGACGATCGGCACCGTGAGGTTGCGGTTCGTCGGGCCCGAGCCGATCACGCCGGAGATCACGACGTCCTTCGGCGCGTCCTTCTTCGCGCGGCGCTTCGCCGCCGGGGGCGTCGGCTCGAAGAGGGGCTTGCCCGCCTCGTCCGTGACCTTGATGTCGCGCAAGCCGCGCGCGCCGAGCGCGG
The DNA here is from genome assembly GCA_049581965.1 of Thermoanaerobaculia bacterium. Classification (GTDB taxonomy): domain Bacteria; phylum Acidobacteriota; class Thermoanaerobaculia; order UBA5066; family UBA5066; genus Fen-183. Next base: position 1,613 of record JBAUSZ010000135.1, on the reverse strand, counting down.
CCGTGTAGTCCTCGAGGACCTTCGGATCCTTCCAGCCCGCGGGCCCGATCTGCGTCTGCCCAACCTCGATCGCCTTGGCGATGGCCTGGTAGGACGCGTCCGCCTCGTCGAGCGTCTCGTTGCGCGTCTGGAAGTAGACGATCGTCTGCGCGATGGCGGCCAGGACGAGGATCCCCGCCCACGTGAGGCCCAGCCTCGTCGAGAGGCGCATGCCGCGGAAGCCTTCGGGCGCCGCCATCACCGCACCGCGAACGAACGCCACGTGAAGAAAACCCCGAACCCGACGAGGAAGACGCCCGCGAGGAGAGTGGAGCGCGAGACCCAGGCCCCCGCCTTCAGCTTCCAGCGGTCCACGAGCTCGATGAGAAGCGTGAACCACGCGAAGACGCCGCCGCCCACGCCGAGCGCGAAGCCGAGCGCGGACGCCGCCGAGGGGACGAAGAGACGGTGGCCGACGAGGAAGGAGATCAGGATCGTCCAGTTCACGAAGAGCGCGGGGTTCGCGGCGCCCTGCAGGAGGCCCGTGAGGACGCCGAATCTCAGGCGCCCGGGGGCCGGCGCGGACTCGAGCGCCACCGCCGGCGTGAAGCCGTGCGCGGGAACCTCGCGGTCACGCCGCCCGTCCACGAACAGGAGCTTGAGCCCGTAGACGACGAGGAAAAGTGCGAGCGCGGCGCGGATCCACGGATTCGTGACGACCTTCTCGAGGATCCAGCCGAGACCGAGCCCGATCAGCAGACAGACGAAGATGTCCACCGCCGAGCCGCCGGCCGCCACGCGATAGGCCTCGCGCCGCCGGCCCTGAAGGCCCTTGCGCATGCACGTCACGTTCAGCGGTCCAGGGGGGATCGCGCCGAGGAACCCCGCGAGGAATCCGATGACGAGCGACAGCGGGAAATCCGCCACGGGCCGGTATCGTCTCACGGTGATTGCGGCTCCCCGTCCCGAGGGGTACATTGGAGGCGTGAGACGGTTTCTCGCGCCCGCGCTCGTCGTCCTCGCCGCCGGGCCACTCCTGTTCGCCCAAGACCGTCTCGAGTTCGAGCCGAAGGTCGGCGCCACGGGCACCCGCATCACGGTTCGCACGACGCTTCCGGAGGGCGCGCGGATCCTGTTCGGCGGAAGGCACGTGGGCGCGATCGAGGAGGCGAAGGGAATCTACAGCTTTCTCGTGCCCGCGGGCGCGTCGGGAACGGCCTTTCTCGAGATCGTGAACGGCGGCAAGAGCGTCGCGAAGAGCGCGGTGCCGTTCATCGTCTCGGGCCCGTCGGTCGTGATGGTGCCGAAGCTCCTCGGCCTCAAGGAAGCGATCGACGTCTTCGGCTACGCCGACCCGCGGCCCGAGGGCAGCATCAAGCCGGAGCCGAAGGCGCGCCCGATCCTGAAGTTCGACGAGGACGAGGTCCTCACGATCGGCGAGCCCGCGCCCTTCCGGCTGGGGCCGGCCGTCGACATGGGGGACCTTTCCAGCGCCGGGAAGACCGGCATGTCGGGCACCGGCCTCCTGATCACCGCGCGGCCGCCCAAGAAGAAGACGCCCGTCCCTCTCCCGCCGCCCCCGCCCGAGAACTGACGGGACCGGGCGCGCCCGAGAAAAGAACGGCCTCCCGCGC
>JBAUSZ010000134.1:0-5379 GCA_049581965.1 Thermoanaerobaculia bacterium | reverse complement strand
AAGCGGACCCTCGCGCGCGCCTGGGCGCTCGCGCGCGGCGTCTCCGGGTCGCCGCCCGGCTCCGTCGAGGGCACGACGCGGGGTATCGACGTCCTCTCGTACGACCTCTCCTTCGAGCTCGATCCGGCGATCCGGATCCTCGCGGGATCCTCCACGACACGGATCGCGGGCTTCGCGAAGACCACGTCCTCGGTCGCGTTCGACCTCGACCGCGCTTACGCCGTGACCTCGGTGACGCGGGACGGCGTCCCCGTCGCCGGCTTCACGTTCGAAAACGACCGCCTGGCCGTTCCGCTGGATCCGCCTCTGCAAGCCGAGGGGCGCACCGCGATCGGAATCGCATGGTCGGGCATCCCGCCCGCCGCCGCCGCCCTCGCGTGGTGGCAGCACGCGACGGGAATGGCCGCGACGAGCGTCGCCGAGCCCTTCGGCGCGCGCCAGTTCTGGCCGTGCGTCGACGCTCCGGACGACAAGGCCGTCGCGACCGTCACGGCGACGGTGCCCCCGGGCTACGTCGTCGCCTCGGCGGGCCTCGGCACGACGACGACCCTCCCGGACGGGCGCCTCCGGTCGACATGGCGTCTTCCTCGGCCGATTTCGACGTACCTCGTCTCCCTGAACGTCGCGAACTACGCCGTCCTCGAGGACTCCTATACGGCGATGGACGGCCGCAAGATGCCGATCCGGTCGTACCTCATGCCCGAGAACGCGGCCGCCAACGCGCCGCGTCTTTCGGCGATCAAGGACCACATCGCGATCCTCGCCTCGTTCTACGGCGAGTACCCCTTCGTCGACACGAAGTACGGGATCGTCTCGTCGTGGTTCCCGGGCGGGATGGAGCACCCGACGCTCACCTCGATCGGCGAGAGCATCCTCTCGAACGTTCCCCGTGACATCACGCTCCTCCTCGTCCACGAGCTCGCGCACCAGTGGTGGGGCGACAAGGTCACGATGCGCACGTGGGACGACATCTGGCTGAACGAGGGCTTCGCGACGTACAGCGAGGTCCTGTACCTCGAAAAGGCGCAGAGCCGGGATCCCGGCTCCACCCTCCGGACCTCCTACGACGACGGGCTCTACGGCGGGCGCCTCGCGCCGGCGGTCGTCGCGGACCCCACGGACCCGTTCCGGTACACGGGGGCCGTCTACGACAAGGGCGCTTACTTTCTCCACATGCTGCGCCGCCTCGTGGGCGACGAGGCTTTCTTCTCCGGGCTGCAGGCGTACGGCGACACGCACGCGTGGGGCACGGCCACGCGAGACGAGCTGCGCGCGCTCTTCGAGCGGCGCACGGGCCTCGACCTCAAGCAGTTCTGGGACCAGTGGCTCGAGACGCCGTTCCGGCCGACGTTCCGGGCCACTTACCGCACGTCCGCCGACGCCTCGACCGTGACGCTCACGCTCGCGCAGACTCAGGGCCATGTCGTCAAGCACCCGACGGCGGGCGCGAACGACAAGGAGTTCTACGTGTTCCCGCTCGTCGTGAGGTTCACGTATCTCGACGGGACGACGTCCGACGTCACGGTCGTTCCGACGGACTTCACGACGACCGTCGCCGTGCCGAATCCCCCGAGGAAGTTCGTCGCGGGCATCGCGCTCGACCCCGGTTCGGACGTCCTCAAGGTCGTCGAGGCGACGGGGCCGGCCTGAGGCCGCCGTTCAGGCCGTCCCGGCGACCGCCGCCTTCACGGCCGCGATGACCTCGTCCACCTGCGCGTCCGTCATCGCGGGCCAGAGCGGGATCGTGATCGTCGCGTCGCCGATGCGCTCGGCGTTCGGGAACATCCCGCGCGTGTAACCGAACCGCTCGGCGTAGTAAGTCGTCAGGTGGACGGCGCGGTAGTTCACGGCGACGCCGACGCCGCGAGCCTGGATGCCCGCGAGGATCGCGTCGCGGTCCGCGGGCTCGACCCAGATCGTGAAGAGATGGCGGGCCGACGTCGCGCCGGAGGGCACGGAGGGAAAGGTCACGCCCGACAAGTCCTTGAACGCGGCCTCGTAGCGGCGGCAGATCTCCTCGCGCCTCTTCAGGCGCCCCGCGAGCTTCGGGAGCTGCGGGAGGAGGAGCGAGGCCGCGACGTCCGAGAGGTTGTACTTGTAGCCGAGGCGCTCCATGTCCCAGTGCTGGTACTTCCCGGCGTACCGGTCCGCCGCGTTTCGCGACATCCCGTGCGAACCGAGCTGGCGGAGAAGACTCTTCTTCGACGGGTCGCGCGCCGAGATCGCGCCGCCCTCGCCGCAGGTCAGGTTTTTCGTCGCGTAGAAGCTGAAGCAGCCGTAGTCCGCGAGCTGGCCGGGGCCGACGCCGTCGCGCCGCCCCTCGACGCAGTGTGCGGCGTCCTCGACGAGGGCGAGGCCGTAGCGGTCCGCGATCTTCCGGAGGGCCTTCATGTCCGCGGGGAGACCGTAGAGGTCCACGGCGACGATCGCCTTCGTGCGCGGCGTGATCGCGGCTTCCACGGCGGCCGGGTCGATGTTCGCCGTCTCGGTGTCGACGTCCGCGAAGACCGGCGTTCCGCCCGCGTAGAGGACCGCGTTCGCCGAGGAGAGGAAGGTCATCGGCGTCGTGACGACCTCGTCGCCGGGCCCGATCCCGGCCGCGAGCATCGCGATGTGGAGCGACGCGGTCGCGTGAGCCGTGCAGACGACCGCGGGGACGCCGAGGTACTCCTCGAAGGCCTTTTCGAAGGCGTAGACCCTCTGGCCCGTCGTGAGGAAGAGCGAGTCGAGAACGGCGCGGACGGCGTTCTTCTCGTCCTCTCCGAGGGAGTGGCGGTAGAAGTCGACCGCCATCAGCGGGCGGCCGGCGTGAGGCCGGCAAAGGCGTCGAGCGTTTCCTTGACGGCGCGCGGCACGTCCTGCGGGAAGCCCGAGGCCGAGCCGGGCCACTCGAGGACGACCGGCGTGAATCCCTGGAGCCTCAGGGCCTCGACGCCGCGGCGCGAGGCGCTGATCTCGTTCGGACCGGCGTCGCGAGACGAGCCGAGGACGAGACGCGCTCCGCGGAGGCCCGACAGGTCCGGGGCGGCGCCGGGATCGAAAGGCCCGCCGATCGAACCCACGCCCGCGAACGTCCTCGGCGCCTTCTTCGCGGCGGCCGTGAAGGCCTCGGTGCCGCCGCGGCCCACGCCGACGAGGAGGATCGGGAGCGTCGCGTCCCCGGCCTTCCGGCGGGCGGCGTCGATGGCGGCATCGAGCGCCCGGGCCGCGCGGTCGGCCGAACCCCAGCCGAAGCGCTTCTTCGCCGAGCGGCCGGGGCCGCGGGGCGCCGCCACGAAGATGCGATGCGAAAGCGCGGAATCCGCGAAGGGGTTGCTGACGGCATACGGATCCGACCCCTTGTCGTGGAGCAGGAGGAGGATGGCGAGTGGGCGCTCCTTGGGCGCGAGAAAAACTCCTTCCTTCACGACCGCGGCGTCTCCGGCCGCCCGGTTCCTTGCCGCGCCCGAGACGATCGACGCCCACCTCGGCTTGCCGCGCAGACTGGCGAGATCCGGGTCTTTCTCGAGCGAGGAGCCGTCGTCGAACCCCGCGGCGAGCGCCCGGCCGAGGTACGCGAACGCTGCGTCCGCGCGGCCCTCGCGCGCGTCGAGGCAGGCGAGGTTGTAGGCCGCCGTCGGGAGCTCGGCGAGCTTCCAGGCCTTTTCGAAGAACAGGCGGGCGCGGCCGAGCTCTTTCGCGTTCACGGCCGCGAGCCCGATCCGCTCGAGCTCGAAGGGGTCCCGCTTCTCGCCCTCGAGGGCGCGCAGGTCCTCGGCGCTCACGTTGGAGCCCCCTTTCGGGGGAGCGCTCGACGTCGAGACCTGCATGCCGGGGGCGGTCATCGGGGTGGGCTTCTTCGGGGCGGCGCCGGGCTGCGCGGCGACGAGGGGAGACAGGAGAACCAGAGCCGCCACGGCGGCCACGGAAGACTTCATCCGCCGGATTCTACGGGCGCGGCACTCGGGGCGGCGTCTTCCACTTCCCCGCGAGTCCGCGCCGGTAGAGGACGCGCATCGCACGCCGCAGGACCGCGAGGACGCGCAGGTCGTAGGGGAAGGCGAGCTGCCGTGCGAGGAAGCGATCCACCGGGGCCAGGAGCGGACGCCGCAGCGTGATCGCCTCGACCCGGGTCCACTGCCTCAGCCCCTCGACACCGTGTCGCGCGCCGAGGCCGCTCTCCTTCCAGCCGCCGAGCGGCGACTCGACGACGAAGTAGTTCACGAGGACGTCGTTCACGATCGCCTGCCCGGACTGGATCCTCCGCGCGAAGGCGAGCGCCTCGGCGTGCGGCCCGAAGACCGTCGCGTTGATGCCGAGGTGCGTGTCGTTCGTGAGGCGCAGCGCCTCCTCGGCGCCCGAGACGCGCATGACCGGGACGAGAGGGCCGAACGTCTCCTCGCGCATGACGGCCATGTCGGGCGTCGCACCGCCCAGGACGGTCGGCTGGAAGTAGAGGCCGGGCAGGTCGCTCCGGCGGGCGCCGCCCGTCAGGACGCGCGCGCCCTTCGCGAGGGCATCCGCGAGTTGGCGCTCGACGACCTCGATCTGCCGCGCGAAGGTCACGGAGCCGAGATCGTGCCCGATGACGCCCGCGGGGTCGGGAGCCATCTGTCTCAGCGCCGCGACGCGCCCCACGAGGAGCGCCTCGAATCGCTCCGCGACGGACGCGTCCACGAAGATGCGCTCCGTCCGGACGCAGGCCTGGCCCGAGTGAATGAAGCTCGACCAGGCTGCGGCCTCGGCGGCGCGCTCGAGGTTCGCGCCCGCGAGGACGACGAAGGGCGACTTGCCGCCGAGCTCGAGAACGCAGGGCACGAGGCGCTCGCCGCAGCGCGCGCCGACGCGGCGCCCCGTCGCGACGGAGCCCGTGAACATGATGGCGTCGGCGAGATCGACGAGGCCGGCTCCCGTGCCGCCGCGGCCCGTCACGACCCGGAAGACGTCGGGCGGATTGCCGGCCCGGACCCAGAGGTCGCGCAGCAGGAGCGACGTGAGCGGGGTGATCTCCGACGGTTTGAGGACGACCGCGTTGCCCGCGAGAAGCGGCGCGACCGCGTCGGCGGCGTTGTTGAGGATCGGGAAGTTCCACGGGCCGATGACGCCGACGACGCCGAGCGGGCGCCGCACGAGGCGCGTCTTCTTCGTGAGGAAGAGGAGCGGATGGCGCGTCTCCTCGCGAAAGGCCCTCGGGGCGAGCCGCGTCATCGCCCGGATCAGCTCGCAGAAGTAGAGGACCTCGATCCCCTCCGCTTCCTGGCGCGGCTTTCCGCTCTCTGCGACGAGCGTCTCCGGCACGCCGGGCTCGTCGAGCACGGCATCGCGCCAGCGCTTCATCGCCTCGACGCGCTGCTCGAGGTCGAGTGCCGCCCAGGAAGGCTGCGCCGCGCGGGCGCGGGC
>JBAUSZ010000133.1:0-2127 GCA_049581965.1 Thermoanaerobaculia bacterium | reverse complement strand
CGCGCGGGCCGCGCGGGAGATCGCCCGCGTCCTCGAGCCCCGTGGGACGCTCGTGCTCTCGGCGCCCGCCTTTGGCGCCCTTGCGGGCGCGCACGACGTCGCGGTCGGCGCCCTCCGCCGCTACACGGCGCCGGGGCTGAGGAGGCTGCTCGAGAGAGCAGGGCTGGCGGTGCGCCGAACCAGCTATGCGAACTGTTTTCTCGCCGCACCGATCTGGCTTTTTCGAAAGGTGACGGGAGCCCGGGCGTACGGCCGCCCTCGCGAGGACGCCCGGAGTGATTTTGGTGTCACTCCTTCTTCCTTCGAGGGTATCTTCTTCTCCCTTCTCTCCCTCGAGGCCCGGATCCTTCCGCGCGCGCGCCTCCCGTTCGGGGTGACGGTGCTTGCGCTCGCAGAGAAGCCCGATCAGGGAACGAGCGAAGCGGGGAAGTAGCTCGCGTCGTTCGTCCGGTTGTCGAGGACGATCGCGTAGGCGGCGGCGCTGCCGCCGGAGAGGACGTCGACGAGGAGCGAGGCCTCCGCGAGAGGCTCGGCCTGCATCTGGGCGAAGACGTCGTCCCACTGAACGGCCTGGGACGCGGTCAGGGAAAAGTCGAGCGTCGCCACGCCCGTTCCGTCGGGCGCGAACAGCGTTGCGCGGAGACGGGTCGCGGCGCCGCTCGTCTCGACGAATCCCACGCTGGTCCGGCGGGCGGACGACGACGACAGGTAGGTGAGCGCCAGTTGCCGGCCGGGACTCGCCTCCGCCGTGGTCGCGACCGGGTCGATGGCGAACCCGTAGGAGCGACCGCCGTTCGATGTCGAAGTCCGGGTCGAGGCGTAGACGGCTCCGCCGTCGAGCGCCGTGATCCGGAGCGCGCCGGCCATGTCGCCCCGGGGCGAGAAGAGGGTGCCGAGGACATCGTCATAGGCACGAGTCTCGAAACCCGCGAGCGTCACCATGGCCGGCGGATACGCCGGTCCGGACAGGGACGAGAGGACGATCCTCACGCGGACCGGTAGGGCGCCTGCGTTCGAGACCTTGAGGTCGGTCGCGAAGAAGGAGCCGTCGGAGCCGTAGGCGCGCGCAACGGCCGGGATCAGCAGGCTCGTAGCCGGCGCGTGAGCCGCGACCCACGAGCCGTCGTTCGTCGAGTCGTCGACACTCGTCGCCCAGGCCGCGATCCGGCCGGCGCCGCCCGTGACGCGAACCTCGAATCGGTCGGCGGCCGCCGGCTCGAGACCCGTCATCCCGTAGACGTCGTTCAACTGAACCAGCCCGCCCGCCGGCACGGCGCGCGGGATGAGGGAGCGGAGCGCTCCGGACGAGTCGCGGAGGAGGATCTCGACCGAAACCGGCTTGCCCGTGATCTCCGTGACGCCGACGTTCACGCGGAAGCCCGTGGCGCGGAACGCAGGCACGAGGACGACGGCCGTCCCCGCGCCGGCCGCGGACGCAGCGGCATCGGCCGGGATCGCGAGTCCGAAGGAGCCGCCACGGGGTGCCGTGGTCGCCGTGCGTGCGGCTGCGACGACGGCCGGCGCGGCATTCAGGAAGAGAGGGCCGTAGCCCTCCATCCGGAAAGCATCGTGTACGACGTCGTCGAGGGCGCGCGTCGCGAGGGGCGGCAGCGCGACCGCGAGCGTGCGCGGAACGCCGCCCCCGGAGGGCGAGAACCGCAGGAGAACGTCGTGCGCTGCGGCGGGGTCCGCATTGAAGAGGCGAAGATCGGTCGTGTAGAAGGAGCCGAACTTCCCGGCGCTGTGCGCGGACGTCGCGACGAAGGACGTCGCACCGGGGAAATCCGGTTCGGGCGTGGGGATCGTGGGCTCGGCGGAGAGCGCCCAGCTCACGACACGCCCTGCGGCGCCCGCCACGGCGTCGACGACCGTGAGGCGCCACGTTCCTTCGACCGGCCGTCCCGCGAACGCGGACAGCGGCTCGGCGGGTGCGGCGGTCAGTCCGAACACCTCGCGTACGGCCTCGCCCGTCCGGCCCTGGTGGTCGAGGATCGTGACCCGGGTCCCGTCGGGACCCTCGAGGGTCACGACGAGCTGCGTGGGATCGGGATGGTCGATCGCGAGCGCGAGGAAGAGCGTCGAGACGTTCCCGACGAGGGACGTGACGAGGGCGTCGCAGGTCAGGCC
>JBAUSZ010000132.1:0-7930 GCA_049581965.1 Thermoanaerobaculia bacterium | reverse complement strand
GGGCTCGAGGCCGCGTCGCCGGACGGGGCCCCGCCCTTTTTCGAAAGGACGACGGCGCCCGCCACGACGAGGAGACCCGCCAGGGCGAAAGCGCCGAGCACTCCGGGAGCGATTCCCTTCTTTCCGGGCGGCCGCGAGGCCTTCGCGTCGGCCTCCGCGGCGACCGCGCCCATCCGGCGGCCGGTCGTGATCGTCGGCGACTCGGAGTCGGGAACCGGCATCGGCGTCGTCGGGGGCAGGGGCCCGCCGGGCGGAGAAGGCGGGGAGACGGGCAGCGCCGCAGTCGGCGCCATGGACGCGCTCGGCGAGGGCCCGTTCTTCCGGCCGTTGGCGTAGCCCGCCGTCGAGCCGACGGACGCGAAGCCCAGCGCCGAGCGCAGGTCGTCCGCGAGCTCGCCGGCGTCGAGGTAGCGGTTCGCCCGGTCCTTCGCGAGGCACCTGCCCACGATCGTCCCGATGCCCTCCGGCAGGTCACCCACGACCGCCGACGGATCGGCCGGCTCCTCGTGGAGGATCTGGTAGACGAGGGTCGTGAGCGTGTCGGCCGGGAACGGCTTTCGGAGCGTGAGGGCCTGATAGAGGACGACGCCCAGGGAGAAGATGTCCGTCCGCGCGTCGAGCTTGTCGCCCTTGATCTGCTCGGGCGACATGTAGGCGGGCGACCCCACCATCTGGCCCGTGGACGTGAGCTCGGTGTCGCCCGTCAGGAGCTTACCGATCCCGAAGTCCGTCACCTTGGCCGAGAGCGCCGGAGTCAGCAGGATGTTCGCGGGCTTGATGTCGCGGTGCAGGACGCCGCGCTCGTGCGCGTGGGCGAGCGCCTCGGCCACCTCCGCCACGACGCGCACGCGCTCGCGCATCGGAAACCCGGCCGTGTCGGAGAGCCGCTGCGAAAAGCTCCCGCCCTGCACGAGCTCCATCGCGAGATAGAGCATTCCCTGGTCCTCGCCCACGTCGAACACCGTGACGATGTGCGGGTGCTGGAGCCGGCCGGAGATCCTCGCTTCCTTGAGGAAGCGGGCCTTGGCCTCGTCCGCGCTGAAGCTCTTCTCGGCCTCGTCGAAGCGGATCGTCTTGAGCGCGAGTTCCCGCTCGATCTGCGGGTCGCGCGCGAGGTAGACGACCCCCATCGCCCCCCGTCCGAGCGAGCGAAGAATGACGTAGCGGCCGATTTTCTCGGGCTGCAAGGTGATTCGGACTCCGGCGCGCGATTCTAGCGGACGGGCCCCGGAGCCCCCGTAATCAGGCTCTCAGGGCTCTTCGTCCGTGATCAGCTCGGAGCCGGGTGGGGCCTGGGCCCAGGCCTTCTCGCGGCGTGAAAGCTCTTCGCGGGCCTCGGCGACGCGAGAAACCGGCACGCCGACCTCGATCCCCGTCAGGTCCTCGTTCTCGGTGGGCGTCTGGTGAAAGCTGCGGTCCACGACGCGCGCCGGGATGCCACGGCTCTCGAGAAACCCGGCGATGAGCGCCGCCTCGGATTCGTTCGCGGCCGCCGCGACGCCCTCCCAGCCTTCTTCGGTACCCGTGCCAGCCATTTCGGCCTCCTTCACGCGACGATCCGGATGGCCGCCGACGCGGCGCCCGGCTCCACGAACCTTCCGACGACCGTCGCCGGGACGTCTCCCGCGGCGCGCAGGGCCGTGACGAACGCTTCGGCCTGCGAGCCCCGGACGGCGAGAAGCAACCCCCCCGACGTCTGGGCGTCGGCCGCAAGGACAAGATCGGCCTCGGCGACTCCCGGCGCAACCTCGAGGAGGGGCCGCGCCGCGTCGAGGTTCCGTCGCGATCCGTCCGGCGCGAACCCTCGGGCGGCCAGGCGCCGCGCGCCCGGAAGAACCGGAAGCGCCGACGCCGAGACCTCGGCCCGGACGCCGCCGCCTCCGAGCATCTCCTTCAGGTGCCCGAGAAGGCCGTAACCCGACACGTCCGTGGACGCCGACACGTCGAAGCCATCGGCCGCCCGGGCTGCCGCGCGGTTGAGCCGCACCATCGACGCGACCGCCCCGGCTTCCTCCTCCGGCGTCGGTCCTTCGCCCCTCCCGAGGAGCGCGCGCAGCGAGCCCTCACGCAGGACGCGCGCCCGCAGGGCGGACGTGAGAATCCCGGTTCCGAGGGCCTTCGTGAGGACGAGCGCGTCGCCGGACCGCGCGCCGACGTTTCGTCTCAGGCGCGAGGCCTTCACGCGCCCCGTCACGGCCATCCCGTAAACGGGAACGTCGAAGTCCGTCGAGTGCCCGCCGAGGATCGGGATTCCCGCCTCCCCGGCCACGCGCGCGCCCCCGGCGAGAATCTCGCCGAGGACTTCCATCCCGAGCGCCTTCGTCGGGAATCCGACGAGGTTGAGGGCGAAGAGCGGCTCGCCCCCCATCGCCCAGATGTCCGAGAGCGCGTTCGCCGCCGCGACGCGGCCGAAGTCGAAAGGCGAGTCCACGACGGGCGTGAAGAAGTCCGTCGTCGCGAGGATCGTCTCGGCGTCGGGATCGTCCGCGGCGCCGAGGCGGAACGCGGCCGCGTCGTCGGACGAGTCGAATCCGACGAGAGCGCGCGGGTCGTGAGCCCGCGGCAGCGCTTCCAGCAGTTTCACCAGGTCAGACTGACCCAGCTTGCAGGCTCAACCCGCCGACGACGCGAACGTCAGGATCGACCGATGAGCCTTGGTGGCCTTCTCCATGGGACGAGTCTACGCGCCAGAAGCGCGTCGAGAGGCGCAGCCGCAGAGGGTCCTGAGCGGCGAGCTACCGCCGACCGCGCGAGCGGGCTTCCGCCTCCCTCACCTTTCTAAGAAGGTCTTCAATCCGAATCTCTAAAGAGAATCTTCCTACGCGTCGCCGCCGACGAACGACTCGCCGATCTGGCGCAGGACCATGTTCGCCGCGACGCCGGCGATCGCGCCGGCGATCGCGCGCCCGCGGTATCGGCCCACGAGGAAGCCCACCGCGACGGCGCCGACGAGACACGGAATCGGGTACTTCTGGACCGTCTCGAGGACGGTCTTCTGCCACTCGCCCGACGCGATGAGGCCGAACGGCTCGCCGGGCGCGCCGACGGGCCCCTCGGGCGAGGCCCCGTGCGGGGCGGGCGGGCGGACCCCTCCGTCCATCAGTCGTCCCTCCGGCGCAGGAGGAGCCCGAGCGCGAAGCCGACGCCGAGCGCGATCCCGAGCGACTTGCCCGGGTTGTCGCGGACGTAAGCCGCGACGTTCGTCTTCACGTCTTCCCACTCGGTGTCCGCGATCTTGTCGCGCAGCTGCGCGGCGCGCGCCTTGACGTTGTCGGCAGCCTCCGACACGCGCTCGCGCATCCGGCCCGCGCCCTCGCGCGTCGCGTCGATCTTCTGTTCCACCGCCCGGGCGGCGTCTTCGACGGTCGTGTTGGCCATGGGAAGCCCTCCTTCGGGATCCGCGATCTTGTCACAGCCCGCGCGCGGGCGGAAGGTTACGATGGAAGGCGGCATGCACCCCACGACGGCGAAGCTCAGGCTCGCCCGCACCCCGTGGCGGAATCTCATGGATACGCTCGGCGTCGTCGGGCGCGGCACGGCCCGGCGCTTCTGGGATGCCCGCGGATTCGACCTCGCCGCGAGCCTCGCCTATTCGGCGCTCCTGACGCTCGTCCCCCTCATCGCATCCGTCACGGTCCTGACGTCGACGCTCTTCGGGCTCTCGGGGGTCGGGATCTACCGGATCCTGAGGATCGCGCTCCCGGGCGCGGGGCGCGAAGTCGTCGCGGACCTCCAGACGCTCGTGAGGTATGCCTCCCTGTCGGGCACGGCGACGATCTTCTTTCTCGTCACCTCCCTGAGGACTTACTTCCTCGTCGAGGGCACCGCGAAGGCGCTCTGGGGGACGACCGTGACCCCACGTCCGCCTCTCCGGCGGCTCGGCACGGCGCTCTCCGTGATGATCCTCGGGCCGGTCGCGATCGGCATCCTGACGTCGCTCCTCCTCGAGACCGGGGCGGGCCTTTCCGGTTTCCGCCCCGTCGGGTCGTTCCTGACCTTCGTCCTCCTCGTCTACCTCTACCGGACGCTTCCGGGAGCGTCCGTGCGCTGGGGACCGGCTCTCACTGCCGCGACCTTCGGGGCCGTGACGATCACCGCTCTGCGGATGGCGATGACGCGCGGCGTCTCGCGGCTCGCGGGCGCGGGCGCGGTCTTCGGCCCGCTCACGGCCGCAATCGCCTTCGTCGTCGCCGTCGGGTTCGTCTTCGTCCTCTTCCTCCTCGGGATCTCGCTCGCGCACGCGATCCAGTTCCGCGCCGAGTTCCTCGACCACGACGAGCTCGAGGAGCGCACGGAGGAAGGCGGCAGGCTGTACGAGGCCGTGAGGCTCCTCCTCGTCCTGACGGTCGCCTGGCGGAACGACCGCGCGACGCGCACCCTGACGGCGCTCGCGCACGAGCTCGCACGTCCCGAGTCCGACGTCGTCCCCGTCGTCCGGGCACTGCGTCAGGAGGGCCTCGTCGCCGCCGGTGAGGGCGGCGTCTTCTCGCTCACGCGTGCGCCGGAGACGATCTCGCTCTACGCCGTCGCGCGCGCCATCGGCGAGTCGGCCGCGCGCGCCGTGCCCAAGGGGCACGACGCCGTCGCCACGAGCCTCCACAGGATCTTCGCGAAGGCGGCCCGCGAGGAGCGTGCCGTCCTGCAGGGCACGAGCCTCAACGACCTTCTCACGGCAGGCGCCCGGGAGGAGAATCCCGTCGTGAAGGCGATCGTGACGCCGTGAAAGTGGCCCTCAAGGTCCTTGGCCTCTGCGCCCTCGTCGTGGTCGCCATGGCCATCGTCGGCGCCGGCCTGGCGCCGCGGCACCTCCTGACGCGCCGCGTGTCTTTCGCGGCCCCCCCCGAGCGCGTCTGGGCGGCGCTCCTCTCGATCCGCCAGCTCCCCGTAGATCGGTCCGACTTGCGCATGATCGAGCAGGGCACCTCCTCGCGACCGCCCGATTCCATCGAGGTCGTCGGAACGCCGGTGCCGATCCAGATCGAGACTTTCCGGCCCCCGCGGGAACTCGTCGTGAAAACGTCCGAGCCGGGCGTGTCCTACGGCGGCACGTGGACCTTCGTCCTCGAGCCCGAAGGCAACGACCTCACGAGGCTCACGGTGACGGAAGAGGCCGAGGTGCACAGCCGCCTTCTCCGCTTCGTGGTCCGTGTGCTCGGACAGGACGACGTCCTCGTCGACGGGATCTTCCGGGCCGTGCGGCGCAAGCTCACGGAGACGCCACGCGGTTTCTGAAGCCCCCGGGCGGCGCGGCTTCCAGGTTTGACGCCTCCCGCCGTTCCCCCTAAACTCCGCCTCCTCTCCGCACGGGTGGGGCTGTAGCTCAGTTTGGGAGAGCGCCTGAATCGCACTCAGGAGGTCGACGGTTCGATCCCGTTCAGCTCCACCATTACATTCAACCTCACCGTCTCCTCCAGCGCGGCGCGCCCGAAGGGCGCGAGGCGGGCGTGTTCGATCCCGTTCAGCTCCACCACTTTACGAAGTTCGCTGACGCCGCGGTACAGCGATTCGGCATGTAGGCTGGCAGCCTCTTTGCGGCACCGTCGATATCAGTTCTGATATACTCCTCTCGTGGCGAAGGCGCTTCGGATTCTCCACGGCGAGATAAAGACGCCGCCGATGTCCATCGAAGCGAGGAGGGAGACGGGTTTCCTCCTGCGGCAGCTTCAGGAGGGCATCGCGCTTTCACTGCCGGCGTCGCGGCCCATGCCGGAGATCGAGAGTGGATGTCACGAGCTGAGAGTGAAGGACGGGAATCACGCTTGGAGGATCGTCTACGCAGTCGAACGGGACGCGATCCTGATCCTCGAGGTGTTCGGGAAAGGCTCGAAGAAGACGCCCAAGCAGGTCAAGGAAGTCAGCCGTAAGCGCGTCCGCGAATACCGTCGACTGGTTCGGGAGGAATGATGAGCGAAAGCAAAGAAGCCAGGAAGGCCGCTCGACTCGAGCGCGCTGGATGGAAGACCGTCACGGTTCAGGGGTTTCTCGGCCTCTCCGACGACGACATGGCCATCATCGAGGTGAAGGTAGCTCTCGCGAAACGGCTGCGAGCACAGAGGACGCGCGCGGGGTTGAGCCAGGTCGAGGTGGCGAAGATCGTCCGCTCGAGCCAGCCGCGGGTCGCGAAGATGGAAGCGGCCGACAAGACCGTTTCGATCGACCTTCTCGTGAAGGCACTCGTGAAGACCGGAGTCTCGGTCCAGGAGATCGGCAGGTCGCTCGAGCGGATCAAACCTTCAAAAGGGAAGCCGAACCGAGCGCCGCGCCTGGCACACGCCTGACGCCACGCGCCGAGGCGCGCGCGAAGCTTGTTCGCGCCGATTCTCGAAGCCACCGACCTCGAGGGAGCGCCGGCGCCAAGCCCCCGCGCGCGCGAGTTGGTGCGCGCTACCGCGCGCACCCTCAGCACATAGCGCTCGCGTAATGTGAAGGGCGCGAAGCGCCCCGGAGGCGTGCGGGGTGCCCCCGCGAAACGAAGTGAAGCGGGAAATGAAAGACCCGGGGACGGTAATAGGCCATTTACCGGCCAGCGGCCACGCGCGAAAGCGCGTGGATGCAGCGCGCGTCCTATGTCGGCTGTCAAGGGTGGAGTGGGATGAGGGTCGACTCAGCGTCCTATTCGTGGTCCAGGCCACACATCACGGATTCGGATCGAGGGGGTGCCGCATCGTGACAGACGTGCTCGTAGGCACAGCGCGCTTGCACGCGGTCACCCATCCCGAAATGAGCTGCCCTGTCTTCATCCTTAACCGCCTTGGTGTTAGGAGCTGCTCTTGCCCAGGCGATACGTTTCGCCTCTCTTAGCCATCGCCAGGAGGACGTGGCACAGCTTGCGCGCGACCGCCACGATAGCGCGTTTACCTCCGCGTCGATTTCGGATCCCCTCGTAGTAGGCACGCATGGCCGGATCCTTGCGGATCAAGAGCCAGGAAGCCTCGGTCAGCAGAGCCCGGAGCGGACCTCGGCCGCTTCGCGTGATGTGACCGTGCCGGACGCTGTCACCGCTGGAGTACTCCGATGGGGTGAGCCCCAGGTATGAGCTCAAGGCTTCTCCGCTCTCGAAGCGATTCCAATCGGCGATCTCGACCGCGAGCGTTAAGGCGGTCAACTCACCGATGCCCGGCACGGATGTCAAGAGGGTTATCCACGGGGCGAATTCCGTCGAGCACGCCATCTCGTGCAGCATCTGGTCCATGGCCTTGGCCCGGCGATCGAGATCGAAGTAGAGCCCGCGAGCGTCCTCGAGGACCTGGTCCAAAACAGAGTCCTCCAGCTTGAGGGCTTTTAACCATGAGTGAAAACGGCCCTTCCAGTGGGGCCGCGGTGGTGTCGAGATGTCGTACGTGAGAAAGAAACCCTTGAGCCGGGTCATCGCCTTCTGCCGGTGCCGGCGCAGCTTTTCCCGCTGTCGTACGAGCTCGCGGCACGCCCTTTGATGGGCGTCGGGAATGAAGATCGGTCGCAAAAGCCCGGCCTCCAGCGTCGTGGCGAGCTTGAGGCTATCGCGGCGGTCCGTCTTGACACGGCTTCCGATCTGCACGGGTACGTGAGCTGGCGACACCACGCTGGAGTCGACGCCGCCAGCGCTGAGCCAGTCGTGAAGACCGTAGCCGAAGCAGGCCGCCTCGTACACAGAATGCACTCGGTGTCCCTTCAGGCGCCTGAGCAGTGGCTCGAGGGCTGTGCGGCTCGGCGGGAAGCTCGCGCTCAGAATCGTCTCCTTTTCGCACCGAGCCGTAACGTGCCAGCTGGTCGAAGACAGGTCGATCCCGAGAAAAACGTCCGACGACCGGATCGAACGAGGCAGACGAAGCGAGTCAGGCATAGCTACCTCCTGACCCGAAGCTACGTCACCCCTTCCCTTCGCTACCTTTCGTAACGGCACTCAGAGAACATAGTGAGTGACGGGCAGGAGAACGTGGGGCCCCGCGCG
>JBAUSZ010000131.1:0-16803 GCA_049581965.1 Thermoanaerobaculia bacterium | reverse complement strand
AGCAGGTGCCGGACGAGGCCGTCCGCGATCCGCCAGCAGGGTTCCGCGCTCTCGCCGTTCACGGCGACGAAGATTCCCAGCCGGGACTCCGGGACGAGGACGAGGAGAGCGAAGAAGCCGCGCACGCCACCCGGGTGAACAAGGTTCCGCCTCGAGAAGTAGAAGGTCTCGAACAGGCCGTAGGCGAGTCCGGGGAGCCCCGGGGCGTGGGAGAACTGCGTCGAGAGCATCCGCTCGCGCGCCGCCGGAGAGAGGACCTGCGGTTCACCGTCGAGGAGGGCGCGGAGGAATCGCGACATGTCCGCGGCCGTCGTGACGAGCCCGGCCGCGGGCCCGATCTGGAGAGGCGCGAGCGGGACCGGCGCCGCCGGCTCCCGGCGGACGTCGTACCCCTGCGCGGCGCGGGGCCGCGCGTCGAAGGAGCTGTCGGTCATGCCGGCCGGAACGAGGACCTCGTCCGATACGGCTCGCGCCCAGGGCTTGCCGGTCACGCGCTCGACGAGCGCGCCGAGCAGCGTGTAGCCGTGGTTCGAATAGAGGACCACGCGGCCGGGCGGGTAGATGCGCGGCGGCAGGTGCTCCCTGAGGTAATCGCCGGGAGCGAGAACCTCCGCTGCCCAGCCTGCGGCGGTTCCCGCGAGGCGTTCGTCGAAACCGCCCGTGTGCGTCAGCAGGTTTCCGACCGTCGGCGCCTCGAAGGGCGACGTCGCGAGCGCAGCCTCGAGCCAGCCGAGCTCCGTAGCGGGAGAGCTCCCGATCGGCTCGTCGAGCCGAAGCAGGCCCCGTTCCGCGAGGCGCAGGACCGCGGCTGCGACGACCGGCTTCGTCACCGAGCCGACGGCGAATCGTGTCCGCACGGCGTCCACCGGCTCTCGCGACTCGAGGCTCGCGACGCCGAGGCCGCGGAGCGTCGCGGTCCCCTCGTACACGACAGCGACGCTCAGGCCGGGGACCTGCGAGTCGGCCAGGATGCGCGAAGCGTGCGCGTCCAGCCACTCGGCCGGCCCGGTCTGGAGCGCGGCGCCGGGCGCCGCCACGAGGAGGCTCGCGAGGAGGACGGCCGTCACGGCGGGTGGTGGGCTACGGTCGCGCGTACGCGTCGATCACGCGCGCGATCGCGCGGCGGCAGACGGGGCAGAAGCCCACGTCGTCGCGCGTGAACATGATGCAGTCGGCCGAGGAGCGGTAGAGGCCTTTCGCCTCGTACGCGGCACCCTCGAACGCTCCGACTTTTCCCGACCACTTCATGGAGGACAGGAGAGCCGTCTCCTCTTTCGCCTCCTCGCGGAAGAGGGCGTCGAGCGCAGAGGGCGGCTGTCCGGACGCGAGGAGCGCGCGGCGCTTCGCCTGGATCTCGCGGCTCCGCTTCTCGAACGTGTCCTTCTCCCACGGCGTCGGGAGAGGGGTTCCCGCCTCCACCAGGTCACGCCACTTCAGGGTCTTGGTGTCCTTCAGCGCCGTGACGTTCGGCTCCCACGGCTCCGGTTTCTCGCCGCCCGTCTCGTAGGCGACGTCCGAGGTGTAGTACTCGTCCGCGAGGCCTCCGAAGTGGTGGCCGAACTCGTGCACGAAGATGTACTCGGCCCACGCCGAGTCGACGGCCGCAGTCGCCTGGTGGGCGAATATGCCCCCGCCACCGTAGCGCGCGTCGTTTACGAGGATCTCGAGGAAGTCGTACGGGGCCGCAGCCGCCGCGTCGCGGAGCGCACGATCGTCGTAGGTGAGGACGTACCGCTCGGAGCCGAAGATTCCGTACTGCACGGAGAGCGGCGTGCGGCGGAAGATCTTCGAGTCGGGCCGAAAGACGCCCGTCTCGGCGGAGGGCAGGTCGAGCGCGCGCACGTTGAAGTCCGCGCGGCGGGACTTGAAGGGCTCGTACGAGAAGAGGAGGTCGACGAGTCTCTTCACGTCGGCGTGGAACTTGGAGAGGTCCTTCTCGGCATAGCCCTCGCCCAGCATGAGAAGGTCCAACTTTTCCGTCGTGGGTCCGTTCTCGAAGACGGTCCAGACCCTGCCGGCGGACATGCGCGGCTGGGGGTTTGCGGCGGCGGGGTCCACGATCGTCGTGAAGAAGGGCTGGAACGCGTTCCTGGCGTCGCGCCGGAAGAGAACGACCTGGACGGGTTCCTTCGGCCAGGGAAACCGCAGCGACTCGGAGAACGTGCGAGACGCCGCTTTCGCCTCGGGCGTCGTCTCCCACTCGGCGTAGATCGAGGAGGTGCCGCGCGAGAAGAGGACGCGGTTCGTATTGGCGCTGCGCACCTCGAAGAAGTAGGTTCCGAGGTTCGTGTCGTCCAGCAGGCGCGTCAGGCTCCCGGCCCACGGCCCGTCATCCACGGCGCCGCCGGCGGCGGCCGCGACGACCTCGCCCTTCGGTCCACCCGTGTGGAAGAGATCCAGCCGCATCGTCCGCCGCGTGAACGCGGCGTCGTAGGGGGAAGACGAAAGGGGAGAAGAGGAGATTTCCGCGAAGAGAAAGAGCGACAGGCCGCAAAGGCCCAGCGCGACGAGGGAGGCCCGGCGCAGCTTCATCCCCGCATCCTATCTTCGAAGGAACCTCCGCGCTCGCGGCGAGCGGCGGCCTTTGCGCTCTCGTCCGAAACCCGCCTCGCCCCGCCGACGTATTCTCCGAGCGATGAAACACCGCCTGCGCCTCCTCGCCATTCCGCTCGTCGTGTGCCTCGCTTCCGCCTCTGCCCTCCGCGCCGACGGCCCGCCCGAGGCGCGCCTCCTTCGCTATCCCGACGCGTGGGGCGACTTCGTCGTCTTCACGTACGCCGGCGATCTCTGGCGCGCGCCGATCGCGGGCGGGGCTGCCTACCGCCTCACGACGCACGCCGGACAGGAGGTCTTCCCGAAGATCTCGCCCGACGGCAAGTGGATCGCCTACTCGGGCGAGGTCGCGGGGACGCGGCAGGTGTACGTGATCCCGTCGTGGGGGGGCGAACCGAGGCAGCTCACGTTCTACGCCGACGCCGGGCCGATGCCCCCGCGCGGCGGGTTCGACGACTGGGTCCTCGGCTGGACGAGGGACGGAAAGATCCTCGTGAGGATGAACCGTGTTCCCTGGAACGGCCGGATGGGCCGGTACTACCTCGTCGACCCGAGGGGAGGCCTCGAGACGCCCCTCGAGATTCCCGAAGGCGGCTCGGCGTCCTTCTCGCCGGACGGAACCAAACTCGCGTACTGCCCCGTGGACCGCGAGTTCCGGACCTGGAAGCGGACTCTCGGCGGCCGCGCGCAGGACGTGTACGTCTACGATTTTGCGTCGAAGCTCTCCGAGCGCATCACGGACTGGAAGGGCACCGACAACTTCCCGATGTGGCACGGGGACACGATCTTCTTCACGTCCGACCGGGACCACACGCTCAACCTTTACGCCTACGACCGGAAATCGAGGGCGACGCGGAAGGTCACGTCCTTTTCCGAGTTCGACGTCCTCTGGCCGTCGCTCGCTTCGGACGGGAGCGCGATCGTCTTCATGAACGGCGGATACGTGTGGCGCCTCGACCCGAAGGCCGAGAAGGCGACGAGGATCCCGATCACGCTCGCCTCCGACCGCGCCCCGCTCGGAACGGCCTGGAAGGACGTCAAGGAGAACGTCTCGGGTGCGACCCTCTCGCCCAGCGGCGCACGCGCGATCCTCGAGGCGCGTGGCGACCTTTTCAGCGTCCCCGCAAAGGATGGGCAGACGCGCAACCTCACGGGCACGCAGGGCGTGCGCGAGCGCGCGCCCGCGTGGTCGCCCGACGGCAAGAACGTCGCGTATCTCTCGGACGCGACCGGCGAATACGAGATCTGGGTCCGGGCCGCCGACGGCTCGGGTGAGCCGAAGAAGCTCACGTCGGACGGAGCGCCGTGGAAGTTCGATCCGGCCTGGAGCCCGGACGGGAAGAAGCTCGCCTACGGGGACCGCCGGCACCGGCTGCGCGTTCTCGACGTCGAGTCGGGTGCCGTGACCCACGTCGACACCGGCACGCGCGAGGACCTCGACACCTACGTCTGGTCGCCGGACGGCAAGTGGCTCGCGTACGAGAAGAGCCATCCGACGCGCCTCCCCGGGATCGCCGTCTGGTCGCTCGAATCGAGAAAGTCGGTTCTCCTCGGCGACGGGCTCTCGCCAGACCACGCTCCGGCGTTCTCGGCGGACGGGAAGTACCTCTTCTTTCTCTCCGAGCGCGATTATCCGCTCGTCTTCTCGGCGTACGAGTTCAACTACCTCTATCCGCGCGCGACCCGCGTCTTCGTCGCGGCGCTCGCGCCCGGCACGCCGTCGCTCTTTCCGCCGAAGAACGACGAGGAGAAGGGCGCCGAGCGGAGCGAGAAGGCCGAGCAGAAGGAGAAGGACGGCAAGGCCGCCGAGAAGAAGACGGCTCCGCCGACGTCGGTGACTCCCGAGGGCTTCCTCGCACGAACGCAGTCTCTCCCCGGAGTTCCGCACGGCGCCTACGCGCGGCTCCTCGCCACGGCGGACGCGGTCTGGTACGCGCGCGGGGGCGACGACGGGGACGGCCCGCGGGGCCGCGCCCTCTATCGCTACGACCTGAAGGAGCGCAAGGAGGAGAAGGCCGCCGACGCGGTGGCGGCCTGGGAGGTCTCGGAGGACGGAAAGAAGATCCTCTACCGGTCGGGCTCCGACTGGTTCGTGACGGACGCGAAGGCACCGCTCAAGGTGGGCGACGGCCGGCTCGACCTTTCGGGCCTGAGGATGAAGCTCGACGGCGGGGCCGAGACGCGGCAGATGTGGGACGACGGGTGGCGGATCGTCCGAGACTGGTTCTACGACGAGAAGATGCACGGCGTGGACTGGGCCGCGATGAAGCGGCGCTACGGCACGCTCGTCCCCTTCGTCGCGCACCGCGCGGACCTCGACTTCCTGTTCGGCGAGCTGATGGGCGAGCTCGAGTCGGGCCACACCTACGTCGCGAGCGGCGACGAGCCGAAGGTGCCGCGCGTCGCGGGCGGCATGCTCGGCTGCGAACTCGAGGCGGATCCGTCGGGCCGCTACCGCATCGCGAAGGTTTTCCCCGGCGAGAACTGGGACGACGGCTGGCGCTCGCCGCTCACGGAGCCCGGCGTGGACGTGAAGGAGGGGACCTTCCTCCTCGCGATCGACGGGCACGACCTCACGACGGCGGACAACCCCTACAGGCTCCTCGAGGGCGAAGGCGGGAAGCTCGTGTTCCTCCTCGTGTCGGACAGGCCGGCCAGGGACGGTGCGCGGACGGTCGCCGTCCGGACGATCACCTCCGAGGCGAACCTCCGCTACCTCGACTGGGTCAAGAGCCGCATGGCGATGGCGGACCGCCTCTCGGGAGGGAAGGTCGGCTACATCCACCTGCCCGACACGGCGCAGCCGGGCAACCGGATGCTCCAGAAGCTCTTCACCTCGCAGTCGTCCAAGCCGGCGCTCCTCATCGACGACCGGTACAACGGCGGCGGCTTCATCCCCGAGCGCATGATCGAGGTCTTCTCGCGCCGGACGCTCGCCTTCTGGGCGCGTCGCGGCCTCGAGAGCCGGCGCACGCCGGGATTCGCGCACGACGGGCCGAAGGCCATGCTCGTGAACGCCTACTCCTCGTCGGGCGGCGACGCCCTGCCGTACTTCTTCCGCGTGGACGGGCTCGGGCCGGTCGTCGGCAAGCGCACGTGGGGCGGTCTCATCGGCCTCTCGGGCAACCCGGCGCTCGTGGACGGCGGTTCGGTGCAGGTCCCGACGTTCCGGCTCTACGATCGCGAAGGCCGCTGGGCCGTGGAGGACGAGGGCGTCGCGCCCGACGTCGAGGTCTTCGACGACGCGGGCTCGCGCGTGAAGGGCGGCGACCCGACGCTCGAGAAGGGCGTCGAGATCCTGCTCAAGGAGCTCGAGCGGCCGGGCGCCTGGAAGGATCCGAAGGCTCCGGTGCCGCCGGACATGGCGGCGCAGAGGCCGTAGGCCGTCACTCCTCCTCGTCGTAGGCGGGAAACCACTGGCGGAGGGCGGCCCGCGAGCGGAGCTCCTCGGGCGAAGCCGAGGGCGCGAGGCCCTCGCGGACGGCTGCCTCCGCCACGGCGGCGGCCACCTCGACGGCGACGCCGCGCAGCTCGCCGAGCGGCGGGAGAAGCGACGCGGCCGGATCCTTCAACGCGGGCGACATCTCGGCCAGGCGCCGGGCCGCGGCGATCAGCATCCCGTCCGACACGCGCCGCGCCCCGGACGCGACGACGCCGAGTCCCACGGCCGGGAAGATGAACACGTTGTTGCACTGCGAGATGATCCAGGCGCGCCCGCCGAGGACCGCGGGAGGACAGGGCGAACCGGTGGCCACGAGGGCGCGCCCGTCCGTCCACCGGATCAGGTCTTCCGGCCGGGCCTCCGCGCGCGCCGTCGGGTTGGAAAGAGGGAAGATGACGGGCCGCGGGGTCTTGCGCGCCATCTCGCGGACGATCGCCTCGGTGAAGGCGCCGGCCGCGGTCGAGAGGCCGATCAGGATCGTCGCCTCGATGCTCCGGATGACGTCCTCGAGGCCGACGGCGCCGCCGTGCGACCGGGGGAAGGAGGCGACCTCCTCCGCGAGGCGCGCGTACACGCGCTGCTCGGGCGCGAGGTCGGAACGCGCCTCGACGATGAGCCCCTCGATGTCGACGATCCAGAACCGACGGCGCGCCTCGGCGTCGGACAGGCCCTCGGCGACCATCGCGGCGCGCAGGTAATCGGCCACGCCGATGGCCGCCGAGCCGCCTCCGAGGAAGACGATCGTCTGCTCCCGAAGGGGCTTGCCCGCGACGCGCGCGCCGGCGAGGAGCGCCCCGAGCGCGACGGCCGCCGTTCCCTGGATGTCGTCGTTGAAGGTCAGGAGTGAATCGCGGTACCGGTTCAGGAGGGGCCGGGCGTTGGGCGTCGCGAAGTCCTCCCACTGAAGGAGAGTCCCGGGAAGCTCCCTCTTGACGGCCTCGACGAACCGGTCGACGAACTCGACGTAGGCCTCGCCCGTCACGCGCTTCTGGCGCCAGCCGAGGTACTGAGGGTCGCGGAGCCGCTCCTCGTTGTTCGTCCCCACGTCGAGAACGATCGGGAGTGTCCGCCCCGGCGGGACGCCGCCCACGAGCGTGTACAGGGTCAGCTTTCCGATGGGGATCCCGAGGCCGCCGACCCCCTGGTCGCCGATCCCGAGGATCCGCTCGCCGTCCGTCACGACGACGACGTCGACGTCGGGATTGGGGCGGTTTTTCAGGAGCTCGGGAATCGCGTCGCGCAGCGGGAAGGGGATGAAGAGGCCGCGCGGGCGCCGGTAGATGTGGCTGAACTGCTGGCACGCCTCGGCGACGACCGGCGTGTAGACGATCGGCATCATCTCCTCGACGTGGGCGAGGAGGAGGCGATAGAAGAGGATCTCGTTCGTGTCCTGTAGGGCGCGGAGCTGGATGTGGCGCCCGAGCGGCGTCGGCTTCTCGAGGTACGCCTCGTAGGCGCGGACGAGCTGCTCGTCGATCGTCTCGATCTGGTGCGGGAGCAGGCCGTGGAGGCCGAGCCGCGTCCTCTCCGCGGCGGTGAAGGCGGTCCCCTTGTTCCACGCCGGGGATTGGAGAAGCGGCATGCCGCGCAGGGACGCGGGGCGCCGGTGCACGCCGTTCGGGTTCGACATCGGGCCCGTACGTTAGCGCGGAACGGGAAAAAGATCGGGGCCGGCCCGAAGGCCGGCCCCGAGGAGGTCACGAATCGAATTTCCCGAAAGAGCCGTCAGGGAATGCGGGCCTGGGCCGCGCAGCTCTGGATGGAGCCTTTCTGATTGCCGCTGATGATGCCGGCCTTCTTCAGGTCGTTCGTGAGGTGCGCCACGCAGCTGACGAAGCCGCCGTGGTTCTTCACGCCGTCCCCGCAGTGCCTGACGAGATCGGAGATCGTGCAGCCGTTCGCGAAGAACGTGTTCGGAACGCCCGAGTCGCACCCGTCGACGACGACGGTGGGCGCGAAGTCCGAATGGGGCTCGCAGTCCACGTCGTCGGCCACGCCGTCGAGGTCGGCATCCGGGAACCAGCCGATGTCGCGGAACAGCGGCAGCGTCAAGTCCTGCGGCGGCATGACGCTATGCGTCAGGTCGCCGTTGATGGCGGGCTCCATGAGCTGGTTGGGGAAGGCGCTCGTGTCCCAGTGCGAGATCGTGGAGCCGGACTGCACCGGGTTCGGCGTGTAGAGGAGGGCCCGGTTGAGAGCGTCCGCGCCGGCCCTCACGGAGAGGTCGACGCCAAGCGTCGCGGTGACCCCGGCGCCGAGCTGCGCCTTGATCGTGTTCCCGTCGGCCAGGGTGATCCGTACCGAAGGGATCGTGATCGTCGGGTCCGCCCCCCCGAGACCCGCGGGCGGACCGCCCGCGACGTTGTCCGCTACGAGTACGGCGACGGCGCCGGCATTCTGCGCGTTCTTCACCTTGACGATGAAACCGCAGGTCCCGCGGTCGACGAGCGCAATTTTCCCGGCGACCGCCGCCCCGTTCGTCAGCGGCGAGCAGGCGTCGAACGCCGTGGGTCCGGCGGCATCGGCCGGGTCGAGAGCCTGGACGACCCCGCCGGAGATCCCTGGAGACGAAAGCGGCGGGCCGAAGGCGGCGGTGCCGACAGGGTAGTTGCCCGCGATCGCCGAGGGGCTGCTGACGTGCAGGAGCGGCGTGCCCGAAGCGAGGACGCCCGGGACCGCCGCGGTGACGTTCGCCCCGTTCCAGACGACCCTCTGGGGGTTGATCGCCGAGGCCTTGCGTTCCGCGTTCGACATCTCGGGCCAGGTCTTGCCCGTCGTGAGATCGAGGATCCTCTTGTTGTAGACGTCGGGGAGGTCTTGAGGCTGGGCCCCGCTCGTGACACTGGCGAACTGCTGGAAGTTGAGACCGTGGGCGAACTCGTGCAGGAGCACCGTCACGAGGTCGATGTTGTTTCCGTGGTTGCGGTCGAATCCGTAGTACCAGTTGATGCCCGTCAGACATCCCGGCAGTCCGATGTTGCTGTTGAACTGCGCATTGATGTCGTCTTCGCCCGGGACGGTGTCGTAGCCGACGCGCTTGTTGGCCAGGGCGGTTCCGTACCAGGTCCCCGGTTCCTCGCCGGGGAAGGGCGGAGTGGCTGGGTCGTCTCTCGTGATGAAGCGCGTCCCCGCCGAGCCGAGCACGGCGGAGGTCGTGGTGCAGGTCAGGGGATTGAAGGCCGCCCGGATCAGGATGTCTACGTTGCTGTCGAGCGTCCCGGCCCAGATTTCGGCCGCGTGCGTGAACGCATTGAGACGCTGCTGGCCGAGGGTGGTACCCGGATTGCCGCCGACGGGAAGGAGCGGCGTCGGATCGTTGAACCCCTCGCCGGGTCCGTCGGTATTGACGATCGTGATCGTCGCGGCGGCCGAGGCACTCGGCGCGGGAACGAGGACGAGACCCACCAGGACGAGAAGGGCGAGAAAGAGGCCGGTCTTCGGGTTTCTCATGGCCTACTTCTCCTCTCCCGCCGCTTCGCTCATCTTCGGAGCCAGCGGACGCGTCAGCGCCTTCACCGTCTCGGAGCGGGGTGTGCAAAAGAAGACCGGCTTTCCGTCGGCACCAGTGCGCACGACGAGGTCGACCATCCCCTCCTCGCCGAGGTAGTAGTGGACGCCGCCGTTGGCGCTGACCATGACCTCCCGTGCCGCCTGGGCCTGGCGCGCAGCCTTCGGCGCCATCGCGCGGGCCAGCGCCGCCTCCTCTTCCTGCGTGGGCGCGCGCAGCTCGCCCGTGGCCGGGTCGATGAAGGCCTTCACGGCGTTCATGGCCTCGTTGTCGTCGGCGGGGCACTCCGTCTGCGCCGAGACGGAGACGACGCGCACGATCGCGCGCGGTGCCGGCGCCGTCTCGGACGCGGCGGCCTTTTCCGGGGGCCGCTTCGCCGGGACGAAACGGGCGTCCTCCGCCAGCGACGGGGACCCGGCGATCAGGATCGCCCCGGCCGCGAGCGGGACGGCCGAACTCCAGAGAGAACGCTTCATTCGAGGGGGGCTAAGCCGCATGGTTGCCTCCTGGTGCCTGAGAAAGGCTCACGGAATCTGTGTCGGGACGTGACGATCCGCAAGAGAAAAATCGCCCTTCTTACGGAAAATTTCACTCTGCCCGGATCGCCCAGCGCAGCTTCGCGGACGTCGAGCGCGGATTCCGGGCCCGCTCGGCGGGCGTCGCACGGACGACGCCGTCCGCGATGCGCGCATAGAGACCGGCCTCGAGGCCTGCCTTGAACGACTTCTTGACGCGCCGGTCCTCGCCCGAGTGGAACGTCAGGATCGCGGCGCGCCCGCCGGGCGCGAGGCAGTGGGGCAGGTCGCGGAGGAAGGCGTCGAGCGCCGTCAGCTCGTCGTTCACGAGGATGCGGATGGCCTGAAAGGTCCGCTGGAGAGAAGATTTCTTTGCTTCGGAAACGTCACGGGAAGTCCGTCCTTCGTAGGCGAGCCCGACGGCTCTGGTGACGTCCGAAGTGCTGAGAAGGGCGTGCGTCGCCTCCGCGCGCCGGTTCGCCGCCGCCGCCTGATGAAGCGCGGCGGCGATTCCCGCCGCTTCTGGCTCGTCCCCATACTTTCTAAGGAAACCTTCAATCTCTTCGGGCATCAGGCGCGCGAGAAGCTCGCCGGCCGGCACGCCGCGCGTCGGGTTCATTCGAAGGTCGAGCGGGACGTCGTGTTTCCACGAGAAGCCGCGCGCGGGATCGTCGAGCTGCATGGACGAGACGCCGAGGTCGGCGAGGACGAGGTCGGCGCCGCGCTCTTCGCCCTCCTCTTCGAGGAGTTTTCGCAGGCCCGCGTAGTTCCGCTTCACGGCCTTCACGCTTCCCGTCGCACGGAGCTCGAGCGCGAGGGCCGCAAGGCGCTCCGCCGCCTTCGGCAGCTCGATCGGGTCCACGTCCAGCGCGAGAAGGCGGCCGCCGGGCAGGATTCTCCTCAGGATCTCAGACGCGTGGCCGCCCCAGCCGAGCGTCGCATCCACGGCGACGTCTCCCGGTCTTGGCGCGAGCGCCGCGAGGACCTCGGCGACGAGGACGGGCACGTGGCTGCCCGCCGGAGTCTTGCCGGACGCGAGGACCTTCGCGCGCGTCGCGGGAAACCGCGCGGAGTCGTGTTCCTTGTACTTTTCGCCGAACCGCCGCGGGTGAGTGCCCGCGTAGCGCGGGCGTCTCCTGCGCGGCGGTCCGGCGCCGTCCGTCACCGCGGCAGGTCGAGAGGCTTCCCGGCTGCGTCCGGGAGCGTGACGCCGAGCCACCGGCCGACCGTCGGCGCGAGGTCGTACGGCGTCGTCGGGGCGTCCGAGGCGCCGGCCTTGACGCCCGCGCCCCAGAACACGAGGGGCACGTGAATGTCGTACTCGTATTGTGAGCCGTGCATCGCACCGCGGCCAGGGTTGTACGAGTTCATCACGCCCCAGCGCGGGATCACGAAGGCGTCACCCGAGCGCTCGCGATCGAAGTCGTTGCGGACGAACGTGAGAAGCGGGCTCTCCCGCCACGACGTCTGCGCGGAGACGGGGAAAACGTCTTCGACCTCCTCGTTCCAGACGTGTTTGACGATCGTCGGGAGGACCCGGTCCACGTCCGCTGCCGTCACGGGCGATCCTGCGGGGCCGCACGTCCCCGCGACGGTCTTGTACGGAAACGCCGCGCGGCTGTAGAAAAGGCTCCAGCCTTCCGCACCGCCGATCACGTTCTGGGACCGGTCGAGGCAGAGCGCGTCGTCGAGGAGCCGGTTCAGGCGCTCGCGGCCGTTGTGGAGCGTTTCGCGGCCCGTGTCGAGGCGGCCGCCTGTCGCCGTCTTGTCGAGCGCCCTCGCGACTTCGGGCATCGGCGGGAAGCCGTGGTCCGCCGACAGAGCGACGAGGACGGTACTTTTCGGGTAGTTGGCCTCGAGCGCATCCAGGACGCGGCCGATCTGGACGTCGAGCCGCCGGAGCGTGTCGAGAGCCTCCTCGCTTTCCGCGCCGTAGTCGTGCGACACGGGGTCGTGGCCCGAGAACGAGATCGCGAGGAGGTCGGGCGCGTCGCCGTGACCGAGCTCGAGCGCGGCGTCGTCGAGGAAGGCCAACGCGAGGTCGGCCGTCAGCTCGTCGACGAGCGGACTCCGGTAGAGGCCGCCGAAGTAGCCGTACGGGCCCCCCGCGGGCACGCGGCCGTAGGTCGAGAGGTCGTGGTCGAAACCGAGACCGTGCGTCGGGTACTGGTAGCGGGCGATCACGTTCAGCGGCACGGCCGTCGGCAGTTTCGTTCCCGGCGCCGGCGTGGGCGGCGGGGAGGCGAGCTTTTTCCAGACGAGGCCGAAGCGCGCGGGCAGCATCCCGCCGGCGCTCGTCCGGTTGAACTTCTTCACGACCGCGGCCGCCTCGGCGGACGGGGCGTACGCGGCGGAGGACTGGAAGCGCCCGGTCTCGCCGTCGTACCAGTAGACGGCGTGCGCGGGGTTCTTCCCGGCGAGGAAAATCGCGGCGCGGTCTTTCGCCGAGATCGACACGACGCGGGACGCGGGCGAGGCCTCGACGAGCCGGTCGCCGAGGGTCGGGATCCGCAGGTTGCCGGGGCCCGGGATCCTGCGGCCGGTCTCTGGCTCCCTCTGGTCCGTGCAGTAGACGACGTGCAGCCCGCCGTCCTCGCCGTATTCGTACCAGCTGTTCAAAACAATGCCCGTCACGCGCGGCGGGGCGCCGGTCCCGAGCGAGGCGTGGCCCGGGCCCGTCTCCGTGTTCAGGTGCCGGTAGCGCGCGGCGCGCTCGACGAAACCCTCGTCGAGAAGCCGCCTGAGGCCCGCCGAAAAGAGCGGGCGGTAGCCCTCGAGGCGCGCCCAGCCCAGGCCGTCGACGGAGATCACGACGGCGAGCTTCGGGCCCGGGAGCGGCGCCGGCGCGGGCGCCGAAAACGCGGACCAGGCGACCGCGCAGCAGGCAACGAGAGCGAGGGGAATTCTTCGAATGTCGCGCGGCATGGGCGAATCCTCCCACGGCCGTCCCCCCCGTGTGAACTCGATGCAAAATTCGTGTGAAGCCGTTTGTTATCCTCCGCCCGCGACGGAGGTCCCGTGATCAAGCTGTTTCCGCGCGAGGAGAGCTTTCTCCCGCAGTTCACCCGCGCAGCCGAGGTGATTCTCGAGGCTGCGCACGCCCTCGACGACCTCGCGGGCGACTTCACGGACGTCGAGCTGAAGGTCGCACGCATCAAGCACCTCGAGCACGAGGGAGACCAGGTCGCGCACCAGACGTTCGGCCTCCTCTCGCGCACCTGGATCACGCCGATCGACCGCGAGGACATCCACGACCTCGTCAAGGCCCTCGACGACGTCCTCGACTTCATGGATGCCGCCGCGGCCCGTTTCGTCCTCTACAAGATTCCGGCGCCCCGGCCCGGCCTCAAGCAGGCAACCGAGATCCTCGTCCAGTCGGCGGACGCGATCCGGCGGGCCGTAGGCCTCCTCGGCGACCTCAAGAACTCCGCCCAGATCCTCGAGCTGTGCGTCGAGATCAACCGGCTCGAGAACGAGGCGGACAGCCTGAACCGGATTTCGATCGGCCGGCTCTTCGACACCGAGAAGGACCCGATCACGCTCGTGAAGTGGAAGGAGATCTACGAGGTTCTCGAGGAAGCGACGGACCGCTGCGAGGACGTCGCGAACGTTCTCGAGCAAATCGTCCTGAAGTCCTCGTAGGGGCACGGTCCGCCGATGGCCTTCATCTTCTTCATCGTCTTCGTCGCGCTCGCGTTCGACTTCATCAACGGCTTCCACGACGCGGCGAACTCGATCGCGACGGTCGTCGGCACGCGGGTTCTGACCCCGAAGCTCGCCGTTGCCTGGGCGGCCTTCTTCAACTTCGTCGCGGCGTTCTCGCTCGAGACCCGCGTCGCGAAGACGATCGGCAAGGACATCGTGAACCCGACGGTCGTGGACCCGCTCCTCATCCTCGCGGCGCTCACCGGCGCGATCTTCTGGAACCTTCTCACGTGGTGGTGGGGCCTGCCGTCGTCGTCCTCGCACGCCCTCATCGGCGGGTTCGCCGGGGCCGCGGTCGTGAAGGCGGGGCCCGGCGTTCTCGTCCCGCACGGCCTCGTGAAGACGCTGGTCTTCATCGTGCTCTCCCCGACGCTCGGAATGCTCCTCGGGTTCTGCTTCTTCCTCGCCGTCACGTGGGTCTTCCGGCGAACGCGGCCCGAGCCGCTCGACAAGGGATTCCGGAGGGTGCAGCTCGTCTCGGCCGCGGCGTTCTCGTTCGGCCACGGGATGAACGACGCGCAGAAGACGATGGGGATCATCGCGGCGCTCCTCTTCTCGACGGGGCACCTGAAGGTGATGGAGATCCCCTTCTGGATCGTCCTGATCTGCCATGCGGCGATCGGCCTCGGGACGCTCTCGGGGGGGTGGCGGATCGTCCGGACGATGGGGATGCGCATCACGACGCTCAGGCCCGTCGGGGGCTCGTGCGCGGAGTTCGCGGGCGCCGTCACGCTGATCGGCGCGTCGCTCGGGGGCGTCCCCGTTTCGACGACGCATACGATCACCGGGGCGATCATGGGCGTGGGGTCCGTCCGGCGTTTCTCGGCCGTGCGCTGGGGCGTCGCACGCTCGATCGTGATCGCGTGGATCCTCACGATCCCTGCCTCGGCCATCGTCGCCGGGGGCGTCTGGCTCGTCGCGGCGGCGATCGCCCGCTGATCAGCGCTTCCGTCGCGCCGGCCCGGGCTCGGTCGGCGCCGGGCCCTTCTTGCGCAGGATCTTGCCGATCGTGACGTTGACGGGGTGGCTCCGCGGTAGGAATCCGAGGACCTTCTTCTTGCGCCAGCCGATCTCCCCGCGCAGCTCGATGAGGGGCTTGTCGTACCCGGCCTCCCTGAGGCCGCGGTCGATCGCCTGGACCGTCTTGAGCCGGTTGTGCCCGACCTGCCAGACGCGCGCGAGGAGCGCGTAGTGCTCGGCCCGATAGGGCTCTTTCTGGATCGCGATCTCGCAGAAACGCGCGCCGTCGGGCACGCGGGAGCGGTCGGACTTCGCGAGGGCGAGACCGTAATGGGAGAACATCCTCACGCGGGCCTCGAGCCGGGCGATGGGCTCCTCTCCACCCGGTTCCGTCCGCCCCCCCGGGTCCTTCATCTCGGGATCGGCGGAGAAGATCTTGTAGGCCTCGGCGAGGAGGATGAGGGCCCGCTGCCAGCGCTCCTCCTGCACCGCGGCGACACCGAGCTCCGTGAGCAATATCGGGTCGCGCGTGCCGGCTTCCGCCAGCACCTGGGTGGGGATCACATTGCGTTCGCGCACGGCTTCGAGGCCAAGTGTCGATCCCGCACGGGGCCGGCGTCAAGCCGGGGCTCCCCGGAGGTATCGTCCCGCCGTGCAGGTCCTGACGCTCGCGCGCGGGCGGGAGGCAGCCTCGCGGCGGCGCCACCCCTGGCTCTTCTCGGGCAGCCTCGCGCGCGGCGCCGCCGTTCCGCCCGGGCCGGTGGAGGTACGCGACGCGGACGGCGCCTTCATCGGCCGGGGCTTCGCGTCCCCCTCCTCGCCGATCGTGGCGCGCTTCTGGACGTTCGAGGACCGGCCGCTCGATGCGGGCCTCGTCGCTTCCCGGCTGGACGACGCGGTGGCGCTGCGGAGGCTCGTCGTCCCGGCCGAGACGGACGGCTATCGCCTCGTGAACGCGGAGGGCGACTTCCTGCCGGGCCTCGTCGTCGACCGCTACGGCGGCGTTCTCTGCGTTCAGGCGACGACGGAGGGAACCGAGCATGCGCGCTCTCTCTGGCTCCCCGCGCTCCGGGCCCGCTTCCCGGGTGAGGCGATCGTCCAACGCAACGACCTCGCCTCGCGCAAGGGCGAGGGGCTGCCGCTCGAAGACGAGGTGCTCGCGGGAGGGTCGTTCCCCGCGCGGGCCGCGTTCCGCGAACGTGGGCTGACGTTCGTCGCGGAGCTCTCCTCGGGCCAGAAGACGGGCTTCTTCCTCGACCAGCGCGAGAACCGCCACGTCGTGCGCGGTCTCGCGGGGGGCCGGCGCGTGCTGAACCTCTTCTCGTACTCGGGCGCCTTCGGTGTCGCGGCGCTCGCGGGAGGCGCGACGCGCGTCGTCCACGTGGACGCCTCGGAGAGAGCGCTCGCGCTCGCGCGCGAGAACCACCGCGCGAACGGACAGCCCGTGGACGAGCCCGAGGGCCGGGCGGCGACCACCTGCGCGGACGTCTTCGAGGATCTCCGGGCCCGAGTCGCGGCCGGAGAAACGTGGGACCTGATCGTCACCGATCCCCCTGCCTTCGCGAAGCGGCGGAGCGACGTGGACCGGGCGTGCCGCGGCTACAAGGACGTGAACCGCCTCGCGCTGAAGCTCCTCACGAAAGGCGGCCTCCTCCTCGCGTGCTCGTGTTCCGGGCCCGTGGCCGCGGACCTCTTCCAGAAGGTGCTCTTCTCGGCCGCTCTCGACGCGGGCCGCGAGGTGAGGCTCCTCGAGAGGCGCGGCGCGGGGCCCGACCACCCCGTGTCCCTCGACTGCCCCGAGGGCGAGTACCTCAAGGCGTTTCTCCTCTCTGTGTGACGCTTCGCCTGGCACGGGCCCTGCTGTACGCTTCCGAAGATGCCCCGAATGAACACCGGTCTCGCGGTCCTTCTCGCTGCCCTTCTCGCGCCGTCGCGCGGTGCCGTCGCCCAGGTACCCGCGAACGCCCCGCGCGTCTCCGGGTCGGTCGAGACGTCCGTCCTCGAGCTCGATGTCGTCGTGACCGACAAGGAGGGGAGGCCGATCTCCGGCCTCGGGCCCGCCGATTTCGAAGTGCGCATCGACAAGCGACCCGTGGAGATCACGAATTTCTACGAGCGCA